>JBFHJA010000020.1:0-20335 GCA_041596165.1 Draconibacterium sp. | reverse complement strand
TTGTCGGAAGATGTAAGGGTTGTTTTGATAAAAATTGCAGACCGCCTTCACAACATGCAAACCCTCGACTCAATGCCTCCCAATAAAAAAACCAAAATTGCCGGCGAAACACTTTTCTTGTACGTTCCTCTTGCCCAGCGACTAGGACTATATACACTTAAAACAGAATTGGAAGAACTCAGTTTTAAATATAAACATCCCGAGGAATACAGTCAAATTACCTATTTTTTGCATAATCAGGAGGAGAAGCGAAACTACCTTATAAATGAATTCATAAAACCTATTAAGGTTAAGCTTAATAATGAATATTTTGATTGCGAAGTAACTCATCGCTTAAAATCAAGCTACTCGATTTGGCAAAAAATGCAGAAAAAAGGAGTTAGCTTTAATGAAATATACGATATTCTTGCCATTAGAATTGTTATAAAACCCAACCCCAATATTTCTGAAAAAAGACAGTGTTTTGATGTTTTATCCATTGTAACAGACATTTACAAACCAAAACCCGACAGAATTCGTGACTGGATTAACCTACCCAAAGTCAATGGTTATGAATCATTGCATGTTACAGTAATGGGGCCCCAGGGAAAATGGGTTGAAGTACAAATCAGAACTGAACGAATGGATGAAATTGCCAATCGGGGTTTTGCATCGCATAACCGATACAAAGACATAACTTCATTTGAAAATGAATTGGAAACCTGGATAGAAAGAATTCGCGACCATTTGAAAAATCCGGATGCCGATGCTTTTGAATTTCTTGATGATTTTAAACTCAACTTATACGGCACAGACATAAACGTTTTCACTCCGAAGGGTGATATGATTTCAATGCCACAAGGTTCAACAATTATTGATTTTGCTTATGAAATCCATTCCGATTTAGGGAATAAATGCATTGGTGCCAAGATAAATATGAAATTGGTACCCATTAGTCATGTATTAGAAAACGGCGACCAAATAGAAATTTTAACTTCAAAAAACCAAACTCCAAAATTGGAATGGTTAAAATTTACAACATCCGCAAAAGCACGAAATAAAATTAAAGATGCTTTCAAACTCGAAAAAAACAAACACATTGAAAACGGAAAGAGTATTGTTGAAGAAGCAGTTCTTAAAACTGGCGCCTTACTTACATCCAATAATTTAAAGAAAATTATAGGGCATTACAATCTAAACAATAAAGATCAGTTGTACTCTCAAGTAGGAATGGGTTTTATTGAATTAAAAGATCTAAATGAAATACTTGTCCGTAAATCTGAAAATAAACTAGTTAAATACTGGCAAATAACTTTTGGCAATAAAAAAAGAGAGGAAATTGAGGAGACTGAAGACATAGAAGAACAAGTCCCTAAAAAAAATAAAATTGACCGTAAAATACCTTTCCTACTAAAAGAAAACCAGGATAATATCTCCTTTTCACTGGCCAAATGTTGCAACCCTATTCCCGGCGATGTAGTTTTGGGTTATTTGAGTACCGACGATCATGTAATTATCCATAAAACAGAATGTCCTGTATTAGCCAAATACTTGTCAAACCAGGGCGAAAAAATTGTTGCAGCGGAATGGACAAAATTCAAAAAACAATCCTACCTGACCCGACTTTTACTCGAAGGATTCGACAGAATGGGAATTGTAAATCAAGTTACAAATATTATTTCAAATGAAAATAATATAAATATGCGATCGGTTCAGTTTGAAACTAACGACGGCATCTTTAAAGGTGATTTATTCCTGTACATTCACAATACCGATGATTTAAACAATTTAATTTCACAATTAAAGAAGATAAAAGGTATTGAAAACGTTTCACGCATAAAAAATCTAAACGATTAATTTTTATTCATTCTAAAGAATATCAAAAAAAATTTTAATTTTACTTCCTATTTTAAATTGGTTTAATTATGAATAACCATAAAACCAGAGAAACAGTAAAAAATATGTTTACTGAATACCTGGAAAAAAATGGACATCGGAAAACTCCGGAAAGGTTTGCAATACTTGAAGAAATTTATTTTCGCGAAGGTCACTTTGATATTGAATCATTGTATATTTCGATGAAAAACAATAACTACAGGGTAAGTAGGGCAACGCTTTATAACACAATCGATTTGCTTCTTGATTGTAAGCTGGTTGTAAAACATCAGTTTGGGAAAAACATTGCCCAATTTGAAAAAGCATTTGCTTCTATGCAACATGATCATTTAATCGACACAAGAAATGGAAATGTTATCGAATTCTTTGATCCCCGGATACGGGAAATCATTGAAGACGCATGCAAACAAAACAATTTTAAACTTTCGCACCACACTTTATACATTTACGGAGAAAATCTGAAATAGAAATCTCCGGGTTTCTTAATATTTTTTAAATCCCGTATAAGCTGCAAATCTTTTTCGCCCTTTAACAAAAATAATTTGTACTTTTAAACGCTTTAATTGTAAGCCGTGAAAATTTTTTCTGCAAGATTGATTTTCACGGTTTTGTTTGAATAAAAATATTGAAAATTACTTGCGTTTCATTGTCTCAAAAAGACGTGAGATACTTGTAAATTTCAAATTGTATCCTGATGGATTATTAATCAATATTAGATAAAAACTCAAATGAAAGTAGATGTTTTACTTGGCCTGCAATGGGGCGACGAAGGAAAAGGAAAAATTGTGGATGTGCTAACTCCGAAATACGATGTAATTACCCGCTTTCAGGGAGGTCCAAATGCCGGACATACATTGGAATTCAATAATATTAAACATGTACTTCATACAATTCCATCAGGTATTTTTCGGGATAACAAAATAAATATCATTGGAAATGGTGTTGTTATAGACCCAATTGTTTTCCAGAAAGAAATCGAATCATTAAAAAAAATCGGTGTCGATATTTCACAAAACTTATACATTTCGAAAAAGGCGCACATGATATTGCCAACACACAGGTTGCTTGACGCCGCTTCGGAACAGCAAAAAGGTGAATCAAAAATTGGATCAACACTTAAAGGAATCGGACCAACCTACAAAGATAAAATAGGTCGTGAAGGTCTGAGAGTTGGTGATTTACTCCATGATTTTGACGAAAAATACAAATCACGTGTTGAAAGACACAAATTACTTCTCACCGACTTCTATAAATACGATTTCCAGCAGATTCTTAATGATTGTGAGCAAGAATGGTTTGAAGGAATTAAGCTTCTTAAAACCTTCAAAATCGTTGACACGGAGCACATGATTAACAAACTAATGCTGGAAAACAAATCGGTTTTGGCTGAAGGAGCACAGGGAACTTTACTCGATATTGATTTCGGATCCTATCCATTTGTTACAAGCTCCAACACAATTTCTGCAGGTGCTTGTACCGGACTTGGAATTGCACCCAATAAAATCGGTGAAGTACTCGGTATTTTTAAAGCTTATTGTACGCGTGTTGGCATGGGGCCGTTCCCCACCGAATTACTGGATGAAACGGGCTCCATTTTGCGCAAGGCTGGCAATGAATTTGGCTCAACTACAGGAAGACCCAGGAGATGTGGCTGGCTCGATTTGGTTGCGCTTAAATATTCCATAATGCTGAATGGCGTTACTCAGTTAATAATGATGAAATCTGATGTTTTAGACCAATTTGAAACAATAAAAATATGCGTGGGTTACGAAGTTGAAGGAAAAACAATTGAACATTTTCCCTTTGAATTAAATGATGAAGTTAAACCCGTATATATTGAATTACCAGGCTGGAAAACTGATTTAACAAGGATAAAACACCAGGATGAATTTCCGGAAGAATTAAACAATTATATCAATTTCATTGAAGAAGAGGTGGGTATTCCTGTTACAATTACTTCTGTAGGACCAAATCGCGAACAGACTATCCTTTTGGATTCAGATATTTAAGACAAATCCATTAAAAAAAGAACACCTGCAAATTCGCATTAAGCAATTTTGCAGGTGTTCTTTTTTTATATCCCCGTTTTACCAGCTTCCACCGGCACCTCCGCCGCCAAAACTGCCACCACCAAATCCGCCAAATCCGCCACTTCCTGACGAGAAATTACCAAATGAACCGCCAGAACGATTACTTCCCGACAACATTCCCATCGCAAGCCAAAATGGAAGGCTTTTACCTGGCGAATAAAACCTGTTCCGACGTCCGCGCATCATAAAAACAAATACCAGGATAAAAATAATTAGTGCAGGAATAAAACCGCCCTCTTTATTTTGCCCATTTTTTTGCTGATATTGTTCTGCAGTATATTCTCCTTTCGTTATGTCCATTATAACTTTTACTCCACTTGAAATTCCCCCAAAATAATCGTTTTCTTTAAATCGTGGAATCATTTCATAGTCAATGACAGTTGAATTTACCACTGCATCTGGCAAAACCCCCTCTAAACCATAACCGGTTGCAATAAAAACCTGGCCTTTGCTGTTCCCCACTTTGGGTTTAATCAACATTACAATTCCGTTATCCTTATCTTTTTGTCCAACCCCCCACTTTTCTCCAATCTGAAATGCGTAACTTCCAGGATCATTTCCATCAAGATCAGGTACAGTAACAACAACAATTTGAGTTGAAGTTGTTTGTGAAAACTGCACCAGTTCATTTTCAAGTTGAGCACTTTCGGAATCAGATAAAACGTTTGCAAAATCGTTAACTAACCTTGCGGGAGTAGGTCGGTCAGGAATTTGTGCAACCGAAATTGCCGCTGAAAAAATAAAAACAGATATTATTGATATTATTCTATTCATTTTGTATTTAATTTTTCCCAAACGAAATGTCGTCAGTAAGTTCGTTTTTATCGTCTTTCATATATGGAAAATGTTCTTTCAACTGTTCTCCTGCCATCAAAATTCCTTTTGTCAATCCTTCTGTCAATTTTCCTTCCTTAAAATTCAACAAAACAATTTCCTTTGCTTTTTCCCAGAAATCTATTGATACCTTTTGATTTATACCTGAATCTCCGAGGATTGCAAACTTATGATCTTCAATTGCTATATAAAATAAAACTCCATTTCTTAACTGAGTTTTATGCATTTCCAACTTTTCAAAAACATAAGCTGCCTGATCCAAAACATTTCCTTTGCAGAATTTTTCAATATGAACCCGTATTTCGCCGGACGTGTTCATTTCAGCTACACGAATTGCATTGGCTATTTGTAGTTTGTTTTCTTCTGTAAAATATTTCTGAACATTCATTTTATATACATTTACTTAGAACTGAACTTCGGGAGCCTTTTCTGCTCCTTGTTGTGCTTCAAAGTAGGTTTTCTTTTCAAAACCAAACCAACCCGCATAAATTACCTGTGGGAATTTTCGTATATAAGCGTTATATACCTGTGTAGTTTCGTTGAATTTCATACGTTCCACTGTAATGCGGTTTTCTGTTCCTTCAAGTTGTGCCTGCAAATCAAGAAAATTCTGATTAGCTTTCAAATCGGGGTATCTCTCAACTACAACCATCAATTTACTCAAGGCCGATGAAAGTCCATCCTGAGCCTGGTTAAACTGTTGTATAGTTTCCGGTGTAAGCTTGGTAGGATCAATATTAACTGAAGTTGCCTTTGAACGGGCTTCAATAACACCTTCAAGAGTTTCCTGTTCATGTGCTGCATAACCTTTTACCGTATTTACCAAATTCGGGATTAGATCCGCCCTTCTTTGATACACATTTTCAACCTGCGCCCATTGTGAAGTAACTTGCTCCTCCATGGTAACCATCTTGTTGTAACCACAACTTGAAAACAAAACTGCAACAATGGCAGCTAAAAATCCAATTTTAACTTTTTTCATAATTCTACTATTTTATTTTGCTAACAAATATTTCAAAATAATATTAAAAATCTGATAAATATTCGGGGAAACGCACCTTTTTATCGATATGTGTCATCTGACAACGGATAAATAATGACGAAGTTATGACAACCACAGATTTTAAACAAGATATTTGACGATGATTACCATATCACTCATCCAAATTCAGACTTTCATTTTGCGAACAAATAAAGTCGATAATAAATGTTCAGATGAAAAGAAGAAAAAATGAGAAATATATAGAAGATTGCATAGCAGAAGAAAAACAGCTTTACATCGAATCACAATATTTTAAACTACGAAAAAATCATCGAATACGGACGTTCAATCTCACGCTGTAATTCACTAATACCGATGTTTCGGCTTTTGCGAATGTATTCTCTTCCCTCAAAATAAATAAGAATAGTTGGTGCAGCAAATACCTGATTTTGAGCTGCCAGTTCAGGTAATACATCGGAATTTATATAAACAAGTTTGATTTTCGGAAACTCATTCTTAACCAATTCGGCGACCTTTGGCTTCAGCACTTTGCAAACATTACAATTCTCGGTTGAAAAATAAGCCAGTAAAGCTGGTTCTTCTTCCTTAAGTTTTAAAAACTCTTCAAACGACTGAATCTCATAAAACATGATATCCTGGATTTTTTTTTCAAAACTGTCCGGTACTTAACATTACCAAAGTACACCCTTCAATGGTCTCAATACCATTTAATTCAAGCAAATCCGCCAGTTCAAAATTTTCAGCTCCCGGATTAAAAATTACCCTTTCAGGTTTTAGTTCGAGTATCGATTTATAATATTCAACCTGGTGTTTTGCGCCTACATACATTGTAACTGTATGAATATTGTCCATTGCTGGAAAAATAGTTTGAATTCTAACGTCAGAAACCATTCCTTCCCTTTTTGCAAGTCCAATAACTTCATGGTTATTTTTCCGCAAGGCATGAATAGCCATATTTGAGTATCTCTCTGGTTTTGAGCTTGCGCCTATTACAAGAGTCTTCATAATTTACTTATATTTTTTTTAAAAGGACAACTGCATTTACCGAAATACCTTCCTCCCTGCCCTCAAATCCTAATTTTTCGGTGGTAGTTGCTTTTACTGAAATCTGATCGACTTCAATTTGAAGAACTTTTGCCATTACCATTTCCATTTCGGGTATAAAAGGTTTTAGTTTAGGTTGTTGTGCACTAATTGTGCAATCGATATTAATAATTTCATACCCCTTGTTTTTAGCAAGTTGATATGATTTATCCAACAATATTTTACTGTCGATATTTTTAAACTCTGATGAATTATCAGGAAAATTGGTACCAATGTCTCCTAATTTTGCAGCCCCCAGAATAGCATCGCAAATGGCATGGATAACCACATCACCATCAGAATGTGCTACAGTTCCTTTGTGGTGCAAAATTAAAATACCACCGAGCCAAAGAGTTTCACCCTCAGCCAGGCGGTGTACATCAAATCCTTGTCCGATACGAAAATCCATCATCGTTGATTTCCAAAGGCATCAATATCAAACGATAATGTAAACCTAAGTGTATTTTCGAGTGGATGATTACGTTGAGTAGGCAGCAAGTATGAAAAATCAAGAGAAAAAACATTGAGTTTCAACCCAGCTCCTGCCGTGAAATATTTCCGGTTACCCTTATTTTCGTGTTCATAAAAATAACCTCCCCTTATTGCAAATTGTTTGTTATACCAATATTCAATACCGAATGACAGGTTAATTTCCTGCATCTCTTCCTGAAATCCACCTGGGGCATCATAAAATGATTGCACAATTCCTTCGATGGAGCCAATGTCAGAATTTACTCCTCCCGACCAAATAACATCACCATCACCGTATTCCGTTGAATCAGCAGGTGGTGTTGGCACAAGCAATTTATTGGCTTCAAAAGAAAATGTAAATGAATTATAATCATCCAGTTCAGTTGTATATGAAGCGCCAAGCATTAAAGTGGTTGGTATAAAATCTTTTATTGTTCCATCGGTATATGATATTTTTGAACCAATATTCTGAATATTAATACCTGCAGAAAAAAGATTGTCTTTGCGGTTGACCCTTAATTCTTTAAGGTAATAAAATGCAACATCTGCAGCAAATGCATTTCCGGCATGTGTTTCAACACCTCCCACCATTTGTCCTCCGGTAAGATCAGACCGGATATAACGCAGTGCTACTGCACCAGAGAAAGTTTCGGAAAGCAGCCGGGAATAGCCCAGATCAAGGGCAAATTCATTGGGGCTTTGTTGTCCGTTTATTTCGCCATAGTCACTTGTAAAAATAATATCTCCAAGGGAAAAATAACGTAAAGAAGCACTTACTGCCTGTACATCGTCAAGTTTCTTATACCCCGACAAATAAGCCAGATTGATGTCGTCAACCAAATTGCGCAACCAGGGAGAGTAGGATAATCCAACTCCCATATCACTTTCCATAAAAACATATTTTGCCGGATTCCAGTGTTGCGAACTTACATCAGGTGTTAAACCTACGCCTGCATCTCCCATACCTCCAGCCCTTGAATCAGGAGTTATTGAAAGAAATGGAACTGCTGTTGTAATTGTATTTGCTCCTGAAGTAGTTGACTGAGCCATAACGCTTTCCGATATGGCTACAACCATTGTCAGAAGTAATAAAAGTCTAAATAATTGCTTCATAATTTTTAAAAAATTGAGGCTGCAAAGATATAATAATTGTTTTTGCAGCCATATTTATAATATTTATAATACAAATGAAAACGTAACAAGTGATGAAAAATTTTATGCATCGAAAAATTTAACGTGCAATCATCATTTTACCTGATTTTGAGAAATAAATCTCATCATCATTTTGAGCAGTTATGCGGTAGATATAAATACCATTTAAAAGAAGTGTGCCAGTTTCATTAAAATTCCAACGTATGGGATTACTTTTTGTTCCCGATGATCCCACTTCTGTACTAATGAAATCTACCCTGCGACCTAACTGGTCAAAAATTTCGATCATCACATTTAAATTTGCATCCGACTGGTTATGTTCAAAACTGAAATATGTATTATCAACGACCGGATTTGGAGTATTAATGACCTTGCTGATATAAAAATCACTTGTAACTTCAAATTCAATTTCTGCTTCAGAAGAGTTATTTGCAACATCCCATGCTTTAAATGTAATTTTATGTTTTCCTGGTGTCAAATTTTTAAATGGATAACTTACCACTCCACTTTTAAAGTTATTTATAACAGCCTGATAATAATTGTTTAGCACGATAACATTTGAATAATCATCGTCCAAAACCGCAGTAATATCATGCCCAATTCCGGTGCCGGCAGTGTTAATCCCATTTTCATCTGAAAGATAAGCTTTCAATGTTGGATTTTTACTTGTTTTACTTCCTGAAACAAAATCCCGGCTATCCATATAAAGCTCTATTTCAGGCCCTTGATTGTCTTCAACAACTTGATCAGACAATCCCCCTATCATAAAATTATTAAAAGCACCATTGGCGTCAACTTCTTTATTATGTGCATAATACATAATATTGCCCTGGCCAATTACATACGAAATATCTTTTGGTACAACGAAACTGAATGAAAACTCCCCGTTTTCAACAGTAGTCAATCCCTTGTAAATAATATTTTCCCGCACATTAAATTTAAAAGGTGTTTCACCATTGTTGCCCAAAGTACTTACGGTAGTTTCCTTATCGTAAACAGTTACTGTCATCTCTCCTGAAAAATCACTCAATTTATTATTTGAAAAATCAGAGATAAAACCTTCGATATCAACTTTTTGTAAAGCACGGATTGTATCGGTGCGATTTCCAATTACATTGCCATTGACAGAAGTGGTTACTACTTTATTTTTAGGGTACGACAACCGAAGTGCAGGATCTGCCAACAAGCTGAAATTTCTTTTATTGATACTGTTTAATGTGTTAATTTTCGCGAGACGTATGATATCGCCCATGCGATAACGGTTTCCCTGTTCATCTTTTTCGAAAACAAAGCTATAAAAGCTTTGACTTAACAAAGAATTTGAATACGCATATACCAGGCGAGTGGTGGAGAAGAGTCCTATACCACCGCCTGTGGAATTAAAAAGTACATGTTCCCCTATTGAACTTTCATCGGCATCAAATCTGCTGAATTCGCAGGTTGCCGTCACAAAAATGGGGAGGTTGTTCACATTTGACCAATTATTGACATTGCTGATATCAAGCACATGTTCATCAGCCATATAATTTTCATTGGCATGTCCCACATAATTTAAAATCAACACCCCCTCCTTTACTCGATTGTTTATTGCGGTGGTAACATCAGGGTAGTTTTCGGCACCTGCACTTACCTCCTGAAGATAGGAATCGAAATAAATCTTTTCAGTAATAAACTCGCTATGAGTTTCCTTAATCATTTTGTCGAGTTTTTCGGAATCCGACATGTGCAAACCTCCATCTTCATCGTCTGCAATCAAGCATACAATATTTCGCCAATTCCCCAAAGCTTCAGCATTATAGTAATTCTCAATCTTATTAATTACTGTTTCTGCTTCAAAAGTGGTTGCTGACGGAATGCGGCCAATACCCAGATCAATGGCACCATTATACACACTTTCACCAGCATCAAGCATAACAAAATAATCATCTGTAACAAACGATGCAACCGGTAAAAGTGAATTATTCGACTGAAATGTGGGTACAAAATTTTTGGTGCCTGATCTTATACTTCTATTATCAAAACTTCCATCTCCAAACAGTAAAACATACTTTAGCTCTTCGCCCCTGTCATAAAACATTTTAATGAAATTTCTTATCCCAGTGGCACTTTTAGTCCCTGAGCTAAACTCATTATAAACCTGTTCTGTTGTTACCACTTCAACACTCATTCCATCAAAATTCCTGTGGAAATTAGCAAGTTTATTGGCCGAACTTATAAAATTTGGATGGGTAATTATTATAAACTCCGGTGTACTTAATGCATGTAAATCCTGATTTGTTACTTCGCCAAGATATTCTGGTTCGTTGTAAGTACCATTCGGATTAAAGGCGACATATTCAGCAAGTTTGTTTCCGGGCCGTTTAATTACTGCAACGCTTCCAGATATTTCAACGGGCACTTCCACAACATTATTTACAAGAGTTACATCAAAAACGCGCGAACCCGTAACAGCATTTTCTATTGAGAATGCAACAATCTTTCCTTCTCTTGTTAAAGATTTATCACGAAAAAACAAAGGTACACTTCCAAATTTTAGTTTTCTCTGGTAATTTATTTCAATGAAGTCGAGCCATGCTAACGCATTATCATCTGTAGTGCCGTTATTACTTTTTGCAAAATATTTTAATGTGAGCTTGTTTTGATTCCCCTGAACTGTTACGGGAAAAACTCCTTCTTTTTGATCGGCATAATTTGTTGTTTGACTTCCGGTATTTACAAGACTAAAATTCAGAGTTCCCTGCTCTACCTGATTTACGAGCAATTTCATTTCTGAAGAAGCAAAAGAACGCGCAATGGCATTTACGCGAATTTTAACTGCCTCGGTAGTTTCAATATCAGTTAAATCAAAATCAATATTAGTAACCGAACTATGCTTAAACTTATCGCCAAACCACTGCTTTCCAGAACCCAAGCCTTTGCCCAATGCAAGCACATTTTCTGTTTCATTTTCATACAATTGATATGAGTCGCCTGATGTAATGGAATGGGTAGCTGGTTCCTGTATTGAGGTTAGCTTTTGTGCAACTTTAGTGTTTCCAACATTATCAGTTAAAAAGAAATACCCCTTATTTGAATAGTCATTTAATGTACGCTTGTAAATTCCCAACGTTTCATCCAAGTTCCACTGAACTGTTCCGGGAGAGTAAAAAAACATACAATCAACATTATTATTTTTATCATGCCAAACTGCACATTGTTCAAGATCGTCATAATTAATAACACCTGGATCTTCAGACAAAATTGTTCCCCCGCTCCCAAATACGTTTACTTTTGAAGGATCTGCGAACCCAAGCGAAGTTAATTTTGAATATGGAATTTTCACAACACCTTTTGCTGCAACCCCTATTTTAACCCATTTACCCTGATTTAAAACCGAACTCATTTTCCAAATATGATTTCCATAGGTGGTTTGTCCGCTTTTTAACAACTTCGTGGTTTCGATGGGAGATCGTTTCAACTCGAAACTTTTTAATCGAAATATCTTGTCGCCCTCTTTTTTAACAGTCGAAATTTGTAAATGAAGTTTAATAATTCCGTTTGATTGATTCTTTTCAGTAATAATTTGAATTTTGCTGCTAATGTTTTCACAACCCTGAAAATCTGCGCTAAGTTTTACTTCTTCAAAAACTTCATTTTCAACAGAAAAATTATAATCCTGATTACTACTTGCTAAATCGAAAGATTTATAAAAAACAGGTAGATTACTTTCAGCATCCGGGAAACCGGCATTTTCGAAGTTTAATTCTTTACAAACAGAGACTCCATTTTCCACAATTACTACATCATTCCAATGCAGCACAACCAATTCCTTTTGCACATCTCCCCCCGTAAAACCAACTACAATAATGAACAACAGAAATGCGATTCTTTTCATACCCAACTGAATTAATACTAAACTAACGGCTTAAACCTATTAATATTGCAACAAATAAAACTACTGAACATACCACGCTAAAGCGCCATTGACGGGCAAATATATCAACATAGTTCTAAAAAATTGAAATATTTTTAAAATGGTTGAACAATAAGAATTGAACATTTTAGTTATATTTGTGCATTCTCAAAAGTAACTAAAAATGAAGATGATGAAGTTAAAAACTTTGTTCATGGTTTTATTAGCCATTTCCCTGTCAGGATGTGGTTTGTTTGGTAAAAAAGGCGGAGGCAGCGGTGTATCCCGAACCACAGGGTGGAATTATAACGACGAAGAAACTGGAAACATTCCCAACAAATCTGGCTACGAACAGGAAGCTGGACCAGGTTTAGTATTTGTTCAAGGTGGAACTTTTACCATGGGCCGTGTTGAACAAGATGTGATGTATCGTTGGGACAATACTCCACGAAGGGTAACTGTTCCTTCCTTTTATATGGATGAAACAGAAGTTTCCAATCAGGATTACCGTGAATATACACATTGGTTAAACCGTGTTTATCCTGGCAATATAGCCAAAATAAATGCGGCGTTGCCTGACACAACTGTGTGGAGGAGTGAATTAGCCTTTAACGAACCTTATGTTGAAAACTATTACAGGCATCCGGCATATAGTGAATACCCCGTTGTTGGAGTAACATGGGAGCAGGCAACTGCTTATTGCGCATGGCGAACCGACAGGGTTAACGAGCAAATACTTGTTGAAAAAGGAATCCTTGCCCATGACAATACACAATCAGGGCAAAATGTTTATAATACGAAATCTTATTTGGTAGGTCTATATCAAGGTACCGATGGGGGGAAACCATTAGAAAATCCTGACGGAACAGCAAAACGCGTTCGTTGGGAAGATGGAATTATGCTCCCAAATTATCGCTTACCAACTGAAGCGGAATGGGAATATGCTGCTTATGGTTTAATTGGAAATATGGATGGTGAACTTTTAACTGACAGAAAACTATATCCCTGGAACGGTGCTTACCTTCGTGAAGATGCTAAAAAGAACAAAGGTCAAATAAAAGCCAATTTTGTTCGCGGACGTGGTGATATGATGGGTATTGCCGGCGCATTAAATGACAATGCTGACATTACATCTCCTGTTTTTTCTTATGAAGCAAACGATTTCGGTCTGTACTGTATGGCCGGAAATGTAAATGAATGGGTAGCAGATGTATACAGACCATTGTCTTTTAAAGATGTTAATGAGTTTAATCCATTCAGGGGGAACGTTGTAACCGAGTACCGCCGTGATAATAGTGGAAGTTTGATGCGAAATGAATTTGGCGAAATGATAAAAGATACAGTTATGGATTACAGGAATTTTAACGATGGTGATCCAAATTCGCAGATATCAGAGTCGGGCGATTGGAATGCCCTTCAAAACAATACCACCGACAAAATGTATATTCAGGATAACGGTCAAGGGAATTATTCATCGTTAATAACCGACAACGTACGTGTATATAAAGGCGGTTCATGGAGAGATCGCGCATACTGGCTTGTTCCTGGAACCAGAAGATACCTGGACCAGGACAAATCGCAAAACGATTTAGGGTTCCGTTGCGCAATGAATAGAGTGGGCAGCCCACAAGGATTTTAAATTATTATGCTTAAAATATCAAAAGCTTCATTTTTATTTAATGAGGCTTTTTTTATGCAAATTTTATGAAGAAATTTATTTTTGATGAATGACAACAACAGAAAAAATATACCAGCTTTTTACAAAAAATCCGATAATATCAACGGATAGCCGGAAAATTGAAGAAAACTGCATTTTCTTTGCCTTGAAAGGTGATAATTTCAACGGCAACAAATTTACTTCCAACGCTTTGAATCAGGGTGCCGTTTGCGCGATAATTGATGAGCCGGAGTATTCAATTCCAGGTAAAACTATACTTGTAGAAAATGTATTGCAAACATTAAAAGATCTGGCAAATTTACATCGAAGAAAACTCGGGTTACCAATTTTGGCGATTACTGGTACAAACGGAAAAACAACCACAAAAGAGCTTGTTTCTGCCGTATTGTCGGAAAAATTTAATGTAAGTTTTACCCAGGGAAATCTAAATAATCATATCGGCGTTCCTCTTACCCTGTTAAAAATGAATTCTGATACTGAATTTGGGGTAGTTGAAATGGGTGCCAATCATCCTGGTGAAATTGCCGATTTATGTGTAATTGCTGAACCCGATTATGGAATTATAACAAATATAGGGAAAGCGCATCTCGAAGGATTTGGTTCTTTTGAAGGGGTTATAAAAACAAAGTCAGAATTATATCATTACATTCAAAGTAAAAGCGGAACCATTTTCTATAACAAAGAAAACCCTCTTTTAACTGATCTAACTGCTTTTATTCAGAACAAAGTCAGTTTCGGATATGGCAATGCAGATTTTAATGGCGAACTGCTGGCATCACCACCTTTCGTTCACATAAAAGCAAACTTCAAAAAAGGCGTTTTGTATTTAAACACCAACCTAACGGGTGATTACAATTTTGAAAACATTTTGGCTGCTGCTTGTATCGGGAATTATTTTGAAGTCGACCCAATTGCAATTCAAAAAGCATTGAAAAATTATTATCCACAAAATAACCGCTCTCAATTGATCAATAAAAACGGGCTTAAAATAATTATGGACGCCTACAATGCCAATCCTACCAGCATGCAAGCATCCATAAAAAGTTTTATGTCGATGGGCTCAAACAAAAGTTACCTGATTTTAGGTGATATGCTTGAGCTTGGAGAATATTCAAACCATGAACATACTTCCATTCTTGAACTATTAAATAGTTATCCTGATATAACGGTTTATACAGTGGGCAAAAACTTTCTTGAAATCGCTAAAAATTTCAACTGCCAATCTTTCCAAAATGTTGAAATGCTTTGCAGTTTCCTTCAGGATAATCCAATTACCGAAGGAGATATTCTAATCAAAGGCTCCCGCGGTATTCAACTGGAAAAAGTTCTAAACTATATTTAATTCACCAACGGCTTTTCAACCTTTAAAACGTCGGCAATCGCTTTTTCAAAAGTTTGTTTTGGCAAAGCACCCATCGCCATTTGTGGCTGACCGTCCTGTGGCACAAATAGTAATGAAGGAATACTTTGAATTCCAAACATTCCGGCCAATTCCTGCTCATCCTCAGTATTAACTTTGTAAATCACAATACTGTCGCCATACTCTTTTTGTAACTCTTCCAAAATGGGAGCAACCATTTTACATGGGCCACACCAATTGGCATAAAAGTCAATCATACATGGTTTATTGCCTACGTATTTCCACTCTTTATTTGCTTCGAAATTGAATACTTTCTCTTTGAAAGTTTCTTTTGTTAAATGTTCCAACATGATATTTAATTTAAAATAATTTCAATATATATATAAATGTCGATATGTACATATCAAATATAATACCTTTTTCTGAAATGAAAGATTTCGGACAAGGATTCAACTAAATAATTGTAATTTTGTCACGATTTTTAAAATTGTGTCAGTGAAAACTCACTGACACAATTAATTTTGACATATAATGAATAAGAAACTACAACACAAAATATTTCAAATCATATCGGAAACTGCCGACGAAATGCAATTGGAAACCTACGTAATTGGTGGGTTTGTGCGCGACATATATCTAAACCGAAAATCAAAAGATATCGATATTGTAACGGTTGGCAGTGGTATCGAACTTGCTAAAAAAGTTGCAGGAAAGCTCAAAAACAATCCTAACGTAAATATTTTCAAGAACTTTGGCACAGCAATGATAAAATACAAAGATCTTGATATTGAGTTTGTTGGTGCCAGAAAAGAATCGTACCAAAGTGATTCAAGAAAACCACTTGTTGAAAACGGAACACTTGAAGACGACCAAAATCGGCGTGATTTTACAATAAATGCACTGGCGCTTGGCTTAAACAAATCAAATTTTGGAGAATTAGTTGATCCCTTTAAAGGAATTGAAGATTTAAACAATAAAATTATAAGAACTCCTCTCGAACCCGACATAACTTTTTCAGATGATCCTTTACGAATGATGCGTGCGATTCGGTTTTCAACCCAACTTGGGTTTGAAATTCAAACTGAAACATTACAATCGATTTCAAAAAACAGGGAACGAATAAATATTATTTCAGGAGAAAGAATTATTGATGAAATCAATAAAATTATGATGTCCGACAAACCTTCCGTAGGGTTTAAACTTTTGGAAGAGACAGGATTACTCAAAATTATTTTCCCTGAGTTTTTACAACTAAAAGGTGTTGAAAAAATAAACGGCATAGGCCACAAAGACAACTTCTACCATACCCTGGAAGTACTTGACAGGATAGTGCCAAACACCGAAAACCTTTGGCTGCGCTGGTCGGCATTGCTACATGACATTGCAAAACCGGCAACAAAGAAATTTATCGAGGGTCAGGGTTGGACTTTCCATGCACACAATTTTGTAGGGGTTAAAATGATTCCCGGGATTTTTAAACGTTTGAAACTACCTCTAAACGAAAAAATGAAGTATGTGCAAAAGATGGTACACCTTCACATGCGCCCAATTGTGCTTTCAGAAGACGTTGTTACCGATTCGGCAGTTAGAAGGTTACTGTTTGAAGCTGGCGATGATATTGATGATTTAATGACATTGTGTGAAGCAGATATTACTTCAAAAAATGCAGATAAGGTAAAACGCTACATGAAAAACTTCCTTGTTGTCAGGGAAAAATTGAAAGAAATTGAAGAAAAAGATGCTATCCGTAATTTTGAACCTCCGGTAAAAGGTGAGTTAATTATGGAGATATTTTCATTGGAGCCTTGCAGGGAAGTTGGCATAATAAAAGATGCTATTAAAGAAGCTATTTTGGATGGAATAATTCATAACGATTTTGATGAGGCTTTTGAATTTATGTTGCAAAAAGCCAGCGAACTTGGGTTGAAAAGAAAAGATTAATTAGCTGAATTCAAACGTAACAAGATTGGCAAATGATCGCTAAATCCACCGTTATAGGTAAATCCATAATATGTTCTGAACGGTTTTTTACCACCAAATTTTTTGTCATCCTCCAGCAAAAATGGAAAATCCAATATTTTTGCATTTTCAGGTTTAACAAACAAGCCTGAGTTGTTCGAAAAAAGTGATGCTGAAACAATTACCTGATCGAAAATAAACCACTGCGATTGATACTTTAAGGTTCCCTGATTATCTCTTTTCAAATCAAAAAACAAATTATACAGGCTATTTTCAACTATCTGTTTTTCAACTCTTCCGGCCTTTAATATTTTTGATAATGATTCATCCTCTGGGTTATCATTAAAATCACCAAGAATTACAATTTTTGGTGATTTATACTTCATGTTTAACTCATCAACTTTATTTCTCAGAAGTGTAGCAGCAGCCGTTCGTAAATCCTTAGTTTCCAGCAACCCTGAAAATCTTGAAGGCCAGTGATTGCCAAAAATGTGCAACGTATCAGTACCGTTACAAACTCCCGATACATACAATAACTCACGTGTTTCATGCACGACATTATTAATTTCCAAAGCGTAGTAATTGTATTCAACTGGAGAAAAACTTGTTGAATTATAAATCAAAGCAACATCAATTCCTCGACGATCTGGTGACTCCTTATGAATAATTTTATAAGGATAGGATTTTAGAGGAGTGTTGTGGATTAGTTTTTCAAGCACATCCTTGTTTTCAATTTCAGCAAAAACCACGATGTCCGGAACACTCCAATCGGAAGCATTTAAGATAGCTTTTGAAAGATTTAAAAGTTTTGCTGTCAGCCTTTTATTGGTCCAATGCATGTCACCCTCTGGTGTAAAACCATCATCCTCATTTTGCAAATCATCTTTGGCATCGAACAAGTTTTCGACATTATAAAAAAGGATTGAAAATTCAGAAGTATTTTGCTGGGCCGAAGAATGAAGGTAGAAAAAGAGGAAAAATACAATCAGCCAACCAAACCTACTTGCCACTTTTCTTTTCAATTCGCTCGTACGCACCCAAATCAGGACCTTTATCCTCTGTCCTGTCATTATTGAGGATATCAAATGGGAATTGCTCTCCATATAAAACTTTACCAATGTCTTTTGCTGGCGATAATGTATCTAACTGGTAGTTATACTCTTTGTAGGGGTCAATAAACAATGGATCGAAATCTGCCCCCTTCCATACACTTTTATAGTGTTCGGCATTTGTTACATTGAAAGTATCAGCAACCTGCATAATACAATTTTCAAACAAGTAGTTAAATGTATTTTCATTATTGTTGCCCAATTCTATTTCCTGCAAATTGTTGCCGTAAATGATGCTATTTCTGAAATTCGCTTTTTCCAAATCTCCATTGTAACTGGTTTTTTCGCCGGTTGAGCCTTCAATCACAAGTACATTTGAAATTACAAGAGAGGACGTGGAACGTGCTTTACTTGAATAATTTCCCCAGTAGTTTGCAATGGTTGTATGGTAAAATTCGTACTCGCCTCCAACCAAAAGTGCAACAGCATAAAACCCGCAATTTGCAACCAAATTGTTATATCCATATATTTTTGATTTTAAGGCAAATAATCCCGCATAAGCCATGTTTTCGATACTACTGTTTGACAATTTAGCAGAAGCAAATCCTTCGTCTTCAATAGTTCCAACCTGCAGCCCTATATTAGCATTTTTAATGGTACAGAAGTTAAAAACATTGTCATGACTTCCTGAAAATAAAACAATACCATTCCATTGATCCGGAACATTTTTGTAGGAATTTTCCAAACGGTCGGGTAAAAATTGAATTTGTTCCTGAAAAGTTCCATTGGCTTTAATTTTCCCTTTAACATACATTCCAGCTCCTTTATGAAAATAAACTTTGGTTCCGGGTTCAATTGTTAAAACGGAAACACTGTCAATATATGCATAATCATACACCAAATATGGTTTTTCAGATGTCCAGGTAGTTGTTTTAATATTTTCCCCTTTAATCAGCTTAAAATCCTGTCCATAAGCTATCAGCTGAATATTTTGAATATTTGAGTTGATTGTAAATTCAATGGAATCCTGCACAACCATTGGTAAATTCTCGCCATTTGGATCGATAGTAACTTCAACAAAAACAAAAATACTATCCATTGGGGGCACTTCAGTTTCATACACTTCATTGCCAACTTCTCCGTTCACATTTAATCTGAAACTGGATAAATCGCCACCCGCAAGACGTATTCGCGAAATTAGAACACTCTCGCTATAAGGATTATGAACAGTAAAACGTTGTGTTGTAGAGCCAATTGTTGTAAATATTGTATCAAACGTAACTGTATCAGCTGAAAATCTTAATTGTGCATCGGGTGAATTCAAATATCCTTCATCCTGGCATGAATACACCATGACTACAATAGCGACTACTGCTAAAAGTTGAAGTAGATATCTGGCCAATTTTCTAAATTTAATGTATTTATAACGGTTATGCGCACCGGTTATTATTGCAAATATAAAAATTCAATTTACAATTTTTAACATTTATTTACAATAATTAGTTTTCTACAACATGTTTTTTTGAAAAAAGGAGCAATCCGCAAAAAGTTAATAATCCATTTAGAATCAATAACTCAAAGCCAAATTCATATCCGTTGAAAATAATGTGTGAATATTTTGCGACAAAATAACAAATCACCGGCGATAGAACAGCAATAGCCGGAACCCAATTATCTTTAACCTTTCTTTTTGAATACATTCCAAATACAAATAATCCTAAAATTGGTCCGTAGGTGTAACCTGCTACACGAAACACAGCAACAACAATACTTTCGTTATTAATTGCTTCAAAAAGAATAATTACAAGAATTAATAGCACGGAAAACATAAGGTGCGACCATCTTTTAATTTTTTGTCTTTTTGCTTCATCATGTTTTTCGACATTTAA
>JBFHJA010000019.1:0-20701 GCA_041596165.1 Draconibacterium sp. | reverse complement strand
AACCGACCACCTTTTTTAATATAGAAAAACAAAGACAATGAGGAAAAAACTTATACTATCCCAATTGGGGTAGTATGTTCAATCGATATATTTTTTTTGAAATATTTTGTTCGGGGCTCTTAAGTTAACGGCTATGGTCGGCTGGCGGATACTGCGGCGGGTACGTAAAAATTCTATCATTTTGTTCTTTAATTTTCATCAAAAATAGTTTGCTCAGAAATAAATACAAATTTTATTACCTTCAAACTTCATTTAAAACCAACATTATGAATACTAAAAACCTGATTTTGATGCTATTTTCAACTATCCTTATTTCGTGTAATAACTTTTATTCGACGAATGATTTCGAAAAAGTTGAAAAAATTGATGCTCACTACCACATATATTCTGCCGAAAACAATTCAATGGAGCAAGCAAAAAAAGACAACTTTAAGTTTCTGGCAATTAATACTTTCACTGATAAATGCGAACGGGTTGCTGGTGTTCAGCACCAATCTTCGGAATTACTCAAAAAATATCCTGCCGATTTTGCTTACACGGCTACATTTTGCCTCGATGGATGGAACGATTCTACCTGGGTTGAAAATACAATATTGTGGCTTGACAGTTGCATTGCTGATGGCGCGATTGCTGTAAAAGTGTGGAAAAACATCGGGATGGAATTTCGGGATAAAGACAGTGTTTTAATTATGATTGATGATCCGAAATTTGACCTCATTTTTAAACATCTTGCTGAAAGAGAAATTCCATTGGTTGGCCATTTGGGTGAACCAAAAAACTGCTGGCTGCCATTACAAGAAATGACAACAAAAAATGACAGCAACTACTTTGCAAACAGTCCAAAATATCATATGTATCTTCACCCGGAATTTCCAAGCTACGAAGAACAAATGGCAGCTCGCGACAGGATGCTGGACAAAAATCCGGAACTTATATTTGTTGGTTGTCATCTTGCCAGTTTGGAATGGAGTGTTGATGTACTTGCTGCATGGCTCGATAAATACCCAAACACTGCAGTTGACATGGCAGCCCGGATGGGACAACTATTTTACCAAACCCGTGAAAACCATGAAAAAGTGCGCGATTTTTTTATAAAATATCAGGATCGAATTTTATATGGAACCGATATTATTGACAGTGGACAGGAAAAAGAACAGTTTCAAAACCAGATGCACCAAACCTGGTTGAAAGACTGGGAATACCTGGTTACCAACCACAAAATGACAAGCAACTTGATTGACGGGGAATTCAATGGATTAAAATTACCTAAAGAAGTTGTTGGTAAAATTTATGCTGTGAATGCAAAGAGTTGGTACAACTTACCTTGATTTTTCTAATAAAAAAGAATTCCATTCACCCGCAGGTAAATGGAATTCTTTTTTCTGCCTCTATTTTGGAGAGGTCCGTGGAGACTTTATAATCATCCACACTTTGACGAACCACATGAAATACAAGTCAAACATCCTTCCTGGTATATAACTTCGTCGGAACCACACTCGCCACATTTTGCATCTTCGGCCAAAGTTCCGTCTGGAATATATTTTTTCAAAGCACGTGCTACACCGGCTTTCCACGAGTTGATGGTTTCGTTATCAAGTTGCAGACTAGTAACCAAATCAACTATTTTGTGGATTGGCATCCCGTGGCGCAAAGTACCCGAAATCAGTTTTGCATAGTTCCAATACACTGGGTTGAATTTGTGCGAAAGTCCTTCAATTGTTGTTTTGTAGCCTCGCGAGTTTATGTATTGGAAATCATAACGCGAAGTTTCTTCGTCCTCACGACTTTTAATAATAAAGCCTTTTGTTATTGAACGCGGCAACAAAATACCGTCTTCATCATCAGAAAAACCTGTGAATATTTCATAAGGTTTTCCACCAAGCAAACCTACAAAAGCAATCCATTTGTCTTTATTATTTTGGAAACGCACAACATCTGCCTCTAATTTTTCAGGACGGATTGTTGGGAATCCTGTGCCTTTTTTCTTCTCTTTTTCGTCAGTTGAAATAAGAACTCCTGAGCGTGACCCGTCGCGATAAACGGTAACACCTTTGCAACCTGATTTCCATGCTTCAAAAAACAATTCACCAACCAATTCTTCCTTTGCATCGCTTGGGAGATTGATTGTTACACTGATTGAATGGTCAACCCATTTCTGGATTCTTCCTTGCATCCGCACTTTTGCGAGCCAGTCAACATCATTTGAAGTAGCTTTAAAATAGGGCGAAACTTTAACCAATTCGTTTAATTCCTCTTGTGTATAATCGCGGTTGGTTTCGTAACCGTTTGCTTCCATCCATGTTTTAAATTTGTGGTGGAAAACAATGTATTCTTCCCAGTTGTCGCCTAATTCGTCAACAAAATCAACACGTACGTCTTTATCGCCCGGATTAACTTTACGTCGGCGTTTGTACACAGGCATAAAAACTGGTTCGATTCCGGAGGTAGTTTGAGTCATCAAACTTGTTGTACCAGTAGGAGCAATTGTAAGCAAAGCAATATTTCTGCGACCGTATTTTACCATTTTCTCGTACAAAACCGGATCGGCATCTTTGATACGATTTATCATCGGGTTATTTTTTTCCCTTTCCGCACTGTACATTGTAAATGCACCGCGATCTTTAGCAAGGTAAACCGATGAACGGTAAGATTCCAACGCAGTCGTTTTGTGAATTTCTTCAGAAAAATCTGTTGCTATTTCGCTTCCATAACGCAGACCAAGCGCTGCAAGCATGTCGCCTTCGGCTGTAATTCCAATCCCGGTACGGCGACCTTCGTTTGCTTTCTTTTTAATATTCTCCCAAAGGTTTCTTTCTGTAAATTTTATGTGTTCGTCCTCGGGATCCTCATTTACTTTATCAAGGATTGCATCAATTTTCTCCAATTCCAAATCGATAATATCGTCCATTATCCTTTGCGCATAATGTACGTGCTCTTTAAATAAATCGAAATTGAATTTTGCGTCTTTTGTAAAAGGCTGATCTACATACGAATAAAGGTTTATTGCCAGGAGACGGCAACTATCATACGGACAAAGCGGAATTTCGCCGCAAGGGTTCGTAGAAACTGTACGGTAACCCAAATCGGCGTAACAATCAGGTATTGACTCGTTTATGATATTATCCCAAAACAAAATTCCTGGTTCGGCTGATTTCCAGGCATTTTTTACAATTTTCGACCACAAATCGCCGGCAACAATTTCCTTAGTATATACAGGTTTTTTCGAATCGATTGGATATTGCTGTGTATAAGGTGTTCCAGCTTCAACAGCCTTCATAAAATCATCCTGTAATTTCACCGATACATTTGCTCCAGTAACTTTTCCCTGTTCCAGTTTTGCATCGATAAAATTCTCAGAGTCAGGGTGTTTAATCGAAACCGACAACATTAACGCACCACGTCGCCCGTCTTGCGCAACTTCGCGTGTAGAGTTTGAATAACGCTCCATAAAAGGCACGATACCCGTTGAAGTGAGCGCCGAGTTTTTTACGGGTGAACCTTTGGGACGGATATGCGATAAATCATGGCCAACACCTCCACGGCGTTTCATCAATTGTACCTGCTCCTGATCGATTTTCATGATTCCCCCGTAAGAATCGGAATTGCCATCATTACCAACAACAAAACAATTTGACAGGGATGCAACCTGATAACTGTTTCCTATTCCAGTCATCGGACCTCCTTGCGGAACAATGTATTTAAAATCTTTCAACACACTGTAAATTTCATCTTCAGTAAGCGGATTTGGGTAGCGTTGCTCTATCCTTGAAATTTCTTTTGCCAACCTGCGGTGCATATCGTCGGGTGTCAACTCAAAAATATTTCCAAAAGAATCTTTTAGTGCATATTTATTTACCCACACGCGTGCTGCGAGATCATCTCCATTGAAATACTTTAATGAAGCTTGTACTGCCTCATCCTGAGTGTAAATTTTTTTGCCAATTGCAACTTTTTCGAAGACTTCGCTTAGTGCCATTTTGTTCAGTTAAATTTTAATAATTAATAGATAAAATTTTCGGGAAAACTGTCTTTCCTCTTCTCTGGTTTTGTGTGCTGCAAGATAAAACACAATCCAAAATTTCAGTGCATTTTTTTGGTAAAAAAAATCAAAAGTTATCAACTTTAATCTGTTAGTGTTCTGACTACATGACACTTAGCCTTTGATAACCCGCAAATTGTTGACAAAAAGTAAAAACTATTTTGCAGGTTTAATTATTTCTATGTTCAGATTTTCAGGTTGTTTGGGCTGATTATTTAAGAAAAAAACCACTACTGGGTTTTAATCCAAAACAGGGTCAATGTTGAAAACTTTTTCTACGATATGTTTAGTTGAACCCACATTTTTTGCTACATATTTACTACAAATTTGCGCGGCTTTTTGGCGTTCATTTTTATCATCGACCAGCGTATTCAATGTTTGCCGGAGTTCATCGGATTTTGAAATTGTAAATGCCCCTCCCTCAGAAATCAAGTCAACTGCTTCTTTAAACCTTTTATAATTCGGACCAAAAATTACAGGTAAACCAAAAGTTGCCGCTTCGAGAATGTTGTGAATGCCCACACCAAAGCCACCTCCGATATATGCAATTTCACCATATCGGTAAAGCGATGAAAGCAACCCTACAGAATCAATAATCAGCACCTCAAATTTATCGATTTCTGATTCGGAGACTTTACTAAACGAAATGGCCGGTTTTTTTAACAATTGATGAATTCTGTTAATATTGGCAGCAGAAACCTCATGAGCCGCTAGTATGAATTTTACATTCGCACTTTGGTTGATAAACGACGCAAGCAGCTCCTCATCAGGCTTCCAGGTACTTCCCGCAACAATTAAAAGTGAATTTCCTTTAAACTTTTCAACAATAGGTAACTTTTTTGAATCCCTGGCAATTGCAGCAACCCTGTCGAAACGGGTATCGCCAGTAACCATAAAATTCGCAAGTCCGATAGATTTAAGCAGCTCACCCGATTTTTCGTTCTGAACAAATAAATGTTCAATTTTAAAAAGAATTTTACGGTACCAAAGTCCCCATGGAGTATTTTTAAAGAATTGTTGATTTTCACGAAAAATTGCTGATACAATATATAAAGGAATATTTCTTTGTTTCAATTCTGAAATATAAAAATACCAGAATTCATATTTTACAAAAAAAGCTTTTTCGGGTTTTACAATATCCAGAAAAGTTTGTGCATTCTTTTTTGTATCCAGAGGCAAATACACAACAACATCAGCAAGCAGGTAGTTTTTGCGTATTTCATATCCTGACGGAGAATAAAAGCTGAGTACAATTTTGTACTCCGGAAACTGATCTTTTAATTCTTCGATTACAGGCCGGCCCTGTTCAAACTCACCCAGCGAAGAGCAATGAAACCAAATGTATTTCGAATTCCCATCGATTTTTGATGACAGGTTTTCCTTCCAGTTTTTCCTCCCTTTTACAAATAATTTCGCTTTTTCATTAAACACAGAAAATAGTCGAATTAAAAGCGAATAAATAAATATTCCGGCTTTATAAACAAATGTCATACTTGACTTATTAATAAGATTTTAATACAATTGATTGTCTCTCAGATATTCAAAAATGGTAATGTTTATAAGCATCAACAAAAATAAGTTTGCAAACTGCTCAACTGGTACACCCACCAACCTTATTCCCAAAATATAATCGTTATTATACAAAATTACTGGCAAAGTATTTAGGAATATTTTAATCAGGAAAAACGGGATAACAACAATAAAATAAGAAATGTAGAATTTGGTTAAATGTGGTTTAAACCGGTTTCTTAAAAGGGTATAACCAAAATAGATCGCCAAGAGAAAAAACACAAAAAAGGGCACTAATTTTTGCCGCGAAAACCAGGCTTCATAAGCAAAACCAACTAACAATAAAACACTTACCACATAAAACAAGTTGGGTTTTTCAAAATGTTCGAACTTGACGTTTACCAAAATATAAACCGAAAAAGCGAAAAACGAAATGATTAATATAAACAGCCACACTTCAAGAGGCAGTTTAAAAATGTTTTTACCAACCAGGAAATTTTCATTAAAACTGATAATCCCTGATTGCAAAAACCGGATATCCAACATGATAAATATTGTACCCGAAAAAATGATCGCCGGCAACATATATTTGAATTCCGTAATAAAAACAATCGACTTTTTGATGAACAAAAACAGTGTAAGTCCTGCAAGTACCAGTAATATTATTAGATACCAATAGTTCTGAAATTCCATTTTTTAGATTATTTTTTTTGCAAAGTTACATTCAAATCACTGTTTTCAAAATCTCCTGTAACTATTAATTTATTGAAAATATTTTACCTCCCATTTGTGTTTCCTGTACTAAATAAATTACAAAAGCGCAAAGTCTCAAAGCATAAACTTTGCAACTTTGCGCCTTCAGTATTAATTTCCTTTTACAATTTCAGTTTCGCAATTTCCGCTGGATTGTCACCCGAAGAAATCGCTTTCATTCTGAAAGAGTAGTTGTATTTTGTGGCCGTCAAACGATATTCGTCGTGAGTGCGGGCTCCCCAACTATCGTCGCCGCCAACACCCATTTGTTTGTAGTCGATATTTACAGAAGTCAAATCGCGTGGTTTTACATCGTTTATATGCCTGTTCACAACCACATCTCCTTCGCGTTGTCTGCCATCTGTGCGTTCCATCGATTCAAAATCGATAAGTAAATTGTGGTGTGCGCTTACTTCAAGCAATGGTAAACCGGCAAAAAGCAAACCGTTTCCGTTTTGGTCAGTAATTGTCATCCAGCGAACATCGGTTTTATTCCCATTTTCCTGCGGACGAAGATATGCCCAGTACTGGTCGGCAACGCTTCCGGAGTACAAACCCACAAAAGCACTGGTTTTTCTATCCCAGTAACTTTCCTGAGGCCCGCGGCCTAGCCAGCTCATCTGGTCGAAACTGCGAGGCATCTGCAAATTCATTCCCATCCTTACTATTTCAGGCAAATCTTTTTGTGTCATTTTGAACTGATTGTCAACGAGTACATCACCCGAACCATAAACTGTATAAGTTGATTTATAGTTGGCAATTACCTGACTACTATCGTTATACAAATCGAAATTAAATACAACTTCGGCTGTGTTTTTTGTTTTTTGTGAAACAGTAACCGAAGCAACTTTCCTTGTTTCGCCGGCAGTTCGCCAAACCCTGCTGCGTTTGTGAAGGTTGTTTCCAAAGTCGTTATCAATTGGTGCACGCCAGAAATTTGGAATCGGTCCGCTTAACAACATTTCTGTTTCGCCTTTTTTGAAACTTGTCAATACACCGGCTTTTTTATCGAATGCAATTGAAAATCCTTCACCTGTAATTGTAACTGCATTTTCATTTTCCTGTAACGAAACTTCAGCAAAATCTGCCTTATTTGCTTTTATTGCAGAAACAAAAACTGGTAATTCAAACTGTTCGGCAGCCATTTCTGTTCCTGCTTCGAGTAAACTCCAATCGTTTTTAAGTTTTGCTTTGATCGTTAGAAAATATTCAACTCCTGCTTCAGCCTGAATTTTGACCGGAATAGTAACATTTGTTGATTGACCTGGTTCAAGGTTCAAATCATCCAATTTTCCACTTTCCACAACTTTTCCATCGCCAATGATTTTCCATTCAAAATTAAAATTTGAAAGATTTAGGAAAGCATATTTATTTTTTATTGAAACTGTTCCATTTCTCAGGTTTACTGCGGTAAAACCGACATACTGATATACTTTTTTTACTTCAAGCAAATGAGGTTTTACTCCACGATCGGGATCCACAAGTCCATTGTTACAAAAATTACCGTCGGAAGGAACCGTATCGGGGCCAAAATCGCCACCATATTTCCAGTATTCAACACCTGTCGAATCGGTAGCCAATAAACCCTGGTCAACCCAATCCCAAATAAAACCACCTTGCAAAGCCGGATATTTTTCAATTGCATCCCAATAATCCTGTAAATTACCAACGCTGTTTCCCATAGCGTGTGCATATTCGCATTGAATAAGTGGTCTGTCGGGATTGGTTTTTGCATACTCCACCATATTATTGATACGTGCATACATGGGGCAAAAAATGTCAGTATTTACGTCAAGACGGGCACCTTCATACTGAACAGGCCGTGTTTTGTCAATCGACTTCAGATAATCATAAGTTGCATAAAAATTCACACCGTTACCGGCTTCATTTCCCAAAGACCAAATAATAATAGACGGCTGGTTTTTATCGCGTTCGAACATGTTTCGTGTACGGTAAAGGTGCGCTTCTTTCCATGTAGAATCTTTGGCAAGTGATTTTGGGCCGTAGCCCATTCCATGCGATTCAATATTTGCTTCGTCAATCAGGTACAAACCGTATTTATTGCAGAGTTCATACCACAATTCAGGCTCTGGGTAATGAGAAGTGCGAATCGCATTCAGGTTATTCGCTTTCATGGTTTTAATATCAAGAAGCATAGTTTCTTTATCCTGATAATGTCCGGTTTTATCATTATGCTCGTGAATATTTGCACCTTTCAGGTAAACGTATTTCCCGTTTATCAACAAATTACCGTTTTTAATTTCTGAAGTTCGGAAACCAACATCCTGTTTGATAACCTCAACTACATTTCCATTATTTTTAAGGGTAATAACGAGTTCATACAAATTGGGAATCTCAGCCGACCACTGTTTTACATTTGGCAAGTTTGCCTCAAAAACAACGCTTGTTTTTCCGGCAGCCAATTCTTTCGAGAATGTTTCAACAGCATTTCCATTGTCATTTAATACAGCTTCCACAATGGTTGAAGCAGCAGTTTCTCCCAGATTTGAAACATCGATATCAACAGAAAAAACACCGTTTGTATAAGTTTCATCCAACCCGGAAGCAACTCTGTAATCCTGAATATGCTGCTCACCGCGGGCCAATAAATATACGTCGCGTGTCATCCCGCTCATCCTCCAAAAATCCTGATCTTCGAGATAAGAACCATCGCACCAACGAAAAATTTCAACTGCCAGCGAATTTTCTCCTGGTTTTAGAAATTGGGTAATATTAAACTCAGCCGGAGTTTTGCTATCTTCGGAGTAACCTGCAAATTGCCCGTTAACCCATACATTCAGCATCGAACTTGCAGCGCCAAAATGGACAACAACTTCTTTTCCTTTCCAATCCTCTGGAATAGTAAAAGTGCGTTTGTATGAACCTACGGGATTGTAATTTTCCTGTATTAATGGAGGTGTTGCTGCGTGTGGATATTTCACATTCACATAAATCGGGTAGTCGTAGCCTTCCAATTCCCAGTTGGCAGGAACCTTTATTTCTTTCCAATTGCGTGTGTCAAAATCATCTTTAAAAAACCAATAAGGTCTTTCGGATGGGTTTTGCGCGAGGTTGAATTTCCACATTCCATTTAACGATTGGATCAATGTCGATTGCCATTTTTCATCTGTCTTTAACTGCTCCATATTTGCATATGGAATAAAATGTGCACGCGCCGGCAATTTATTTATTTGATTTACCTCCGGATCCTGCCAAGGTGCGGGGCTTTCATCATCAAATGGGACATTTGAGTAATCCTTGTAATTGCTACAAGAGAACATTGAAACACTTAAAAGCAAAACAAAGAATTTAATTGCCGTTACTAATGATTTCATAATGATTATTTTTGGTTTAATATTGATTGCACTTTTTATTATAGACTATAAAATAACATTTTACACCTATATAAAATTCAAAAATAGGTATTGAATGAAATGTAATTAAAATCAGAAAAGTGAACTAACTTCTTTCTGAACTGATTTAAAATCCGGATCCATATCAAAAACAATGGAAGGTTTTAAATAGTAAAGTTTATTTTCGCCTTTGAATTTATTTTCGCCACCACCTGTAATATTTAACATTACAAGCGCATCATTTTTAATTGTTCCATTTTTTGCAGCTTCTATTAAAGTTGCTGTTGCCACTGATGCTGCAGAGTGAATATCATTACCTTCAGTTTCCAGAAAAAGTTTTGCGGCTTCTTTTGCCTGATGATTTGTTGCCAGCAAAACATCACCACCAGCATCTTTCATGGCATCGAAAAGTCCACCAAAAATTGGGTAAGGTGGTTTTCGGTTCGAGAGCACTTTTGCATCAATTTCTTCTACTTGTTTACGCGCAAGTTCATCGTCAAGCGGAAGCATTGCACGGGAGTTGGCTTTCCATGCATCATGAATTGGGATAAAAGGTGAATTCTGCGAAACCATAAGTTTCATTTTTGTGTTGCCAAATCGACCGTCTTCGAGCAATCGCAAATTGGCTTCCCACGCCGCAATTGCACCTGTTCCGCTACCTACAGCCTGAAAATAATATTCCGGAATTTGCCCGATTGTAGTTGTTGCAGAGAGCATTGTTGTGCCCATCCCATCGCGACGGGCTACGTTTTTTGCGCCACCTTCGGCAATAAAACCATCAATTCCGGCAACAATATTCGAAAGGTGAATTGCATCAAAATAATCGCTACCCGTTTTACTTGAAATCAGTTTCACACAATCGTTTAATGGTGCATCAAACCACAAAGCGCTTAAATTATCTTCGGGAACACTCAATAAAAGAGGGATTTTGTTATCAGAACAAACCTGTGCAAAAGCGCGCGCAGTATTTCCTGCCGACGCAACAACGAGGATTTTGTCCATTTCGGTAGTCATCCGTCCACAAACGGAGTAAGCTTCGGTTTCTTTAAACGAACTGGTTTTCATGTTTACCCCTTTTTCGGGCCAGAAGCCGCTAAATGTAATCCAAAGGTTTTTCAGCCCCAAGGCTTTTGCCAGACCTTCACTTTTGTATGTAACCGGAGCCGACGAACCTTTTAACATCCTGCCAACGGGTAACCAATCGGCAAATTTGTAAATGCCCAAAGAGTTGTCACGTACTTCTATTTGCTTGTTATCGTAAATGGCACGTATTAAAGTGGGTTCGGTTTCATCGGGTGCGTCAAGTGTCCAGCCTTTATCCTCAAAACATTTCCCTGTTTTTACCGACATCAGGGTGTATTTGGTTTTCGAAAAACTATTGTTCATCTGTTCCTTTTGATTTGCCGCAAAAGTAACAATTTGGTCTTTTAAACCAAAGTCGAATTATATTGCTTTATCTGATGATTTGTTAAAGTTAAGCCGTGAAAAGAGAATTGGCAGTTTATTGTTTCTGAAACTCTTGATTTTGCAGATAATTTTTCTTTTGTTTTTTGTTCGAAACTTCAATCCAAAACATTAACAACAACAACAAACCAACACAAACAATTGCCCTCACGGAGTAAACTGTTGCCAGCATTCCTTTGCTGGAAAGCAAAGAAAAAACAGGGGCGATGAGCATCCCAATCCATATCAAAAAAGGTTCGCTGTTTTGGCGTGTTTCGATTATGCGTTTTATTACAGGAAAATAGGCAATAACAAGAATACTTTGCACCAAAAAATTTGTTATCAGGTGGTTTTGGGTAAAAATCCAAAAGATTACTATTAACGCAACAACAACAAGGCAACCTTTGTCAAACCGCGTGATTTTTGAACTTTTCCCTCCAAAAATTGCAATTGCCAGGGATATTGTAACAACATAAAATACATCGACAGTATTCATGATATTGTCCATGAACCCATAACTGTCTTCAGCAAGATAAGTCACAAGACTCATCCCAACTGCTATTGAAAACATGACCCACATGGCCAGTGCCGGCTGAATTTCCTTTTTAACCAACTGCCAGATATAGCGAATTGTCAGGAAAACAGTAATCAACGTAACTGAGATAATTGAAAAATCCCTCATCAATATTTTTGATTTTTAAATTATGCTTCAAAATGAATTTTACATATAATTAATACACAAAGTATTCCACATAAAATTAAATTCAAAGATGTGATAATTTTCAACTTTGGCGGGTATGGATAAGTGAAATTATTAAATAGTTGCACATTTTATCCGCAATACCTAATTTAACAGTTTTAAAATACTTGAAAACCATACCTTTTATTCTGAACCTATGAACTTACGATTATCAAAACTTTGTCAACTTGTTTATTACCTTCTGTTTTCATTCCTTCTTTCGGTAAACACCGTTTTCGCTCAGGTAAAAATCTCAGAAGAATATTGGAAACTTCCTACTTTTCAAGTGGAGCCGCCAGATAAAAACCCAATGTTTTTTAAAGGTGAATCATACCAGGGTGCTTCAAAGGTAATTTATCCGTATGCGCTTAATGACATGATTTCCAACGAAAAAATAGTAAAAGAGTGGAAAACACTCATTCTTGAAAATGAATACATCAAATTATGTGTAGCCCCCGAAATTGGCGGAAAATTATATTACGCAACCGACAAAACTACCGGCTACAATTTCGTTTATAAAAATAATGTAGTAAAACCAGCAAATATTGGAATGACAGGCGCCTGGGTTTCGGGTGGCATTGAATGGTGTATCATCCATCATCACAGGGCATCAACCATGTTGCCAGTCGATTATAAGTTGGTGGAAAATACCGATGGAAGCAGAACCATTTGGGTTGGCGAAACAGAACCACGCCACCAAATGCGCTGGACAGTTGGAATAACAATGTTTCCAGGAAAATCGTACTATCAAACCGAAGTAAAAATCCACAACCCTACCCCTGTTACAAACACTTTTTTATACTGGGCCAATGTTGCTGCCCATACCAACAGAGATTATCAGGTTATTTTTCCACTCAGCACAACCATTGCAACCTACCACGCCAAGAACAGTTTTACAAACTGGCCTTTTTCTACTGAAATATATAATGGAGAGGACTTTACAAAAGGAGTTGACATTAGCTGGTGGAAAAATTCTGTTCATCAGAACTCGTATTTTGCCTATGATTTGCAAGAAGATTTTATGGGAGGTTATGACCACGGCAAAGAAACCGGGACCATTCACATTGGCGACCACAACATTGTGAAGGGCGCCAAGTTATGGGAATGGGGATCTGGTCAACATGGTCAGGTAACTGAAGGACGACTAACAGAGAATGATGGACCTTATGTTGAAATTATGGTGGGCGCATTTTCCGACAATCAGCCCGATTATAGTTGGATTCGACCATACGAAGTAAAATCTTTCAAACAATATTGGTATCCTGTTAAGGATATCCAGGGATTTAAAAACGCAAATCTCAACGGTGCCGTGAACCTTGAAAAAAGAGATAACAACAAGGTTTTTCTGGGATATTATTCAACCCAAAAAATAGAAAAAGCAAACGTTGTATTAAAGAAAAATGGGCAGGTTGTTTTTAGCAAACAAGTTGAAATTTCACCTGAGAAATCGTTTACGGCAAACATTCAAATTGAAGGTAATTTTGAATTGACAGATCTATTTACAGAGATGACAAATGCAAAAAACAATGAGTCACTGGTTTCCTACCAACCGCTTAAGATTGAAAAACCAGCAAAACTTCCTGAAGTAGTTAAAAAACCTGAATCGCCTGAAAATATTGAAACCGTGGAAGAACTATTTCTTACAGGAAGTCGCATCCTCCAATTTCACAATCCCACTTTAAAAGCAATGGATTATTTTGCTGAAGCACTAAAGCGAGATCCAAATGATATCCGCACAAACACAGCAGTTGGATCAATTCATTTAAATGACTGGGAATACGAAAAAGCGCGGGGTTACCTTGCCAAGGCTATAAATCGGTTGACAAAAGATTACACCCGCCCTTCAAACTGCGAAGCGCTTTATTTACAGGGATTAACACTAAAATCGCTTGAACTTTATGACGAAGCCATCGACACACTGTACCGGGCAACCTGGGATTACGCCTGGCATTCAGCCGCGTACCTAGAACTTGCTCGTATTTCAGTAATGAAAGAGGATTTTGAAAAAGCACTGGAACAAGTAGATAAATCGCTTTCAACAAACAGTGTAAACAATTCGGCACTAGCTTTAAAAGCAGGCATTTTAAGAAAACTTGGCCGTATAGAAGAAGCAAAAAAAATACTTGAACCACTTGCTCTTTCTGATCCACTAGATTTCAGAGTGGGCTATGAACTTTACCTTTTGGCAGATACTGATGGCGAAACTGAAGAAAGTGCAGGTTTGTTGGCCGAACTCAATGTAAAGATGCGTCGTTTTGAACAGAATCATCTCGAACTTGCTGTAGGTTTTCTTAACGATGGATTCACTGCTGAAGCCGAAAAAGTACTACTTGGCTACCCATACGATAACCCAATGATCTGTTATTATTTAGGTTTTTTTCAGGACAAGAAAGAGAATAAAGAAGAAGCTGAAAAGTATTTTGCAAAAGCCTCACAAATGCCTACCGATTATATTTTCCCTTTTAGAGCCGCAGACATTCAAGTGCTTTTGAAAGTGATTGAATATCTCCCGGCAGATGCGATTCCAAATTATTATTTGGGAAATTTGTTGTTTGACAAACAACCACAAAGAGCAATAGAATGCTGGGAAAAAGCCGTTCAACTGGATCCTTTGTTGGCAATTGCATGGCGAAATTTAGGTTGGGGTTACAATTACTTTTCAAATGATATTCAAAAGTCGATTTCAGCCTATGAAAAAGCAATCAGGTTAAAAAACGACGAACCTATTTATTACGCTGAACTTGACGTTTTATATGAACGAAACAACTCTCTACTTGAAACGCGGGCAAAATTGTTTGAGTCGGCCAACGAAATTGTACAAAAGCGGGATGACGCTTTTGTTAGGGAGATTTTAGTTCTGAACTTAACCGGGCAAGCTGACAAATCAGTTCAATATCTTGAAAACAGCTACTTCCATTTTCGTGAAGGAAGTTCGAAGATTAGCGACATGACCGTAGATGCTAGACTTTTAAATGGTAGCAATTTCATGAAAACGGGTCAGTTTCAAAAAGCCCTCGACGAATATCGGGCTGCAATTAACCGCCAGGCTGGTGACGAACAAGCAGGAGCCCGCGATCCGCAAATCAACTACTTTATTGCCACAGGTTTTGAAGCATTGGGAAACAAAAAAATGGCAAAACAACATTTCGAAAAATCAACAAACCAAAACCTAAGCGAAACGGGAATAATCACATATTATCAAGGGTTGAGCTTTAAAAAGTTAGGTGAAAACGATAAAGCCGAAAAATGTTTCAATGCTTTGATTGAAGAAGGGAACAAGCGAATGAACAGAGAATTGGAAATAGATTTCTTCGCCAAATTCGGCGAAAAAGAGTCGGCAAATAATCGGTTATCGAATGCAAACTTATTGGTTGGGTTAGGATTGAAAGGACTTGGCAAAAACAACGAAGCACAGGAAAAACTTCAAAAAGCAGTCGTTTTATCAGCGAGTAATTTGTGGGCAGGGGTTGAGCTGGAGGAGGAAGAATGAAAAAAAACAATGCCGCCCGTTTGCTCGATGCCAAATCAATCAGTTACAGTTTACTTGAATATGAAGTTGACGAAAACGATTTGAGGGCTGCAACTTTAGCAAAAAAGATAGACCAAAACATAGAACAACTTTTCAAAACGCTTGTTTTGCGGGGCGACAAAACAGGTGTTTTTGTTGCAGTAATTCCCGGAAATGCTGAAGTTGATTTAAAAAAAGCTGCTAAAATTTCGGGAAATAAAAACTGCATGATGGTCCAGCAAAAAGAATTGCTCCCGTTAACGGGATACATTCGTGGCGGTTGTTCGCCATTGGGTATGAAAAAACCATACCCAATATATTTTCATGAGACTTGCCAGTTATTTGATTTCATCTTTGTTAGTGCCGGTCAGCGTGGCTTGCAGCTTAAAATCAACCCCAGTGATTTAGTGAAAATAACCGATGCAATTATTTGTGATTTAGCGTTTTAAAAATATCAACCATTAACAAACCCTACTCCACCGCCGAAAATAATTCAAAAAACTCTTTTTTTATTTCGAAAATGAATATTACCTTTGCCGCCACTACGTGGAAAGATTTGAGATTGATTGCAACCACATGAAAAAAACGCTAAAACAATCGCATTTTTCAAAATCAATCGAGCATCCCGCAGTTTTAGTTTTAATGTTTAATGGCTGAATTCTTTCAGCAAAAAAAATTATGGGATTATGAGTTATTTATTTACAAGTGAGTCGGTTTCAGAGGGACACCCTGATAAAGTTGCCGACCAGATTTCAGATGCAATTCTGGATAAAATTTTGGCCTTCGACCCAAATTCGAAGGTAGCCTGCGAAACATTGGTTACTACCGGACAAGTTGTTTTGGCCGGTGAAATAAAAACCGAAACCTACATTGATGTTCAGGAAGTAGCACGCGAAGTTATTAACCGTATTGGTTACACAAAAGCCGAATATCGTTTTGATGGAGATTCGTGTGGTGTATTTTCTGCTATTCATGAGCAAAGCCCTGATATTAACCGTGGAGTTGTTCGCGAAGACCCAATGAACCAGGGTGCAGGTGACCAGGGGATGATGTTTGGTTATGCCAGCCGTGAAACGGACAATTACATGCCGCTTTCACTTGAACTTTCACACAAACTTTTACTCGAACTGGCTGCCATTCGACGTGAAGGAAAAGTGATGACCTATTTGCGCCCTGATTCAAAATCGCAGGTTACAATCGAATATAGTGAGGAAGGAGTCCCAACCCGCATTGATACAATAGTTGTTTCAACACAACATGACGATTTTGCAAAACCGGAGAACAAATCACTTGAAGCTCAATTGAAAGCCGATGAAGTGATGCTTGCAAAAATCAAAGACGACGTTATTAAAATATTGATTCCCCGTGTTTTGGACACTTTGCCCGATCGTGTGAAAGCACTTTTCAATACCGAAATTATTTACCATGTAAACCCAACAGGCAAATTTGTGATTGGAGGCCCACATGGCGACACAGGTTTAACAGGACGGAAAATTATTGTTGATACCTATGGAGGGAAAGGTGGTCACGGCGGTGGCGCTTTCTCTGGTAAAGATCCATCGAAAGTTGACCGCTCGGCAGCTTATGCTGCCCGCCACATTGCAAAAAATTTGGTAGCTGCAGGTGTTGCCGATGAAATATTGGTTCAGGTTTCATACGCAATTGGCGTTGCAAGACCGATGAATATTTTTGTAAATACTTATGGAAAATCAAACTTGAAAATTTCAGACAGTAAAATTGCCGAGAAAGTTGACCAAATATTCGACATGCGTCCGAAAGCAATTGAAGAACGACTGAAACTTCGCAACCCTATATATGAAGAAACTGCAGCTTATGGGCACATGGGCCGTGAGCCACAAACAATTACCAAAACATTTGAATCTCCATATTTTCCAACCTTTAAAAAAGAAGTAGAACTTTTTACCTGGGAAAAATTGGATTATGTTGATCAGGTTAAAAAAGCTTTCGGGATTTAATCCGGAGGGAATATTAATAATGCACCAAAAGGGGGCGTTGCAGCAATGTAACGCCTTTTTTTGTGGCCAGCAATTGTAACTAATTTCTGCTGTAACCGAATAAATATATAGTACCAGTGTTCAACTAAAAACAAATGCCATGGAAGAAAATTTAATCACAATCGTCACTCTCCCATTTTCCAAAGCACAAATCCTTAAAATGAGGTTAGAATCAGAAAAGATTAAATGTAATCTTGAAGAAATCAATTTAATCGAAGGTGCAGCAGGTTCATCTGTCAGGGTAAAGATTTTTGAAAAGGACATTGAAAAAGCAGTACCTGTGCTGGAAGATTTGCTTGGTGCAAAACCATTTGTAGAAGAAGTTAATGCCGATAAAAAAGAACGGCATATCCTTGTGCCGATTGATTTTTCTGTGCCAAGTGAGAAAGCTTGCAAAATGGCTGCAAATATTGCCGGCAAGCTAAACATAAAATTGATTCTGATACATTGCTATATCAATCCGTTAATCCATGCAATTCCATTTAGCGATATTTATGCTTATGACTCGTCGTTACTGTCAAGAATGGAGTATTCTGAAGAGAATGCCAATAAAGATTTCCAGGAGTTTGTAACAAAAATAGCAAAGGAAATCGGAAAGGAAAAATGGAAATCAGTTTCTCCTGAATTCATTATCAAATCGGGATATCCGGAAAATGATATACTTGCATTTGCACAAAAACATCATTCGCAATTGATTGTAATGGGAAGTGCCGGAAAAAATTCGTCGTACGGGACACTGGGTAGCATTGCCGCCGATATTATGTACAACGCAACAATGCCCGTAATGATTGTTCCGGAAGATACACCGGAAGAGATACTTGGCAGTTTTTCAAGTGTACTGTATGCAACAAATTTCGATGAGAAAGACTTCGTTTCGTTGGACAAACTAATGCAGTTGTTGAAACCTTTTAGTATAAAACTGAAATGTGTTCATGTAGGTCAACCTCATGGTGATGGTTGGGATATGGCACGATTGGAAGGAATGAAGGATGTACTTCATGAAAAATACAAAGGTTCCGAATTTCAATGTCATTTAATTGTTGGGAGGGACATACTTGACTCACTCGAAAAATATATAAATGAAGAAAAGATCAATATTATTTCGCTGACAACCCATAAAAAAAACATGATTACCCGCTTGTTTAACCCGAGTTTGGCAAAGCGTATGGTATTTCACACAAAAACACCGCTGCTTATTTTTCATGGATAGAAAATCCTCAGCCTCTTCATTTCACCAAAGGTGAGAGAGAATAAAAGAAAGATTTTCTGATATTACGAATTCTGCATGTCTTGCTTCAAAAATGAGGCAGTTTGCTGTATTGTTTCTGAAATGGGTCGATATTCGAAATTAAATTGTTTGGTAATTTTGCTCCCGTCGAATATATAAATGGTATTTGAATTCGCAACCGTTTCAGGAGTAATAAAAGCTGGTTTTCGTGTAATTATACTGGCTACTTTTGCTGCTCGCCAGGCAAATTTTAAAAACATATCCGACGCAAAAATTTTTGGCCGCGGTTTACCCAACGCTTCCGCAATTTGAAAAAACACATTTTGATAACTTAAATTATCAGCATTTAACAGGTAACGTTGGTTTTTTGCAGACTCAAAATTCCTTTCTTCCATCAGTAATACCATAGCTTTTACCACATCCAGCACATCTACAAAACCTGTAATTCCTTTTGTATAAAACTTCAACCCTGCCCAAATTGTTTTGAACATTTTAGCGCTTCCCGTTTCCCAATTGGCAGGTCCAAAAATTATAGACGGGTTGACAATTATTGCATCCAATCCCTCCTCAATTCCACGCCAGATTTCGTTTTCTGAGAAAAATTTACTTTCGGAGTAACCCGATATTCTTTTAGAAGGTATCCAATTGGTTTCTTCTGTAATAAACCGCCCATTTCCCAATCGACCCAAAGCCGCAATGGAACTCACATGGCAAATCTTTTTTACACCATTTTCTATGGCAGCATTTACAATGTTTGCAGTACCCTCAACATTATTGGCAATCATTTTTTCCTTCTCATTCGGGTCAAAAGAAACAATTGCCGCACAATGGTAAATTTCAGTAATGCCCACCAAAATTTTTTCAAGGCTGAAATAATCCAAAATGTCACCATCCACCCATTCAATAAGATCAAAGTGTTTTTTCGGAGTTTCAGAATAGTAGGAAAATGTTTTTAAAACCTGCTCCAAATTACTGGTTTCGCGCTTTAAAGCTTTCACATTTTTACCTGTCGAAGTGAGTTCATACAACAAATGCGCCCCAACTAATCCTGTTCCACCTGTAACAAAAATCATGATAAAATATTTTGTCCAAATATATTAAATTTACTTCCCAGAATAATTTTATGGAAAAACAAAACCCCTTTTTCAAACGACCTGCTATCTTTGGATATTCAAATTAAAAAAACAGAAAAGTGAGTTTAATAAAATCAATTTCAGGAATCCGTGGTACAATTGGTGGAAAAGCCGGTGAAGGATTAAGTCCGTTGGATGTCGTAAAATTTACAGCTTCATATGCAACCTGGGCGAAGCAAAAATCCGGTAAAACAAAAATTAAAATCGTTGTTGGCCGCGATGCCCGTATTTCAGGGCCGATGGTAAGTTCTATTGTAATTTCAACCTTGACAGGAATGGGTTGCGATGTTGTAAATATTGGTTTGGCAACCACACCAACAACGGAACTGGCGGTTACAGGTGAAAATGCAGACGGAGGAATTATTCTCACTGCCAGTCACAATCCAAAACAGTGGAATGCCCTTAAACTACTTGGTTCAAACGGCGAGTTTTTGAATGCAGCGGAGGGTGAGAAAATACTTCAAATAGCAGAAGACGAAAGTTTTATTTTTGCAGATGTCGATGATTTGGGCACTGTTACCGAAAAAGATTATCTTGAATATCATGTTCAACATGTATTAAATTTGAAATTGGTTGATACGGCTGCCATTAAAAAAGCAGGATTTTCTGTAGCAGTTGATGCTGTAAATTCGGTGGGAGGAATTGCAATGCCAGCCTTGTTTAAAGCGTTGGGGATAAAAAAGATTGTAGAAATCAATTGCGAAGCAACCGGCCATTTTGCACACACACCCGAACCACTTCCCGAGAATTTGCTTGAAACTTCAGAAATAGTAAAAAATAGTGACGTTGATGTTTGCTTTGTTGTTGATCCTGACGTTGACCGGCTTGTGATTATTAATGAAAACGGCACAATGTTTAACGAAGAATACACACTTGTTGCAGTTGCCGATTATATCTTGGGACAAACTCCAGGCAACACAGTTTCAAATATGTCGTCAAGCCGGGCACTGCGTGATATCACAGAGAAACATGGATGCGTTT
>JBFHJA010000018.1:0-21103 GCA_041596165.1 Draconibacterium sp. | reverse complement strand
GTTGTCAAAGAACCCGATAAATATACAATTTGAAAGCAATTCACAACCCTTGTTTCAAGGCCTCAATAGCTTGTCCTGTTGTCAAAGAACCCGATAAATATACAATTTGAAAGCAATTCACAACAATTGTTTCTTTGCTTCTTTAAATTCTTCCGTTGTCAAAGAACCCGATAAATATACAATTTGAAAGCAATTCACAACATTTTTCCATTACGGTAATATCAAGCCACCGTTGTCAAAGAACCCGATAAATATACAATTTGAAAGCAATTCACAACATAATTACTATAATCCCTACTTTTAAATATGTTGTCAAAGAACCCGATAAATATACAATTTGAAAGCAATTCACAACGAAACAGGCTTTTTGTACGTTTTCCTTTTAGTTGTCAAAGAACCCGATAAATATACAATTTGAAAGCAATTCACAACAATTGATTCACTCATTATTTTTTGTGAATTGTTGTCAAAGAACCCGATAAATATACAATTTGAAAGCAATTCACAACACATTGAATAAAATAAAATTAATACATCTGTTGTCAAAGAACCCGATAAATATACAATTTGAAAGCAATTCACAACAGTAATTGGTTTTGATTTGCTAATTGATTGGTTGTCAAAGAACCCGATAAATATACAATTTGAAAGCAATTCACAACCAACAAAGATTGTCCCCCACACAGCCTGGAGTTGTCAAAGAACCCGATAAATATACAATTTGAAAGCAATTCACAACTATGTTTCGTTGTGGCATTATTGCAGGTTTGTTGTCAAAGAACCCGATAAATATACAATTTGAAAGCAATTCACAACGGATATGTGAAAGCGGGGACAGGTACTTTAGTTGTCAAAGAACCCGATAAATATACAATTTGAAAGCAATTCACAACTTTGCATTGCAGCATCATATGCAATGCCAGGTTGTCAAAGAACCCGATAAATATACAATTTGAAAGCAATTCACAACATTTCACAACAGAAGAAGAGAGAGATACATGTTGTCAAAGAACCCGATAAATATACAATTTGAAAGCAATTCACAACCATGTACTAATTGTTTTAAATATTTAACCTGTTGTCAAAGAACCCGATAAATATACAATTTGAAAGCAATTCACAACTGTGCTGGGTGCCGGAGGAACATGCTGAAATGTTGTCAAAGAACCCGATAAATATACAATTTGAAAGCAATTCACAACTGTAAATGATATTTAAACCGGATTTTCGTCGTTGTCAAAGAACCCGATAAATTTACAATTTGAAAGCAATTCACAACTCGACGAAAGTATTCGTGAACGGAAGAAAGAGTTGTCAAAGAACCCGATAAATATACAATTTGAAAGCAATTCACAACTTGATTCATCAAGTAAATTGTGAAAGTCGTTGTTGTCAAAGAACCCGATAAATATACAATTTGAAAGCAATTCACAACAAGTTGTTATGTCAACGCCAACAAATTCAGGTTGTCAAAGAACCCGATAAATATACAATTTGAAAGCAATTCACAACCTTCCATCGTTTAAAATAATGTAGCGTTTAGTTGTCAAAGAACCCGATAAATATACAATTTGAAAGCAATTCACAACATGTCCTTATATGCTTCGAGTTGGGCGTAAGTTGTCAAAGAACCCGATAAATATACAATTTGAAAGCAATTCACAACATACTGCCTTCTTCATATTCTCGTTTAAATGTTGTCAAAGAACCCGATAAATATACAATTTGAAAGCAATTCACAACTGTGAAGATAGGGGGTGGTTGGGCGAAAGAGTTGTCAAAGAACCCGATAAATATACAATTTGAAAGCAATTCACAACTGCCAAACCCGATTAACGGGACACCCTTTGGTTGTCAAAGAACCCGCTAAATATACAATTTGAAAGCAATTCACAACAAACTACAAAGAAATCTGAAACAATTTCGTGTTGTCAAAGAACCCGATAAATATACAATTTGAAAGCAATTCACAACACTCATCATATCCAGAATTTTATTTTCGTGTTGTCAAAGAACCCGATAAATATACAATTTGAAAGCAATTCACAACTAAGGTGTGACAATAAATTCAGGATTTGTGTTGTCAAAGAACCCGATAAATATACAATTTGAAAGCAATTCACAACAGCACGGGTTGATGAATGTTATCCGTATGTGTTGTCAAAGAACCCGATAAATATACAATTTGAAAGCAATTCACAACAATATTCTTTTCTTATCATTTCAGCTTTAGGTTGTCAAAGAACCCGATAAATATACAATTTGAAAGCAATTCACAACGGATTACTGTCCCAGTTACTCCGGTAACTTGTTGTCAAAGAACCCGATAAATATACAATTTGAAAGCAATTCACAACTACCTTCCATTTTTCCTGCAACGCTAATGTGTTGTCAAAGAACCCGATAAATATACAATTTGAAAGCAATTCACAACGAATTCGGTATTGTAAGGCACCGCGCCAACGTTGTCAAAGAACCCGATAAATATACAATTTGAAAGCAATTCACAACAGGATTACCGCGTCGTAAAATTCCCCATACGTTGTCAAAGAACCCGATAAATATACAATTTGAAAGCAATTCACAACCACCCACGAATACGAAGGAAACACAGTGTTGTTGTCAAAGAACCCGATAAATATACAATTTGAAAGCAATTCACAACAATGCCATTCTAATAATCTTAATTTGGTTTGTTGTCAAAGAACCCGATAAATATACAATTTGAAAGCAATTCACAACACTTAATTTTGTCGGTCTTTCTTTTACAAGTTGTCAAAGAACCCGATAAATATACAATTTGAAAGCAATTCACAACCATATTGTTCGTAAAGGTGAACTAATTATTGTTGTCAAAGAACCCGATAAATATACAATTTGAAAGCAATTCACAACAATTGCCAGAATATCCTTTTCGTTGTCGGAGTTGTCAAAGAACCCGATAAATATACAATTTGAAAGCAATTCACAACAAGTTCAGGAATGCGAAATTAATGTAGAAGGTTGTCAAAGAACCCGATAAATATACAATTTGAAAGCAATTCACAACACTGGAGGCCTGCTTTTTGAAAATATTATTGATGCAGAAAAAGGCTAATTTTTTATTCATCTCAGCTGTCTTTTGTGCTACTCAAAATATACTTTAGTGGTAATATTGTACAAAAAATTAAGTTAAAATAATTGGCCTTGGAAAATCTCCATGTTTACCTTTAAAAAATTTATATTTGAAACTTACTAAAATGCAACTATATCATGAAACCAGAAATTCTAACTAAAACCAGTCTTTTCCTATTGTTCAGTATCCTGTTTTTCAGTTCATGCCAAAAGTCACCCCGGTTATCTGAATCGAAATTTCAGGAAATCATTTCTGGTTTTGAAACCCCTGCCGACAGCAACACGGTTTGGTGTTACTGGTACTGGATCAACGACGATATTTCGAAAGAAGGAATTACAAAAGATTTGGAAGCCATGAAAAATGCGGGAATTGGTGCAGCATTAATTGGCAATATTAATCCGGCAGGTATTGATGGAAAAGTTCCAATGTTGAGTGATGATTGGTGGTCGCACATGGTTCATGCGGTAACCGAAGGTAAACGTCTAGGCGTTGATATTGGCATTTTTAACTGCCCCGGCTGGAGCCAGTCTGGCGGACCGTGGGTAACTTCCGAAATGGCCATGCGTTATTTAACTTTCAGTGAAACAAAAGTGAATGGACCGGGGAAAATTAATGTGAAATTGGTTCAACCCAAAAAAGAATTTCAGGATACACACACACTTGCATTTTTGGCTCCCAGGGCTGAAAAAATAAATATACACGAACTTGGCGCAAAAGTGAGTAGTTCACCAACAATTTCAAATTTATTCAAGGCATTTGATGGTGATACGGCAACATGGATAAAGTTTGACACAAAAATAAACTCTGAAATTTCGATTGAAATAAACCTGAACGAACCGGTTACGGCAAGGCAAATTTCTTTAACTCCAGGTGAAGCACCATTTAAATGTTTATGTTTTTTATATGCAGAAATTGATGGAAACGAAAAGCTTGTAAAAGAATTTGAATTCGAAAGAAGCAATTATAACGTAAATACAGGACCGATTTTTAATGGAGCATTGGCAATGGCTTTAAATGATGTTTCTTCCCAGCGGTTCAGACTGGTCTGTAAAAATTTTTCGAGGCAAATTCAAAATGCAGGTTTTGCTGAAATTAACATATCAGAGGCTCCCGTTCTCGAAAAATACATTGAAAAACAATTGGGGAAAATGTTCCCTACACCGCTTCCAAACTGGGATACCTATTTGTGGGAACAGCAAAATAAAATTGACAATACGGACCTTTTGGTGGATGCGCAACATGTAATTGATGTAAGCAAATTTGTAGATGAAAATGGTCAGCTAACCTGGGATGCTCCGGAAGGGGAGTGGACAATTATGCGCATTGGAATGACACCCACCGGAACAAAAAATTCACCGTCGGCACCCCAGGGACAGGGTTACGAAATTGATAAAATGAACAGCAAACTGGCAAAATTTCATTTCGATAATTTTGTGGGTGAATTTTTAAAACGAATTCCGGAAGAAAGCAAATCGGCATTTAAATATGTAATTGCCGATAGCTACGAAATGGGCTCGCAAAACTGGACGGATGATTACGAAGTGAAATTCAAGGAAAAATACGGTTACGACCCTGTTAAATACTTGCCTGTTTTATCGGGCAGAATAGTTGGAAGTGTGGAAGAATCAGAACGTTTTCTTTGGGATTTACGCCGTTCGGTTGCCGATGATGTGGCAACCGAATATGTTGGCGGACTTCGCGAAGCCAGCAGCGAATACAAGCTGCAAACCTGGCTGGAAAATTACGGTCACTGGGGATTTCCTTCTGAATTTATGATGTACGGCGGACAGTCGAACCTGATTGGTGGTGAGTTCTGGAATGAAGGAACACTCGGGAATATCGAGTGCAAAGCTTCTTCCTCAACTTCACATACTTACGGAAAAGGAAGAACTTCTGCCGAAGCATTTACAGCCTCTGGCAAAGCTTATTTGCGGCATCCGGCTGCATTGAAAAAACGGGGCGACTGGAGTTTTACCGAAGGAATCAACCATTTTGTACTTCATGTGAACATTCATCAACCCGACGATAAAAGAATGCCTGGGATGAATGCCTGGTTTAGCACCGAGTTTAACCGGCACAACACCTGGTTTGGTCAGGCTGATAATTACATTAATTACCTGCGCCGTTGCCAGCATTTGTTGCAACAAGGCCAATACGCTGCCGATGTGTGCTATTTTATTGGCGAAAATGCTCCAATTATGACAGGTGGCCGAATTCCTGAAATTCCAGATGGTTATTCCTACGATTACATTAATGGTGAAATTATTCTCGACCGTTTATCGGTTAAAGATGGCAAATTTGTGTTGCCCGATGGTATGTCGTACAGCGTGATGGTTTTACCGCCTGTAAATACAATACGGCCGGAAATATTAGCAAAACTGGAACAACTGGTTCAGCAGGGTGGTGTGGTTTTAGGTTCGAAACCTGAAAAATCACCAAGCCTGCAGAATTATCCTGAATGTGATAAACAAGTTCAGGAATTGGCATCCAAACTCTGGGGTGGCGATGTTGTGGATGGAAAAATGAATAATTCTTATGGCCTGGGTAGGGTTTTCGCTGCTTACGATTTGGAATCGGTTTTTGACATATTAAAAGTGGAAAAGGATGTTGAAACGGCTGATGCTCCTGTGTTATGGACACACCGTACAATGCAGGGTATGGATATTTATTTTATTACAAATCAAAGTGAAGAAGAAATCAATATTGAACCTTCGTTTCGGGTGAATGGCTTACAACCACAACTTTGGGATGCAGTTATAGGCGAAATCCGTTATTTACAGGATTTTACCGGGGAAAGCGGAAGAACCCGTATTCCCTTAAAAATGGAAGCTCACCGCAGTTGGTTTGTGGTTTTTACCAATGCCGAAAATAAAAGTATAAAAACCGCTGTGTCAACAAATTTTCCAGAGTTTAAAACACTTGCCACGGTTGACGGTCCATTTAAAGTTGATTTTGCAAATAAAGACATTGGTCCCAACGAAATTCAAAGTTTTGAAACACTGGAAGACTGGTCGAAATCAGAAAACGAAAAAATTAAATATTATTCAGGAACAGCAAACTATAAAACCACATTTTTACTGGATAAACTTCCGGAAAATGGAGAGTTGTATCTCAATCTTGGAGAGGTTGCTGTAATGGCTGAAGTAAAAATCAACGGAAAAAAAATCGGTGGAGTTTGGATTGCACCTTACCGTTTAAATATTTCAGGTTTTGTACAGGAAGGCGAAAATGAGTTGGAGGTTGAAGTTGTTAATCTCTGGCGAAACCGGCTGATAAAAGATAAAATGCTGCCAGCAGCTGAAAAATATACATGGACAGTTGTGGAAGATATAAAAGCGGGGGAAGAGCCGCATTCATCGGGTTTATTGGGGCCTGTAACTATTGAAACAATAAATTAGCTTAGCAATGAAAAAACTGAATTATGCATTTATTGAGTTGCGGATTTTAATTCTTGCAGCATGTGGAAGTGTAGGCAAAAAATAAAAATAGGAACACTATGAAAATATTGGCTTCAAGAATAATTTTAGTAATTCTATTCATTGGAATAGTTATAGTGTTTAGCTCCTGTTCAGCGAAAGTTGAACCCAAAAAACAGGAAAGACCCAACATTATTTTTCTCATGGACGACCAACACCGGTGGGATGCTTTAGGTGTAGAAAATGAAGCTGTTATTACACCTAATTTAGATAAACTGGCTAAGGAGGGTGTTCGTTTTACTCAGGCGGTTTGTCAGGCACCTATGTGTATTGCCAGTCGAAATTCTATGATGTTTGGGTTATACGCCAATCAAACCGGTGTATTACGAAACGGGCGAGGTATTCCTGATGATAAATTGCCAATCAAACCCCTTGCCCAATTATTTCAGGATGCGGGATACGAAACAGCAGGGTTTGGAAAAACACATTGGGGAATTCGATGTTCCACCCGGGGTTTCGAAACAAGGTTTGCTGCCGAAGTTGTTGAAGATGGCGCAAACATGATGATAGATCTTGATCCCGATAAAAAACAACGCTATGTAAATGAGACTATTGGCTACGGCCCCGGAGAAGAAGATCCATCAGGTTATATTGGTCGTACAAGTGGAATACCTGAAGGCGACCACCGCGACGGCTGGGTAACTGAAAAGTGTTTGCAGTACATTAAAGGCAGACAAGATGAGCGACCTCTGTTTTTGTATTTATCGTTTTTAAAGCCACACGCCGGGCATAATGTACCCGCAGGTTTCGAAAGTAAATATAAACTTGACGAAACGAAATTTGCGCAACAACCACCTTGGGAGAAAGACAATTCGCCACACGCCGGGGGTGTAAATCGCCGGGAATTGTACGAGGGGTTTTGGAAAGACGCAACAGAACAGCAATGGCAAGAAATGACAATGCGTTATTACGCCAATTGCACATGGATTGATGACATGTTTGGCAGAACGCTTGATGCATTAAAAGAAAAAGGTCTGTTGGAAAACTCAATCATAATCTATGTTTCTGATCACGGCGAAATGCTGGGCGAAAGATTTTATCGCTTTAACAAATATTGTTTGTATGATGCAAGTGTGCGTGTGCCCATCATAATTTCCGGTTCAGCGTTGCCAGAGGAATGGAAAGGAAAAGAGGATGACCGACCTGCCGAACTGGTTGACGTTTATCCAACTTTACTTAAAGCTGCCGGCATTGAAATTCCAGAGAAAGCTGTTGGAATAAACCTGTTGGATAAAGATGAAAATCGTGTTGCCTCGTTTTGTGCTTTACACGAGCGTGAAAATGAAGCCTCATTTATGCTCCGCACCAATAACAACAAACTTATTTTATGTTTCAACAGGAAGCCGGATGCCTCAAAATATGTAAAATCAGATATTATCGGAGGTGAATTTTATGATCTGCAAAAGGATCCGAAAGAGTGGCAAAACTTATTTGATGATAAAAATATAGCGAAAATAAAGGGTGAGATGACCGAGCTGATGATGGCAAAATTAAGTGGGATGAATTGTTTGACGCCTGATCAGTTATAGAATTTAAGTTTCTATGTTTAAATTCTTATTTTAAGTATTAGAAATTAAATATTGTAGTATTTAATTTTTAACCCTAAATCCCTAAAAAGGACTTTTCATTGCATACAACAAGCTAACGTTGCAAAACTCGATTATCTTTTTTTTGGGTTTGAGGGGGAGAGTGCGACAATATATATTTCTCAATTCATATTTTGAAAAATAGAAATGAAAATAAAGAAATTGTAGTTGTCTGTATTCAAAATATTTGTGTGCTTACAATTCAGACACTTACAATTTTAAACAAAACAAAAGAATCAGTTATTCAAATTTGTTCATCGATTAACCAATTATGGATAGAATCCATTTTTACCTTCAAATATGCTAAAAACCGAAACAGCGCATAAAATTTATAAGTTAACATACGCTCAAAATAATGATTGTTGTAAATATTTCAATTATTCTCTTCCGGAGTAAAAACAAATGGATGGTTATATCTCTAGAAAGCTTTTGCTGCATGTATTTCAAGAAAAATAATAATTGGTAAAGGATACAATTTTAGAAGCAACATATCGTTAGTTTCATATAATGGAACAAAACTTATATGTGATTTTATTTTTCTGTAGTTGTGTTGATGGCACAACAATGAAAAGTTAAAATACATTAAAAAAAAACCTTCAGGAGTGCAACAAATAAAATTAGAAACGCTATTATTGCATCCAAAACAATGAAACTTTAAATCAGCATGAGCAAACTTAAACTTGTACTGTCATTTCTCCCATTATTTTATAAACACCTATTTTGGAGCTTTCAGCCACTCTTTAAGCCAATTGAGAAATTACTATTTCATTGAAATGATAATTCGATAATCAAATTTATTTATTCACCTAAAATTTTTTTTATGAAACTAAAAAACAGATTGAAATTCTGTATGGCCATTGTGTTGTTTCTTAGCAGCATACTGACTTTTGCGCAGCAAACTGTAATCACGGGGAAGGTAATCGATAGCTCCGGCGAATCACTTCCGGGAGTTACAGTAGTTCTAAAAGGTACAACCCAGGGTACGGTTACCGACATTGACGGAGTTTTTAGATTACCAAATGTTAAAGCAGAAGATGTAATATTATTTTCTTTTGTAGGTATGGTAGCTCAGGAAATTACGGTAGGTAGTCAAACTGTTATTAATGTTAAAATGGTAGCCGATGCAATTGGTCTCGATGAGGTTATTGCTGTTGGTTATGGTACAATGCGCAAAAGCGACTTGACAGGTTCGGTTGCAAGGGTATCATTTGATGATAAATCGCTTCAGTCGAATATGAACATCTTGCAAACCTTGTCAGGAGCATCTGCAGGGATTAACGTTCAACAATCCGGCGCAGCAGGTGGAGAACCTGATTTCTCAATTAGGGGGAAAACCTCTTTGTCTGCATCCGACAAACCTTTGATCGTTTTGGATGGGATTATCTACAACGGTGCCATTGCCGACATTAATGTTAGTGATGTTAAATCAGTTGATGTTTTAAAAGATGCCAGTGCCGCAGCAGTTTACGGTTCGAGATCGGCAAACGGTGTAGTTTTAATTACAACTAAACAGGGGAGTAGCGAAAAACCTCAGGTAAACTTTAATATGTATTATGGTTTCCAGGATATTACAAACACACCCATGAAGGTGATGAATGCTGATCAGTATGCAATAAGGCTTACAGATTATTACTATCAGCAAAATTTATACACCTGGTACAAAACTAATCCCACAAGCGCTACAGGGAAACCTGTAAGACCAGACGTAACCGATAGAACAGTTGTTGCTTCAACACTTCGTACACAGGAAGAAAAGGACAATTATCTTGCAGGAAACGAAATTGACTGGGTGGACGAAGTTCTTCAAATTGCTCCGATACAAAACTATAACCTTAGTTATTCCGGAAAATCAAAAAGTACGAACTACTATGTATCCGGATCCTACGCCAATGAAGAAGGAGTATTGCAAAATGATAAATTTTCGAGATTTACTTTACGGTCTAATATTGAAAGCGAAATTAATGAATGGCTTACATTAGGAATAAATACAGCCTATTCTTATCGCGACTATTCCGGAATATCGGCAAGTCTTACTGAAGCAAGAGAAGGCAGCCCACTTGCTAACAATAAAATAGGCCAGGCTGATTACGACATGTATTTAACAGGCGAATCGTACATGGTTTACCCGCTAGTTAATCTTTATGCCGATAACAGCGACATCAGGAATAACCTGTTTATCGTTGGTAGCGCACAAATAAAAATTCCATGGGTAAAGGGATTAAGTGTAGATCTTAATTACTCAAATACCTATGATACCTGGAATAATTTCTCTTTCTGGCCATCAACTCACCCTGATGGATCAGGGAACAGCGGTTTAGGCCGTAAGGACCATGTTGAAGAAAGAAGCTGGATTAATAATAACATCCTAAACTATGTACGTAGTTTTGGCGACCACAATGTAAGTGCAACTTTCCTGTACAGTCGTGAACATTCACAGGCAAACAGTTCGCGTTTGCAGGCAACAGGTTTTGAGAACCAGGAATTAGGCTACAACGGACTTGGATTGGGAACCTTATCTACCGTATCAACCACAGCAAATGACGGAACCTGGGAAGAAGACGGAATCTCTTACATGGGAAGGGTTAATTACTCCTTTAAAAGCCGTTACTACCTTACAGGTACTGTAAGACGTGATGGATACTCAGGTTTTGGTGCTAATAATAAATTCGCAGATTTCCCATCAGTGTCTTTAGGATGGGTACTTTCTGAAGAGTCTTTTCTGGATGGTGTTAATTTCCCATACATGAAATTACGCACATCGTATGGTATAAACGGAAACCAGGGACTGGGACGCTATAAAAGTTTCTCAACAATGTCAACACTTTCTTATGTTTATGGCGCTGAAACAAGTATTGGTGTTTATCCAAGCAGCAGTCTCGGTAACGATGACTTAAAATGGGAAAAAACAGCATCATTGAATTTTGGTGTTGATTTTGCTTTCATGGACCAAAGAATATCTGGTTCTTTGGATTTATACAACGCAAATACTACAGATGTGCTTGTACAAAGGGCTTTACCTGCTACGGCCGGGTATGCAAATGTTTATACAAACATCGGAGGAATCAACAATAAAGGGATTGAAATAATGCTGAATACCCTTAATGTTGAACAAAATGATTTTAAATGGACATCAAACCTTACTTTCAGTTTGAACCGTAATGAAATAACAAAACTTTATGGAGACGAAAACGATGCAGATGTTGGTAACGAATGGTTTGTAGGCGAATCAATTAGTGCTCAATACGACTATGAAATGGCCGGTGGGGTCTGGACTGAAGAGGAACTCTATAGCGGGCAAACCTATGCTGGCTGGTATCCGGGGCAATTTAAATATGTCGATCAGAATGACGATGGTGTAATCGAATCAACAAACGACAGGACGATAGTTGGCTACGAAGATCCAAACTTCCGTTTCAGCATCAACAACACACTGACATACAAACAATTTAGCTTAAATTTTCTACTTAACTCAATAACAGGTGGAAATGGTTATTACATAATGGACAACACTTCTGTATTGAATACAAATTTCAGGTCCGACAATGTATATCGTATGAATATGTCGGCTGTACGCCCATATTGGACACCCGACAACGGAGTAAACAATGCAACAGGTATTTACAACTCTCCGGCTGTGTCAAGTGGTGTTTATCAGAGCCGTGGTTTTATCAGACTGCAGGATATTTCTCTCTCTTATCAATTCGATAAATCAGTGCTAAACCGCTTAAAATTAAATAATTTACTAGTGTATGTTTCCGGTAAAAACTTATACACCTGGACAAAATGGTCGGGTTGGGATCCTGAAACAGGCACAAGCGATACCCCGTTAATGAGAAGTTTTACTGTAGGACTAAAACTTGCGTTATAACAGTAAAGGAGATTAGAAACCTATAAATTTTAAAAAAATGAAACAAAAAATAGTTAGAATTTTCAAAACATACATTTTGGCGTTATTTATTATTCCATTGATTGGAATATCATGTGATAGCGAAAAAATATTGGAAGAAACACCGCTGGATTTCCTAGCACCTAAAAATGCGTACAGCAGTGTAGCCGGAATACGACAGGGAATTTCAGGGCTTCATTCCTATTCTCGTCAATATCTGTTCAGAGATGGAGCTTCACAGGAATATTTTGCATGGAGAAGAGGATTGAGCACGGATATCGCATATCATGGTGAAGATCCTGCAAGTACTAAATTCCCCTGCGATTTTGTTACCTTTTTTACTCCTACCAATTATGTAAGTCGTGACAGCTGGACACATAATTATAAGTTGATACAAAATGCGAATGTAATAATCAATGCCATTGATAATTCAGATCCTGACATGTGGGATAATGATTCTCAACAGGCAGCATACAAGGCCGAAGCCATGTTTTTCAGAGCCTATGCATATCGTGAGTTGGTATCCACTTTTGGCCCTGTGCCAATTGTTAACGAAGTGATAAGTGCACCTAAAACCGACTTTGTAAGGGCTCCTGTAGCCGATGTTTATGAAGCTATCGTAAGTGACCTTGTATTTGGCACGACAAATCTTCCTGTGCGTGGAGCAGAAGAGGATCCGGGCAGGATTACACAAGGGGCAGCATGGCACTTTTTAGCAGAAACCTATATCGCTCAAGGAAAAAACCAGGACGCGGTAAATGCTGCTACTCATGTAATAAACGACTATGGATATGCAATTATGACAGAACGTTTTGGAAGTACTGTTGATGTGTTTGGTAGCGGTGACGTTTACCTTGACTTACACGCCTATGGAAACCAAAATTCTTCTGAAAACACAGAAGCTATTTGGGTAGTGCAATACGAACCATTGGTTGAAGGTGGTTCTCAGACGCTTGGAGAAAGAGGTTTTGGTTGTGCTTATTTCAGAATGGGTAACACACCTGATGGGAAAAAAGCATTTTTGGGTGAATTATACAATGGTGCTTACACCGGATATTCCGATACTCTTGGTCGCCCGGTTGCATGGATAAGGCCTACCTGGTACTCTGCCAATATAATCTGGAATTCTGACTGGGACAACGACTACAGAAATGCTAAACATATGATAAAACGCGATTTTTACTGGGACAATCCGGCATCGGCATATTACAAGCAAAAAGTTGACTTTAGCCTGTATTCAGCCAGCGCTGGAAGAGATGCAATTAAAGATACTTGTCAGTATATCTATCCTTATTTTATGAAATTTGCAGATCCCCTGAATCATTTTACAAGTCCAAACCAATCAGGAGGAGGATACAACCATAAAGACAATTACGGATTACGTTTGGCCGAAACTTATTTGTTGCGTGCTGAAGCATATATTAACCTTGGTGAGACCGGTAAAGCGGCAGATGATATTAACGTTATAAGAGAGCGTTCAAATGCATCCCCAATAACTTCAGCAGAGGCTACAATTGATTTTATGCTTGACGAACGTGTGAGAGAGCTTTGGGGCGAAGAACAAAGACAAATAACCTTGCGACGTACAGGTAAACTGATTGAAAGGATTAAAAAGTATAACAATAATCCTAAGTTTCCGGGACTTAACGCCGAAAACTACCATGTTTTGTTGCCAATTCCGCAATCTCAAATCGACCTTAATATCGATGCCGAATTTCCACAAAATGATGGATATAAATAACATGTAAAAACTTTATTGCAGAAATAATATAGTAGTTTTTGCAAGTGAATTTAAGTCAGCGCTTGTTCTGAATATTAATTTAATTATTGATTTCAGAATGATCGCTGACTTTTTTTTTATATCAGTTTATCGTAGTTGTGCTACTTGTTTTTTGCTTATAGCTCTTTCTTTTTATAACTTCGATTTTCAAATGAAGTATTACTAATATCTAAACCAATACTGTTAAATGTTAAACCGTAGAAAATTTATTCAAAACTCCTTAATTGCCGGAGGTGGCTGCGTGGTTTTTCCTTTGGGAGCCAGCGAATTAGCTCGCAATCTTAACCTGAAAGATAAAACTGTTTTAACGAATGAGGATTTGTTTGCTCTTTTCAGGAATCCTCCGGTAAATGCAAGGCCATTTGTTCGCTGGTGGTGGAATGGTGATTGTATTGAACTTGATGAACTGGAAAGGGAGCTCGATATAATGAAAGCTGCCGGAATAGGCGGGGTGGAAATTAACCCAATTGCCAAACCTGACGGAGGAGATCCATTTGATTATAAATGCTACGATTGGTTAAGTCCCGAATGGAATGAACGGGTGAAGGGAACAATTGCCATGGCCAAACAACGCAATATGATTGTTGATTTAATAATGGGGTCGGGTTGGCCATTTGGTGGTGAGTTCTTAAAGGAGGATCAATTTTTACAGGGAGTGGGAATAAGGAAAATGGAATTTGAGGGTCCTGAAACTGTAAAAATCAATGTAAAGAAAGAGTGGCAATTACCCGGACGAAGTTTTGGTTCTAATACCAATACAGAAGCACCAACTCCTGAACTCTTTTTTCTTCAAATGATTCCTCATGGCGCAAGTAGTGAAACAAGTCTTGTTGATTTGATGGATAAAGTTAACGGGGATGGAATGATAGAAATTCAAGTGCCAAAAGGAAAACATGATCTTTATATTGGAACCCGGCAAAGTGCCTACCGAACTGTAATGCACGGTGCTCCCGGCTCAAAGGGACCAGTAGTAAATCATTACGATACAGGGGATGTAAATGCTTATATGGATAAGTTGGGCAACGCCCTTGAACAGGAATTGGGAGGAAAACTGGGAGATCATATTCGTTCGCTGTTTTGCGATAGTATCGAACTATCGGGTGCAAATATTACCGATGATTTTTTTGAGGAATTTCAAAAACGAAGGGGCTACAACCTGAAACCATTTATTCCCCTTGTTTATTACCCTCCGTACGAGGGATATACAGATGCTTTGAATTATGAAAAGGGATTCAATGAAGATATAACTCGGATTCGTTATGATTTTAATAAAACCTTGGTAGAACTGTTTCTCGAGCGATTTACAACAACATTTCATAAATGGGCGAATAAACATGGAATGCAAAGCCGTTATCAGGCATACGGTATGCCCTGGCTGGTGGGAATGCTCGATGGATACCGGATTGTTGATATTCCGGAAAGCAATAACTGGCTTTTTTCACCCAATGCCAAATCTCACGGTTACTGGATTTGGAATAAATATACCTCTTCTGCCGCACACCTAACAGGAGCAAAAGTGGTTAGCAGCGAGGCAATGACAAATACAAATGGCGTGTTTCGGGCAACCCTTGATACAATTAAAAAGAATGATGATTTTAATTTTATTTCTGGTATCAATCATTCCATATTGCACGGTTATAACTATTCTCCACCGGAAGCAGGTTTCCCCGGATGGGTGCGTTACGGTGCTTATTTTAGCGATCAGAATACCTGGTGGCCTTATTTTAAATATTGGTCGGAATATAATGCAAGACTTTCTTCGCTTTTCCAACATTCAAAACCAGTTACTGATGTTGCTATTCTTACACCTGAAGCCGATATCTGGAAACAGTGGGGACTCATGCGAACACCTTTTTACTTGAATCCTTGGTACAATCATGATTTATGGGAAGGATTCAGCAGAATTGGTGTTGCGGCGGATTATATCAATGAAGGAGTCCTGCAAAGAGCCGTTGGTGTTGGCGGAGAACTAAAAAGCGAAGAGGCAACCTATAAACTTGTTATTGTTTCGGGAGCAACAGCCATTTTGCCCGAAACTGCAAGCGCTATTCATAAGCTTGCAAGGCAGGGAATAAAATTTCTTTTTATTGACCACCTGCCTTCACAAACTCCATCGTATTTTAAAAAAGACGAAGGTGACAGCACTGTTCAGTCGCTGATGAATAAAGTGTCAACTCTAAAAAATGTGGAAGTTTATGCAGCTCCAAAGAATGCAGAATCTGTAACCGGTTGGGCAGCCTCAATAAAGAATAAAATTGATTTACAAACAAGTGTATCTATCGATATTGTAAATGAAAAACTCTACACACTAAAACATGAAAATGGTAATAACGAAATCTTCTTTTTCTCCAATCAGGACGAATCAAGGGAACAAGTGTTTACCGCATCATTTACGAGTAAAGGTAAAACAGTGTGGCTTTGGGATGCTCAAAGTGGAGAGCGTACAATTTTTCCCGTACTTCAACCCGGAATTGTAAATATCCGGTTACAAGCACTTGAATCACTTGTTATTGTATTGAATGAAGAAAAGGTTGGTAAAGCGCTAAATCAACTTTATCCCAATGAAAATTCTGGCTTAACAATTAACAACAAATGGAAACTGATTTTCAAACCATTTAAAGGCGAAGTATTTGAGATAACAAGCAATGATTTATTTGAGTTTGGCAACCATAAAGATAAACGAATAGCAACTTTTGCAGGTCAGGTTTTATACAAAACAAGCGTTGAATTGAGTGAAACTGACTGGGCATTTTTAGATTTAGGTATTGAAAAGCATATTACTGATGTGAAATTCAATGACGTTGAACTTGGTGTTCGTTGGTGGGGCAGGCACTTGTATTCCATTCCCAGTAATGTTTTGAAAAGAGGTGATAACAACTTGCAAATCACGTACACAACTACTTTGGCGAATTATACCAATTCTTTGTCTGATAATATCGCCGCCAAGCAGTGGATTAAACTTAAAACGCCTGATATAATGGGGCTTAATTCTATTGTGAGGTTATTGAAAACTAATTCCTAATTCTTCCGATACATTTTAAATTTTAATACATGAGCGATCTACAAGAATTTCAAAAGTTAGTCATACAAAATGCATCGCAGGTAAAAGGCTTATCTGTTGGAGATACTGCGCCTGATTTTACACTTCCAAATGCATTGGGTAACAAAATATCACTTTCTGAATTGTTAAAATCAGGTGTAGTAATTATAAAATTCTATCGTGGGGAGTGGTGTCCGATTTGCAATCTGGATCTTCGGGAATTACAAAATAAATTGCCTGAAATTAAGTATTTTGGGGCTACATTGTTGGCGGTTAGCCCGCAAAAAACCGATGATGCACTGACAGTTACCCAAAAAAATAACCTTGGTTTTGAAGTGCTTAGTGATTCAGGTCAGGAGGTAATTAAAGCATATAATCTTCAGTTCGATCCCGGAGAGGATTACCACCAGCGACGTGATTTAACGCTCTTAAATGGAGATGGTTCAAAAACACTTCCGGTGCCGGCTACTTTTATTGTGGATAAAAATCGGGAAATCATAGCTGCCCATGTTGAGCCGGATTATACAAAAAGAATGTCTCCTGCTGAAATACTTGAAGTGCTGGGAAAAATGAAAATGACAAACAAATAAGCTACGTTTTCCATATTAAAATAATGGAAAGACAAGAAATTTATCTTGCTGTATAATTGTATTAAACTTTTTATCAATATTTTAGCTCTATGTCAAATATAGTGGGTAAATTTTTATGATCAGTCATAAACAAAATTAATAAGGTTTATGGTTTAGATACGCATGTTTAGCTGCTAAGGTAGCAAAAAATGAATTAGGTTTTATGCTGTAAGGCGCTAATTATTAGCTTATTGTAGGAGATGAAATTAAAACCTTATTTTCAGGAAAGCAACCTCAGTAGAAATATATAACCTACAAATCTTAACCTTATTAATCTTCAACCCGTCTTTTACTTTTTATAAAAAAATTAAATTGTATCCACTCAAAGCAACTTAGAGCCAATATTTATTTCAGTAAATTCTTTTTCAAATAAAAAATTTATATTTTAGCAAAAAAAAACTGGTGAAAAGAAATTAAAAGGCGTAAGTCTTTTTTTTTAGAGCGTTTGCCCAACCGGTTTGGCTAATTGAAAATAAATTGAAAAAAATTTCATTATTAGATATTTCCAGGAGTTTGAATATTTCAAAATCTACCATATCTCTCGTATTAAATGGCAGAGGGGATGAGAAACGCGTGAGTAAAGAAACTCAGGAGAAAATTATAAATTTTGCAAGGGAACATAACTATAAAGCAAATCAACTTGCACGTGGTTTAAGTCGGGGCAAAAGTGAAATGATTGGTTTGGTGGTTCCTAATATTTCGGATAGTTTTTATGCCCGAATTGCCCGACGGGTTGAAAGAAAAGCCGAAGAATTTGGATATAATGTTGTTTTTAGCAGCACTGGTGAAAGCAAAGAACGGGAATCGGAAGTTATACAGTTAATGCTTGACAGACAGGTAGATGGATTGATAATTGCTTCATGCCAAAAAAATAGCGAAGATATTTTAAGACTTAAAAAAAGAAACTTTCCTTTTGTTCTTATCGACAGGTATTATCCTGAAATTGAAACCAATATAGTTAGTATGGACAATACGGAAGGGATTTTTTTATTGGCAGAACAATTAATCCGTCTGGGACGAAAACGAATAGGTTTTGTTTCCCTTTCGATTAATCTTGAGCCTTTACGCGAACGTTTAGTTAGCTATGTGCAAACAATGGAAAAATATGGACTTCCAATTGAAGAAGGCTTTATTCATGAACTTGATTATGAGAATATAGAAACAGATATTCAAAATGTTATCAAAGAAATGGTACAATCACCTGCAGATATTGATGCTATAATTTTTGCAACGCATTATTTAGCTGCTGATGGATTGAGAGAACTAAAAAAAATGAATATTAAAGTTCCAGCTGACGTGGCTATTGCGAGTTTTGGGCAAATGAGTGATTTTGATCTTATAGAACCTTCAATTACATCGGTACTTTTACCCAGCAGCGAAATTGGAGATAAAGCAGTCGATATTTTATTGCGCAATATGAAGGAAACAACTTTAGGCAATGAGAAAGTGATTTTGAAAACCGAACTTGTTGTAAGAAAATCATGTGGAACATTATAGATTTTTTTAAAATCTACATGCCAAACCGGTTAGGCTAAATAAAAACGTATAATAATTAAAAAGATATGGAAAGACGAAAATTTATACAAATAACAGGGATTTCAGGTTTAACTTTTTCCGGGTTAATGCCGCTATTGTCATGTACTGAAAATGCACCTGATTTTGAGGAAGAGTTAAAACATCAGGCTTTATTGGCTTTTAAACGTTTTGAGGAAGTTTGGGACTTTTTCGATTTCTGGAAACGCGGCAATACCTTCGATGCCTGTCTGGTTTTTGCCAATGCAGTACAGCAACGTTGGCCCAACGACCCGCAGGTAAATGAAATGAATGAAAAGATTGTAAAGATGCTCGACAAAAATCTGGCGTTTTTTAATTCGGTGGAAGTTAACAATATGTGGGCCGATGACTTTGGCTGGTGGGGATTAATGGGACTAAATGCCCGTAAGTTCTTAATCGAAATGAATGAAACAGAATTGGCCGATAAATACTGGAACCTGTCAAATGATTTGTGTTGGCAATACAAAAAGAAAACGGCATACGACCACAGCCCCGATGCCAAACCTGTTCCTCATGGTTGCAGAAATGGGGATGCTGGCGGACAAAGCCTTGGTGTGAAAAATACAGTTACCAACGTACTTTTGTTCCTTCTTTCAACACGCATTTACAAAGTTGCAAAGGCCGAAAACCTCGAAGACATTGATAAATATCTTGAAATGGCTTACCTGCAATGGATTTGGTTTTCGGAGTGGTTTAAATTGGAGGAATATGCGTACCTGAAAAAACTAAACACTGAAGGAGCTTTGGTACAGGAAAGACCAATGGCTGAATTCGAAGGTTCGGGATATACTGATAAAATTCATCCACCATGGGCTGAAGGTTGGGTTTGGACAGGAGATCAGGGAATGTTGGTTGCCGCTATCAGTGATATGATTGCCGTAAAAGATGATCTGGCAAAGTTTGTCGCGAATAATAATTTAGACCCCAATTTTGATGTGCTTGTGTTTGAATCAAAAGCGCAAAATATTGTTCATTTAATTGGCCAAGGAGTTAAAAATGCACTGGTATCTGACAGTGATGGATTAATACGCGAAGCAGCATGTTTGTCAAGCCTTGGACCAGTGCACGGAGGTGATTATCTGGCAGGTCGCGGAATAATGATGAGGTATCTGGGGTCGGAGCCGGAAAAATCATTGATTGGCGTTAACCTTGATGATGCTGTGCGAAAAACAGTTAAAGCCATCTGGGAAACCCGAAATCCTGAAAATAACCAGTTTCAGCCTGAATATACAAGTGCTGAAAATGATAAACTTTATGTGGAACAATTCAGAAAACTGTGGGGTTTAGCCGACGATGTACAAAAATGGGATTTGGAACCTATGCCCGTTGAACATAAAAATGGAGTTTGTCAGGCAGTTGGATTAGATATGATTGGGGCAGCAATAAAAACCTTGTAAAATAAAATTTAAAACTCATGAAAAACTTGAATTATCTATACATAGCAATTTTCCTTTTGGGATTTGCCAATACTTCATTTTCACAAAACGAACACCTCCAGGGTTACGAAAAGGAAATATCCGGGTTGAGTTTTGGTTATCACTCAGCCCTCCCCGATGTAAACGCTTCATTGCTGATGAGAGGGAGAGCAGATTATGAAGCTATTGGCTGGATGACTGAAATCGTTCCTGAAGATTATAATAAAAAGGAGGTAACTTTTATTTGGCTGTTTAGTATGGACGTCTCCAAAGATCCAGCAAATTTTATGCTCAGCATCAATGGAGAACCTTATTTAAGTTTCCAAAATTTAAAAGAATCGGAAACCGGAGTGAGAAGAATTGAGGGGAAAAACGGGTCTGTCCTTTCGCTTAATGCCACAATGCTTGATATTAGTGGCGATCAAATGGGATTTGCGAGTTTGAAAATTCCTAAAAAGTATCTTCCGGCAGGAAAGCCTGTTTTGATTGAAGTTTCAACTGATACAGATGAAAATAATGCCTGGTACATGACTTTTAAAACCGGAATAAAGCAAAGTATAGATCTCTATCAAAACAATGTGGTAGTTAAAGAAAAGGGAAAACTTTATTATTCTGTAAGTGC
>JBFHJA010000017.1:0-21504 GCA_041596165.1 Draconibacterium sp. | reverse complement strand
TGAAAACGGAAAATTTAAACTCATTGCCCGTGATATGGGGTTTTTCAATCACGACTACGGGTTAATTTTTGAATCGGAAGATGGCTTGAACTGGGAAAAACCACAAATTGCGTATTACGAAACCGCTCATTATTTTGAACAGCCACCGGCACCCAAACATTTGTCACGCTACGGAAGATTGGAGCGCCCGCAATTATTAATGCGTAATGATAAACCCGAATATTTATTTACCACCACACAAGGCGGAAAATACAATACAGCAAGTGGATTTGTTTTTAAAATTGAAAATAATTGAAATGAAACCAATTGAAAATCCTTCTAATTTATTCATACTTGTAATTTTTTCGGCCTTAATTATTTCCTGCAATTCCAACCAAAAACAATCGGAAAAAATCGACCGTTTTGCACTCGTAACACGGCACAATGTTGTCAACAATACGTTTGATTCGCTTTCCTCACTCTCGCTTGGAAATGGTGAATTTGCTTTCACTGTGGATGCAACCGGTTTGCAGACCTTTCCTGATATTTACAAAAATGGTGTTTGCCTCGGAACTCAAAGCGAGTGGGGATGGCACAGTTTCCCAAATACAGAAAATTACAGTTTGGATGAATGTTATCAATATTTTGATGTTGAAGACAGGAAAATTCCGTACGCAGTCCAATGGAACGAACCTGGCCGAAAACAGCATGCAGCAAATTATTTCAGGATGAATCCGCACCGCCTGCAATTGGCAAACTTTGGTTTTGAACTTTTGAAAGCCGATAAGTCAAAAGTTGAAGCAGTAGATATCAAGAATATCAATCAGAATCTGAATTTATGGGAGGGATTTATAGAAAGCACTTTTGAGGTTGAAAATGAAAAAGTTGTTGTTTCAACTTGCGTTCATCCTGAAAAAGATTTAATTGCGGTGGAAATCAGTTCACAAAGAATTTCGAAAGGATTGGTTGCTTTAAAATTAAGTTTTCCTTATCCAACCGGAGATTGGGGAGGTGATGCATCCGACTGGAGTAATGTTTCACTTCATCAATCCGAAATTATTAAAATAACAGAAAACAGCGCCATTTTCAAACACAAAATTGATACAACAATATATTTTGCTGAGTTAAAATGGTCGGGAGAAGCAAAGTTGGAGACATTGGAATCGCATATTTTTGTGCTTCAACCCGAAACTGAATCGACTAATTTTTCCTGTTCAGTTGAATTCAGAAATAAGTATGATTTTGCAGAATCAGTTGAAAAGGAACAAACAAAGCAACTTTCAGTAAAAAAATGGGAGGATTTTTGGCAATCAGGCGGCGCTGTTGATTTTTCGGGAACCGCTGATCCTCGTGCTTTTGAGTTGGAAAGACGAGTTGTGCTATCTCAATATTTAACCCGAATTCAATGTGCAGGAAATTTTCCACCACAGGAAACTGGATTAACATACAACAGTTGGCATGGAAAACCCCATTTGGAAATGCACTGGTGGCACGGTGTTCATTTTGCTTATTGGAATCGCACGGATTTACTTGAAAAAAGCCTTGAATATTATTCGGCAATTTTTCAGAAAGCAAAAACAAAAGCTGAAAAACAGGGATACGACGGAGTTCGCTGGCCAAAAATGACAGATCCGTCTGGAAACGACAGTCCATCGGGAGTAGGGGAGTTTTTAATTTGGCAGCAACCACACATTATTTATTTTGCTGAATTGTGTTACCGGCAAAATCCTACAAAAGAAACGCTAGATAAATATGCTCCGCTTGTTTTTGCCACTGCCGATTTTATGGCCGACTTTGCGCGCTGGGATGAAGACAACAAGCGCTTTATTTTAGGGCCGCCATTAATTCCTGCGCAGGAAAGTCTCGAAAAAGAAAAAACTTTTAACCCACCCTTCGAAATTGCATATTGGCATTGGGGATTGAGTGTAGCTCAAAACTGGCGCGAAAGAATGAACTTGCCTGAAAATGAAAAATGGCAAAATGTAATAGAAGGACTTCCTTCCTTTGCACAAAAAAACGGAATGTACCTCGCAGCCGAAAGTGCGCCCGATTCCTACGAAAACGTGCACTATTATTCTGATCATCCAATGGTTTTAGGTGCATTTGGAATAATGCCGGGAACTACTGAAATGGATACGTCAATAATGGCAGCAACTTTCAATCACATTGAAAAAATATGGAATTGGAACAGGACCTGGGGATGGGATTATCCAATGGCGGCAATGTGTGCAACCCGACTTGGAGACCCAGTTCAAGCTGTTAATTTGCTTTTAAAAGATGAAATAAAAAATACTTACCTGAAAAACGGCCACAATTATCAAACTGAACGTTTGCGGATTTACCTGCCCGGAAACGGAGGTTTGTTAACTGCAGTTGCCATGATGTGTGCCGGATTTGAGGGAAACAAAATTGACAACCCCGGATTTCCAAAAGACTGGAAAGTGAAATGGGAAAACCTGCAAGCGGTCTTTTAAAATAATAAATTTCACTTTCTTTGAAATTCAAAAAAAATCATATCATGAAAATTGTTGTTCTCGATGGATACGTTTTAAACCCGGGAGATTTGAACTGGGAAGGAATGAAAAAACATGGTGATTTTACGGTGTTTGACCGTACTTCTCCGGAGCTTACACTGGAAAGGGCAAAAGATGCTGATGTGTTAATCACTAACAAAGTAATTCTGAGCAAGGAGATTTTAGAAAACTTACCCAAATTAAAATATATTGGTGTTTTAGCCACGGGGTACAATGTTGTAGATATGGTTGCAGCAAAAAAAGCGAATGTAATTGTAACCAACATACCTGCATACAGTACGGCATCAGTGGCGCAAATGGTATTTTCACATATTCTGAATTTTGTGCAGAATGTATCGGTTCATGCGGATTCAGTAGCAACAGGAGAGTGGGCAAAAAGCAGGGATTTTGCTTATTGGAAAACCCCACAAACTGAACTTGCCGGTAAAACATTGGGAATTATTGGTTTCGGTCAAATTGGTCAGGCAGTGGCAAAAATTGGATTGGCATTCGGGATGAAAGTGATTTTTAACAACCGCAGTAATAAGGAAACGAATTTGGATGCTGCTCAGGTTGATTTAGATAGTTTACTTACAGAAAGCGATTTTATCAGCATCAATTGTCCGCTAACTCCGGAAAACACAGGGTTTATAAATAAATCGGCAATTTCAAAAATGAAACCAACAACTTTTCTTGTTAATACTGGTCGTGGACCGCTTATTCATGAACAGGATTTAGCAGATGCACTAAATTCAGGAAAAATTGCAGGCGCCGGATTGGATGTTTTGTCAATTGAACCCGCAAAAACTGACAATCCACTTCCAATGGCAAAGAATTGTTACATTACTCCACACATTGCATGGGCGACTTTTGAAGCACGTTCAAGGTTGATGAAAATTGCTGCCGAAAATCTAAAAGCTTTTGTAGATGGAGCTCCAATTAATATCGTTCGTTAAGAAATCTAAAACAGCAACTATTTTTTCAAATCATTGAAACAATTTTATATCTGCTGCGTTCTAATTGAGTCGTCACAAACAGGTTATGATATTTAAAATTTTGCATGTCATTTTACTCGCGTCGGTTAAATATTTTTTAACCCTGCCTTACGCAATGATTATCGGTCTGGATTTTGGTCAGGCATTGATATCTGTATTGATTGGAGGTATTGGAGGTTTTTTGTTTTTTTATTACCTCAGTAAACGGGTTGTTGTGTTAATCGATTTTTTGAAGCCGAAATTATGCCAGATTATACCCGGATTTATTAAAGTAAGGTATAATTTGTTTTGTGAAAGAATGGCATCGAAAAAGCCGGCAAAAATATTTTCCAGAAAAAGCAGGTTCATTGCAAAAGTAAAAACTACTTATGGTTTTTGGGGAATTATTATCGCAACACCATTTATTCTTACTATACCAGTTGGGGCGTTTCTTGCAAACAAATATTATTCAAAACGCTGGCAAACTGTTCCTTTTATGATTATGTCAATTGTTAGCTGGGCGGCAGTATTATCAGGTGTCGTTCATATTTTCCCTAAGGTGTTTTTCTAGCATCATTTTATTTTTAGGGTTATCTAATATTTTCTTGTCGGCCTCTGCGAGATCAATATTTTTTAGTTGGGATAAACTAACCCAATTGAAATCATTATGCTCATTCATTTTTATTTTTCCTGATTTTATTGTGCATAAAAACGGAATCAATTCGATTTGTTTAAAACCATAGTCATGAAAAGCTGCAGACATTTTTCCGTGAATATAAATTTCAATCTCAATTTCTTCCCGGATTTCGCGAATAATACATTCTTCGGCCGTTTCATCTTTATTTATTTTTCCACCAGGAAACTCCCACTTTAAAGGATGGGCGGAACTGGCCCTTCTTTGGGCTACAAATATTTTATTTTGCCGAAATATAATTGCACAGGTAACTTTTAGCATATTTCAAAATTAGAAAAGTTTGCCCTTCGTAAAAAATGAAAAATATATATTTGTGGGAAATGGCTAAACTGACAAAAAAGGATATTATTGAACTGATTGATTCATGGGAAAACTTACCTTTTCTTATAAATGAAGTGGCCGGAAATACTGAATATTACCAAAATTTAATGGAAGTAGCCTTGTATGACGGAAATCAAAAAAGTTGGAGAGCAGCTTATTTGGTCGATAAAATTAATGATGACTACCCTAAATTGCTTCTTCCCTTTTTGCAAAAAATGATGGATCAGGTGCTAATTGAAAAAAGCACGAGCAAAAAACGTCATTTCTTAAAATTGATTAGTTTGAATGATTTAAACAAAAATCAGCAAGGTCTTATTCTGGATTTTTGTATTGAAACTTTAAGATCATCGAAAGAACCTGCAGCAGTAAGAGTTCATGCAATGCAAATATTGCATAATATAGCATTGAAAGAAATTGAATTAATACCTGAAATACTTTTGATAATAGAAAATGAAATGGAGTACCATTCAACTGCGGGGATTATATCGAGGGGAAGAAAACTAATTGCCAGCCTTAAAAATGTTTCCGGGCTAAGTTAGAGATTGAAAAACAAGGTGATGAATATAATTCCGGATATTAAGAGGAGCAATAATATAAAGAAGCCAAGTACGCCCAATGTAAAACCTTTGTTTATTTTTTGTTTATTGGTATTTGAAATGGCCTGCTCAATGGCTCTGACCAACCTTACTGGAGCTTTTTCGTTTTTAACAACGTAATCTGATGCCCCAAGTTTTAATATGGAAATTGCAATTTCCACATCATTTTGACCGCTTAGAAAAATAAAGTCAATCGACGGTTGAATTGCTTTGATTTTTTTCATTAATTCCAATCCACTTATACCTTCAATTGAATAATCAAGAATGATAATGTCGGGATTAAGACGTAATTGAGCTAAACATTCATCGCCACTCTTAAATTCTTTAATGTTGGCAAACTTGTTTGAGCGTAAATAGCCCACAATCAAATCTTTATATATTGTACTTTCCTCAATTATAAAAATTAATGGATTTTTTGTTTTTTGCATTTGATTACATTTTATTTTAACCAATCATTTTGTTAAAATAACGCATTTTTTTTCAGATATCAAATTCAAAATTAAGCAATTTATTTGGCTGTAATCAACAAATAAAAACCAGTTATTTAGTGTATTACTGATTAGGGTTAGGTCTAAATATGAAATCAATTTTTATAGATTATGGTTAAGGCAAACAACACATTTCAATTGTACAGAGCATTAAGAAACTTAAAAAAATAATGAAATTGAGTTACAGTAAATATTTATTCAATTAAGTTTGCTTCTTCAAAACTGAAAAAAGGAAACATGTTACTTGCAATAGATATTGGTAATACAAACATTGTGTTTGGTGTAAATCAGAATGGCAATTGGTTAGATCATTGGCGTATTCAAACGGATCCTTTGAAAATGGCCGATGAGTATAAAGTAATTTTTGGATCACTACTTTCTGATGGAAATATTAACATTACCGACATAAGTGAAATAATTTTAAGCAGTGTAGTACCTTCGTTGGTTTATCCTTTTATGGAAATGCTGTCAGACCTTTTGCCAGCTGGTAAAATTGTTGCAATTGGTCCCGATAATTATGCCAAGCTTCCTATAAAAGTGTTAAATCCCTATCAAATTGGTTCCGATCTTGTTTCCAATGCAGTTGCTGCTTTCGAAAAATATGGAAAATTAACAACAGTGATTGATTTTGGTACAGCGCTAACCTTTACAACCATTGGTAAAGATGCCGAAATCAGAGGAGTTGCTATAGCTCCCGGTTTAAACACAGCTGTAAGTGCTTTGGCCGGAAAAACTGCTCAATTGCCACAAATACATTTATCGGCACCTCCCTCGGTTTTGGGAGAAAATACATTGCATGCCATTCAATCAGGTGTAATATTTGGTTTTAGCGGGCTTGTTGATTCAATTATCGACAGAACTCAACAAGAGCTAAATGAAAAACTTACAGTAGTTGCTACTGGTGGATTAAGTCATGTAATTGCTCCACTAACAAAAAGTGTTAAAATAATTGAACCAATGCTGACACTCGATGGTTTATTCCTTATAAACCAGTATGTTTCTTAAAAAGGCGGGGTTTGACAGATGATTATATCCCATGTTCTTTTTTTAAAAACACAGTGAGAGATTTATTATATCTTTGAAAATATTTTTTCAGAAAATGATTGATAAAAAGGGAAGCTTATTAGAAAAAATAGATAGTCCGGACGACTTAAAAAAACTGCAAATCGATGATTTAACCGAAGTTTGCAAAGATTTAAGAAATTTCATTATTGATGAATTATCGGTAAATCCGGGTCATTTTGGTGCAAGTCTGGGAGTTGTGGAACTCACTGTCGCCTTGCATTATGTTTACAATACACCCTATGATCAACTCATCTGGGATGTTGGTCATCAAGCCTACGGGCATAAAATTTTAACGGGGCGTCGCAATATTTTTAATTCAAATCGCAAATACAAAGGAATAAGTGGTTTCCCGAAAATAACGGAAAGCAAATATGATGCTTTTGGTGTTGGACATGCATCCACTTCCATTTCAGCAGGTTTGGGAATGGCGGTGGCTTCGAGGTTGAAAAACGAAAAAGACAGAAAAGTTATAGCAGTTATTGGCGATGGGGCAATGACCGGTGGAATGGCTTTTGAAGCATTAAATAACGCCGGCGAATCAAACTCCGATATACTTGTTATTCTGAACGACAACAACATGGCCATCGACCCGAGTGTTGGCGGAATGAATAAATACTTCCTAAATATCTCAAAATCGGGAACATATAACAGGTTTAAAAAAGATGTTTGGGAAGGTTTGGGTAAACTTGACGGTTTTGGGAAAAAGGCAAGGAGGATACTACAAAAAAACCAGCATGCGCTTAAAAACTTTCTGTTAAAGGAAAATAATCTTTTTGAAGCATTGGATTTTAGGTATTTTGGACCTATTGATGGACATGATGTGGTATATTTAACAGAAGTTTTGAATGATCTAAAAAACATTAAAGGCCCAAAATTACTGCATGTAATTACCCAAAAAGGGAAAGGATTTAAACTTGCTGAACAAAATCAAACCAAATATCATGCTCCCGGTGTTTTTGATAAGGAAACCGGTGAAATATTTTCTTGTGATTGCCCAATAGATAAAGCGCCCAAATTTCAAAACGTTTTTGGGGAAACTCTTGTAGAACTGGCGGAAATTAATGATAAAATAGTTGGAATTACTCCTGCCATGCCAACAGGTTGCTCAATGAACAAATTATTCGATAAAATGCCCGGCCGTGCATTTGATGTGGGCATAGCAGAGCAGCATGCAGTAACCTTTTCAGCAGGTTTGGCAACACAGGGAATGGTGCCGTTTTGTAATATTTATTCTACGTTTATGCAACGTGCCTATGACCAGATAATCCATGATGTAGCCATTCAGAAATTGCCTGTTATTTTTTGTCTCGATCGTGGTGGATTAGTTGGCGAAGATGGTCCAACTCATCATGGAGTTTTTGATATTGCTTACATGCGGACAATCCCAAACATGATAGTTTCTGCTCCAATGGACGAAATTGAATTACGAAACCTTATGTACACAGCTCAGTTGCCTGATAATAAACAACCTTTTTCTATCCGGTATCCCAGAGGTTGCGGAATTAAACCAAATTGGAGAAAACCATTTGAGAAAATTGAAGTTGGGAAGGGGCGAAAACTTTCCGATGGTAACGACGTAGCATTGGTAACTATTGGCAAAGCTGGGATTTTTGCAAAACGTGCGGTTAAAAGTCTTGAGAATAAAGGTATTTCGGCAGCGCATTTTGATATGAGGTTTGTAAAACCAATCGATTCTGAAATGCTTTCTGAGATCTTCAAGAATTTTAAATACATTGTTACAATCGAAGATGGTGCAATTCAAGGGGGATTTGGCAGTGCTGTTCTTGAATTCATGGCAGGAAATAATTACTCCGCTACAATAAAATTATTGGGTATTCCTGATAAATTTATTGAACACGGTTCGCCTGAAGATTTGTACAAGGAATGTGGCATCGATGTTAAAGGAATTACAAACGCAGTTGTTGATTTACTGGAAACCCCAAAAGTCAATAAAAATCTTTTATCGGCTGTGAGTCATCATTAACTGTTAATTATTTCGTGGTTAACCCTTATGATTTCTTATAATTCAACTAAAAAATAATATTCTTATCTTTCCTTCGTTTTCAACTATTGAACAATAAAATATTATTGAATTGGATATTTATCTGAAACGGAAACGCGGGAAAATCCTCCTCCTAATCTCTGCCATTTTAATAGGGGTGTCTTCATTGTTTTACACCAATTGGCTTACAGATAAAATGGCGCAGGAAGAGCGAAAAAAAGTGGAACTTTGGGCAGAAGCAACAAAAGAATTAATTGATGCGGAAATTGAAGTAACTTCCCCTGAAATGGAACGGCTAAACACCAACTATTTAAATTTCCTTAGTTTGGTGGCAACTCAAAACACCACAATTCCAATTATTATTGTGGAAAAAGACGGTTCGTTTAATATTGATGCAAATATTAAATATAGTGAGGGGAGAAAAGAGGAGGTACTACAAAGAGAACTCAAAAAAATGAAAGAGAGGATTGATCCTATTCCAATTGAGCTTTCGGAAAACAATACACAACTCTTGTATTACAGCGAATCCAGCATACTTCGAAATTTAAGATATTATCCTTTTATTCAGCTTTTTGTAATCGTTGTTTTTATAGCAATTGCATACTTCGCTTTTAGTGCTACCCAGCGTGCCGAGCAAAACCAGGTTTGGGTGGGCATGTCAAAAGAAACTGCTCACCAGTTGGGAACTCCAATATCTTCGTTGATGGCCTGGATTGAAATTCTTAAACTTCAAAATATTGATGAGGCATTGATTAAAGAGTTTGAAAAAGATACAGATAGATTGGAAAGAATAACCGAACGGTTTTCAAAAATTGGCTCTAAACCCGAATTGTTCCCGACAAATTTGGTGGAATCATTAAATTCCACGGTAAATTATCTAAAAACAAGATCGTCAGCCAAAGTTATTTTTAAAACATCATTTTCTGAAAATGATGATATTGAAACCCCGTTGAATGCAGCTCTTTTTTCATGGGTAATCGAAAATCTGTGCAAGAACGCAATTGATGCCATGGAAAACAACGGAACAATCTCGATTGATTTGAAGAAAAAAGAAAATCAAATAGTTATTGATGTTACTGACACTGGGAAAGGTGTCCCAAAATCTCAGTTTAAAACTATTTTCCAACCGGGTTACTCCACAAAAAAACGAGGTTGGGGACTTGGGCTCTCGCTTGCCAAGCGTATAATCGAAAATTACCACAACGGTAGAATATTTATCAAATGGTCCGAAATCGGAAAAGGGACTACGTTCAGGATTATTTTAGGAAAGTAATTTGCTTTGAAGTATGTGAAATGAAAAGATTATTCTGTTTCTTGGCTTTTCATATTTATACAAATCCTAAATATTTTATTGAAATATTCGGGTGTTGATAAAAAATTTATACTTTTGCATTTCTTTTTTGGAAACGTGAGCTGGAAAAATAAATATGATGTTGAATTTAAGGGCCTTAAAGAAGGCTTGCACGAATTCGAATTTGAAGTTGATAATAAGTTCTTTGAACATTTTAAGGAGAGTCTGGTTGACAATGGAAAAATTGTAATTGAAGTTGTTCTTGAAAAACGAAGTTCGTTTATAAAATTGCATCTTAATATTGTAGGATGGCTCGAACTTACCTGTGACCGTTGTTTAGAGAATTATCAGCAGGAAATTTCAAACGAAACAGAAATGTTTGTGAAATTTTCAGAAAACGAATTGGAAGATGGGGAAAATATAATGTGGGTAAATCCTGAAGAACATCATATAAACCTGGCTCAGATTATTTATGAATACATAACATTAAGCATTCCATTAAGGCATGTACATCCTAAAAACATAAAAGGAAAAAGGGACTGTGACAAGGAAATGCTTAAACAACTTAAAAATTATATGCACCCGGAAGGTGAGGATAAAACAAGTACTGATCCTCGTTGGGATGCACTAAAAAAATTGGGGAATATTAATTAAAAACTATATATATTATGGCACATCCAAAGCATAGAATATCGAAAACGAGAAGAGACAAAAGGCGCACACATTACAAAGCAGTGGCACCGACACTTGCAACTTGTTCAAATTGTGGAACAACGGTTAAATATCATACCGTTTGTCCGGAATGCGGATATTACCGGGGGAAACAGGTAATTGTTAAAGAAATTGCAGTATAACCAGGTTAACCACCTGGTTTTTTTTTGACGAGTATCCATGTTGGATTAATTACACTTTAGGAAATGTTGGATTCAGATTAACGGGTGATCCAGTATTTCTCAAAATACAGATTTTTCGAACATAGGAATGAATTGTTCAGTACAAGTTTAAGTATTTATTACCCTCTTATCACCTCCAATAATTAATTCCTTGATTTTCCTTTGTTTTAGGTTTATCTTCACGCCGTTAAAAAAAACATTTTTAAGGAAGCATTTTTTCAGAAATTATAAATAACAATGGCAACATTAAGGGCAGCAATAACCGGAGTTGGGGCATTTTTGCCTGAATACCGATTGACTAATGAAGAGATTAGTACAATGGTCGATACTACCGACGAATGGATTATGCAACGAATTGGAATCAAAGAGCGACGCATATACAAAGAGCCAGGAAAAGCAACAAGTGATTTGGGGGTAAAAGCAGTAAATGATTTGTTCAGAAAAACAAACACTACTCCCGATGAAATCGACATGCTAATTTGTGCAACGATAACTCCCGATATGCCTTTCCCGGCAACTGCCAATATTATTGCAAACAAAGTTGGGATTCATAATGCCTGGAGTTTTGATTTGAATGCAGCTTGTTCAGGATTTGTTTTTGCTTTGTCAACAGCAGTTCAGTTTATCGAATCGGGGCGCTATAAAAAAGTAGTTGTGGTTGCTGCCGAAAAAATGTCAGCGATTACAAATTACACCGACCGCACAACCTGCCCGTTATTTGGAGACGCAGGAACCGCAGTTTTACTCGAACCAACTACGGAAGATGTTGGTGTTGTTGATTATCTAAATAGGGTAGATGGCTTGGGCCGGCATCACCTTCATATGAAAGCAGGTGGTTCTTTACTGCCCGCTTCGCATGAAACTATTGACCGACAAGAGCATTTTGTTTATCAGGAGGGACAGGTGGTATTTAAAGCAGCTGTTTCGAGCATGACAAATGTTGCCGAGGAAATAATGAAAAAATACAACCTGCAGTCAGACGATGTTGCATGGGTTGTGCCGCATCAGGCTAATTTACGCATAATCGATGCAATTGCCCGGCGCATGGGAGTTGGAAGAGAAAAGGTCATGATAAACATTCAGAAGTTTGGGAATACAACTTCGGCGACTATCCCATTGTGTTTGTATGATTATGAAAAACAACTCAAAAAAGGCGACAATATTATTCTTGTTGCTTTTGGTGCAGGTTTTACATGGGGAAGTGTTTATCTGAAATGGGCTTATGATTCGAAGTGATTCCTGATTCTGTACGGATGACCTGGTTGGAAAGGGTTTCTGATATTATATTCTTGATTCCGGATACTCAATACTTTAGGCTTTTTACTTGGTTTTAGATACTTGAAACCGGGGTTGTTATACTCAAATTTTTGTGCTTCTCACCTTCCATTTTTTATTTTTTACTTTTTACTTGGTGCTTTTCTTTTGCCGAACTAACAAAAATGTGTAATTTCAAACCCCTGAAAATCCGAAAGAAATATGTTTTTTAAAAACAATAAAATAGAAGACAAAATGGCAAAAACTGCTGCAAATTACGAAGGTCCCTCCCAGTCGATAAATATCATCAGTGAAGGTACCAAAATAAAAGGCGATGTAATTTCCGATGGCGATATCAGAATTGACGGTGAATTGATGGGGAATATTTCTGCCAAAAGTAAATTGGTTATTGGACCAAAAGGTAAAATTGAGGGACAAATAATTTGCAACAACATTGAAATTTCCGGATATGTTAAAGGAAAAATTACAGCAAGCGATTTGATTAACATGAAATCAACCTCGCAAATTGTTGGTGATATTGTTGCTGGAAAACTCTCAATAGAACCTGGTGCAATGTTTTCTGGAAGCTGCATGATGAATGGCACAAATCCATTAAATGGTCCAGAAAAACCCATACAAAAGTAAATTCGATAATTTTATCCGGTATTCAAGCCTCGGGTTCGAAATGATGGCAATTATTAGTGCCGGAACTTTTGGTGGATACAAAATCGACCAGTGGATGAACAACGGTTTTAAAGGTTTTACACTGGGCATGATGGTTTTTTCGGTTGTACTTGCGATTATTTACGGTACACGGAGTTTATTGAAGAAGAACGGTAGACCGAAAAAATGAAATAAAGATGGAGGCTTTGAGGTTGCTAATTCCGATTCGCAATTATAGAAGCTTGAAGTTGGAAGGAAACTACCCAATGACCTTCTTTTAAGTTTAAATATGATGAAAAAATACATTCAAAATTTACTTGTTATCGTAGTGATAATCGCACTAATTAGTTTGTTGCTCTTTTCTAAACTTATCCCACAATTTTACTTGCCCGTTTTTCCGTTTATTGTGTTGTTTTTTGTTGTTGTGTCTGTTTCAATTCATGCATACCTGCTTAGGTTGGCATCAAAAGAATTGGGGAAATTTACCCGTAGTATCATGCTTATCACTTCTTTAAAACTGATGTTGTATTCAGCTGTGGCTATTCTTTACATTGCAATTGATATGGAAAATGCCAAAGTATTTGTTGTTTGTTTTCTGTCTTTGTATGTAGTTTTTACAGTGTTTGAGGTTTTTTCATTGTTGGGAATAACTTCAAACCACAAAAAAAATAGGTAAAAACATTGAAAATAAGCTATTTCTGACGATTGATTTGATTCAGTATTAAACTGTGTTTTTTTGTTGGTCGTTAAAAAAATCTTTTAAATTTGTGGGCATTAGAAAAACACCATTAAACTATGTTTAAGTTTTCCATAGGGATCCTGTTAGTATTAATACTGAATATTTTTTCTGTTGCAACTGTTACAGCGGATGGACAGCATGTAATTACAACTGCAAAATCAGATGCGAAGGAAGAATTTGATGCAGGTAAATTTATAATTGAGCACGTTTCGGATGCTTATGACTGGCATGTCGCTTCATTTGGTGAAACTCATATAAGTATTCCGCTTCCCATTTTGTTATACAGCAATAACCCTGAATTGCATGAAGGCAAAAGTTTTCATGCATTTATGTCATCAAAATTTCATCATGGGCAAAACGATTATAAAGGATTCAGGATCTCACAAAGTAAAGAGTTTGATGGTAAAATTGTAGAATTAGATGCCAATGGAGCTGAAATTGGGAAACCAATCGATGTTTCAATGACAAAAGTTGTGGCCGAAATTCTGATTACAGTATTATTGCTGCTTTGGATATTTATTTCGGTGGCCGTAAAAGCCACAAAAAATAAAGACAAAGCACCAACCGGGTTGCAAAATCTGCTCGAACCAATAATTCTGTTTATTCGCGACCAGATTGCAAAACCTTCAATTGGTGATAAGAAATATGAGAAATTCATGCCATTTCTACTGACCCTTTTCTTTTTTATACTGATTGAAAACATGATCGGATTGATACCGTTTCCGCCTTTTGGCGCTAACGTAACCGGTAATATTGCGGTAACAATGGTGTTGGCATTATTTACATTTGCTATAACAACTATTAACGGCAACAAACATTACTGGAAAGAAATTTACAATCCAGATGTTCCCTGGTGGTTGAAATTCCCAATTCCGTTAATGCCCATAGTTGAGCTTTCCGGATTAATCACAAAACCATTTGTTTTAATGGTTCGACTTTTTGCAAACATGATGGCTGGACACATGATTGTAACAGTGTTTTTAAGTTTAATCTTTATTTTTGCCGGATTATACGGAACCGCTTTTGGATATGCAGCAAGTCCGGTCTCTATTGTATTTTCAGTTTTTATTTTATTACTCGATGTTTTGGTATCGTTTATACAAGCTTATGTTTTTACACTGTTGTCGGCTATCTATTTTGGGATGGCTACAGCAGATCATCATTAATAATTATTTAAATTAAATGCTATGTTATCAGCAATTTTAACTGTATTGTTACAAGTTTCTACCGGATTGGGTCTCGCAGAAATGGGAGCTGCTTTAGGTGCAGGATTAGCTGCAATTGCTGCAGGTATCGGTATCGGAAATATCGGTGCAAGTGCTATGGAAGCTATTGCCCGCCAACCCGAGGCTAGTGGTGAAATTCGCTCAAACATGATTGTTTCTGCGGCCTTGATTGAAGGTGTTGCCTTCTTCGCAGTAATTATCTGTGCATTAGTTATTTTCATTAACTAAAAATTTTTTTGGCAACCACCTTCGGGATTGCCGGAGGTGTTGTTGTCATTAACTTTAAAAAATTACATTATGGGTTTAGTTACTCCGAATCCCGGAACAATATTTTGGATGCTAATCATTTTCGGAATTGTACTCTTTATCCTCCGGAAATTTGCATGGAAACCAATTTTAAATGCTTTGAAAGAACGCGAAGAATCCATCGCAAACGCATTGAATTTAGCAGAAGAGGCGAAAAGAGAAGTTACGGATTTAAAAGCCGATAACGACAAAATTATTGCCGAAGCCCGTAAGGAAAAAAATGCTATCCTGAAAGAGGCTAAGGAAATGAAAGACAAAATTATTGCTGAAGCTAAAGAAAAAGCAATGCAGGAAGCTTCAAGAAGTATTGAACTTGCCAAACGTCAAATACAGTCAGAAAAAGAAACTGCAATTAACGACCTCAAAAAACAAATTGCTGATTTGTCGGTAACGATTGCCGAAAAAGTGCTGAAAAAAGAACTAACCAGCAAAACAGAGCAGGAAAGAATGGTGGATGGTTTAGTGGATGATATCAAATTGAATTAAAACGGATGGATATAAGCACAATAAGGGTTCGTTACGCAAAAGCTTTTTTCTCCTTTGCTAAAGAGAAAAATAGTTTGGATACGTTCAAAACCGATATCGAAAAGGTGTCAGATATTTGCAGTAATTCCACCGATTTTATTCATCTGTTGGAAAGTCCTGTGATACCTACTCCTAAAAAGAAAGAGCTGATTACTGGTATATTTAAAAATGAAATCAACCCACTAACATTAAACTTTCTTTTGTTGATTCTCCAAAATAACAGGGAAGAATACATTCCCGGAATCTGCCACAATTTCTTAGAACTAATACGAAAAGACCAAAATATAAAATCGGCCAATTTGGTAACAGCTACTGAAATTGATCCAAAAACAATCGACAAAATAAAAACGCTTTTGGAAAAACAATTGAAAACAACTGTAGAACTCAGCAGCAAAGTTGATCCTGAAATTATTGGTGGTTTAATTCTCCGTATCGATGATAATCAATATGATGCCAGTGTTACAACTCAACTCAGGAAAATAAAACAGAAATTGTTGGAAACTGAACTTAAAAAATAAAATAAGAAGCGATAAATTAAGATAAGATGACAAATATAAAACCAGCAGAAATATCTCAAATTTTAAAGCAACAATTGGAAGGCTTTAGATCGGAAGCTGATCATGAAGAAGTAGGCACTGTTTTGCAGGTGGGTGATGGGATTGCCCGTATTTATGGCCTTTCGAATGTGGAGTCAAACGAAATGATTGAGTTTGACAGTGGTGTAAAAGGGATTGTGCTTAATCTTGAAGAAGACAATGTTGGTGCCGTTCTCCTTGGGCTTTCATCAAAAGTAAAAGAAGGCGATACTGTAAAACGTTTGAATAGGATTGCTTCAATATTAGTTGGCGAACAAATGCTGGGCCGCGTTATCAACACACTTGGCGAACCTATTGACGGGAAAGGTGCAATTCAGGGAGAGCTGTTCGAAATGCCTCTTGAAAGAAAAGCACCGGGTGTAATTTTCAGGCAACCCGTAAAAAAACCGCTGCAAACTGGAATAAAAGCAATCGATGCAATGATTCCAATCGGACGGGGACAACGTGAGTTGATTATTGGCGACCGACAGACTGGAAAAACAGCCATTGCAATCGATACAATTATCAATCAGCTCGAAAATTTTGAAAAAGGTGATCCTGTATATTGTATTTATGTTGCCATTGGACAAAAAGGGTCAACCGTTGCCAATATCGCTGCTACGCTCGAAAAACATGGCGCTATGCAATACACTGTAATTGTATCGGCACCAGCTTCAGATCCGGCAGCTTTACAATATTATGCACCGTATGCCGGAGCTTCAGTTGGTGAGTATTTCAGGGATACAGGTAGACATGCTCTGATTATTTATGATGATTTGTCGAAACAGGCTGTTTCTTATCGTGAAGTTTCTTTGCTGCTCCGTCGTCCGCCTGGCCGTGAAGCATATCCCGGGGATGTTTTCTATTTGCATTCGCGTTTATTGGAGCGTGCTGCAAAAATTATTGAAAGCGATGAAGTTGCATCAAAAATGAACGACCTGCCGGAATGCTTAAAAGATAAGGTAAAAGGAGGTGGTTCATTAACTGCACTCCCGATTATTGAAACTCAAGCCGGCGACGTTTCAGCTTACATTCCGACAAACGTAATTTCCATTACAGACGGCCAGATTTTCCTTGAACCACATTTATTTAACTCGGGAATCCGTCCTGCAATCAATGTTGGTATTTCAGTGTCCCGTGTTGGTGGTAGCGCTCAGGTTAAAGCTATGAAAAAAATTGCTGGTACTTTAAAGATTGATCAGGCACAGTTCCGCGAATTGGAAGCATTTGCAAAGTTTGGTTCTGATCTTGACGCCGCAACAATGCGTGTTCTTGATAAAGGGCGCAAAAATGTTGAGATTCTGAAACAAGGACAATATTCACCTTTGCTTATTGAGCAACAGATTGCCATTATTTACTGCGGTTCAAAAGAGTTGCTAAGAACAGTTCCAGTTGATAAGGTAAAAGAGTTTGAAGCAGATTTTCATGAAGAAATGAAGTTACAGCACCGATCAACACTTGATGAATTGAAAGACGGAAACCTCACTGAAAATGGCGAAGAAGTTATTAGGAAAGTAGCGGCAGAAGTAGCTTTAAAGTTTAAGAGGTGATTGGGAGAGTAAGTGAGTGAGTAAATGTGTAATTGAGTATGTGAGAAAAAATGAGAATAGGTAAAAGGAAATTTGAAACAAATCCACTCAATAACTCAATAACCCAATAACAAAAAAAAATGGCAGGTCTAAAAGAAATACGAATTCGGATTGCATCGGTAAAAACTACCCGACAAGTTACAAGTGCAATGAAAATAGTATCGGCAGCAAAGCTAAAAAAAGCTCAGGATGCTATTTATCAGATACGTCCGTATGCCAATAAATTACATAAAATACTTGCCTCGATAAGTGCCAGCCTTGAAATTACGGATGATTCGGTTTACACAAAGCAGCGCAATCCTGAAAAAGTATTGATTGTTCTTGTTTCTTCAAACCGGGGTTTATGTGGAGGTTTTAACTCAAACATTTCGAAAGTTGCGGCAAGGTTTGTGAACGAAAAATACAGTACACAGTCGAAAAAAGGAAATGTCAGCTTTTTGTGTCTGGGAAAGCAAGGGATGCGGCAATTGAAATTCCACGGGATGAAGGTGGTGGACAATAAAAACGATATTTTTAATGAACTTTCTTTTGAGAACATCTCAGTAATTGCGGAAGATTTAATGAAATTCTTTGAGGCTGGAACTTACGACCGTATAGAAATCGTTTATAATCAGTTTAAAAATGCAGCTGTTCAAATTCAGGCCACAGAACAATTTCTTCCGGTTGAAATTGAAAAAGGGGATTCATTTAAAGTAAATACTGATTATATTTTCGAGCCGTCAAAAGAGTATATTATTCAGGACCTGATTCCAAGTATTTTAAAAATTCAACTTTATAAAGCAGTTCTCGATTCACATGCTGCTGAACATGGAGCTCGTTTAACCGCGATGCACAGTGCTACTGATAATGCAACCGAGCTTTTGAATCACCTAACTTTGCAATACAATAAGGCACGTCAATCCTCAATCACAGGCGAAATCCTTGAAATTGTAAGTGGTGCTGAGGCTTTGAATGGATAGCGTTTCAAAACGAAATGTACATAGAATAAAAACGGGCAGTTTCATCGAAACTGCCCGTTTTTATTCTATGTATTTTGGTTCCTCTTTTTTTGAGGGATCAGGGGAGAATACTCTAACCTAACCTTTCTTTTACCAATCCCGGTATTTCGCCGGGTTCTTTTGCAACGGGAACTCCGGCAGCGGCAAAAGCCTTGATTTTTTCTTCAGCAGTACCGGCGCCGCTTGAAATAATTGCCCCTGCATGTCCCATTCTTTTCCCGGGAGGTGCCGACTGCCCTGCAATAAATGCCACAACAGGTTTTTTCATGTTCTCTTTGATATATTGTGCGGCCTGTTCTTCTGCATCGCCGCCAATTTCGCCAATCACAACAACGGCTTTTGTTTCGGGGTCGTTTTCATACATTTCAAGTAAATCCCTGAAATACAAACCAGAAACTGAATCGCCACCAATTCCAACGCAGGTAGTTTGGCCCAAACCACTTTCCGAAAGCATATTTACTACTTCGTATGTTAGTGTGCCTGAACGTGAAATAAGTCCCACATTTCCTTTTTTGAAAATCATTCCCGGCAAAATCCCGATCAGGCATTCGTCAACTGTAATCAACCCCGGACAATTGGCTCCTATCAGTTTTGTGCCATTCTGTTTTAAAATAGGTGTAACCTTTATCATATCTTTTACCGGAACGCCTTCAGTAATACAAATTACAAGTTCAACACCGGCGTAACTTGCTTCTAAAATGGCATCTCCTGCAAAAGGTGCTGGCACAAAAATTACCGATGCGTTGGCACCAGTTGCTTTTACTGCTTCTTCAACCGTGTTGAAAACCGGGACTCCATCCACTTCTGAACCACCTTTCCCCGGTGAAATTCCACCAACAATATTAGTTCCGTAAGCTTTCATTTTGCTTGAATGAAATGCTCCATCGCGACCCGTAATTCCCTGAACAATTACTTTTGTATTTTTATTTATTAATATACTCATTACTTTAAACTTTAAACTTTGAACTCGAAACTCTAATTTGCTTTCCTGCTTAATTCAATTGCCATTTTCGCCGCCTCACTCATTGTTGAAACTGTTGGCAAACCTTGACTTTTAATAATTTCCAAGCCTTCTTTTGCATTTGTACCTGACAAACGGATAACAATAGGAATATCTGTTTTTATTTCATTCAAAGCAGTAACCAAACCACGGGCAACATCATCACAACGTGTAATTCCTCCGAAAATGTTAATCATTACGGCATTCACATTTTTATCGCTTAACAAAATATTCATGGCATCCACTACTTTTTGTGGGTTCGATGAACCTCCAATATCAAGGAAGTTTGCAGGGTCGCCACCATATAATTTAATCATGTCCATGGTAGCCATTGCCAATCCAGCCCCATTTACCATACACCCAATATTCCCGTCGAGTTTAATGTATGAAAGACCTTTTGCGGTAGCCTCAATTTCTTTGGCTTCGTCTTCGTTCACTTCGCGCATATTCAATATTTTGTGCTGGCGGAAAAGTGCATTATCGTCAAAGTTCATTTTGCCATCGAGAGCCATTACTTTTTTGTCGGTTGTTAATACCAACGGATTTATTTCTGCAAGAGAACAGTCGGTATCAATGTATAACTGATAAAGTTTTACAAGAATTGCAGCTGCCTGGCGCACCTGACTTGGCTCGCTAAAAAGCTGAAGGGCAATTTTCCGTGCTTGCCAATCCATTAAACCCATTGTTGGGTCGATTGGCATTTTGATGATTTTTTCAGGCGAAACTTTTGCCACTTCTTCAATTTCAACACCACCTTCAGCACTGGCCATTAAAACAACTGATTTTGTGTTGCGGTCGTTAATAAGCCCAACATAAAACTCTTTTTCAATATCAACTGCTTCAGCAATAAGTACTTTCTCGACAGTTAATCCTTTAATGTCCATGCCCAGAATTTCTTCTGTTTTTTCAATAACTTCCGCTTTTGTTTTTGCAAGTTTAACACCTCCGGCCTTTCCCCGGCCACCAGCATGCACTTGTGCTTTTACAACCCGAAGTTTGTCTTCATCTGAAATTTTTTTCTTAACCTCGTCAATGGAGCGGCAAACTTCGCCTTCCGGAACAGGAATCCCGTACTTCCTGAATAAATTTCGGGCTTGATATTCGTGAATTTTCATGTGTATATTTTGAAATTTTAGTTTATAATTTACTTTGTATCCTTCGGAATCCGGATGAAATAATGATCCATTTTTATTGGTGAGTTGAATAATTATGCTTATTTCATTGTTTAGATTTAGTGTGAGAAATAAAAACTACTTGCTAAAAATAAAGAATATTTAAAAATATAGAACTATCAATATGTTACTTTTTTTATGATATTTCTCAATTTCCAGCGGGTTTGTTAATGTTGTTGTATCGAAAACAAAAAAAGGATTAAAAAGTTATTTGGAAGCGGCATTTTTCGGTTAGTTTTGCAGCTCAAATTTAGTAAAATGAAGGATACAATACGCAAAGTAATTGAGCATGAGTCGCAAGCAATTTTAAACATACCGGTTGAAGATGATTTTGTAAAGGCGATTGAATTGATATATTCCCGTGTGCATTTAAAAAAAGGGAAATTGGTAGCAAGTGGAATGGGTAAAGCAGGGCAAATAGCTGCAAATATTGCAACAACTTTCAGTTCAACTGGCACTCCTTCTGTTTTTCTTCATCCCAGCGATTCACAACATGGAGATCTTGGTGTTGTGCAGGAAAATGACGTTTTATTGCTGATTTCGAATTCAGGAAAAACCCGTGAAATAATTGAATTGGTAGACCTTGCAAATAATCTTCACCCAAAATTACCTTTGATTGTTATTTCAGGCAATCCTGATGG
>JBFHJA010000016.1:0-22395 GCA_041596165.1 Draconibacterium sp. | reverse complement strand
TGATAATGGCGCTCCTTCTTTGAGTCGCTCGATAGCCTCTTTCTCAAATTCTTCAAAATCAAATCTTGTCTCTCTTTTCATTTTGCCAAATTAAAAAATTTATAATTCCTTAATTTGACACACTTATTTGAACAGCGTCCTAGTCTTTTATACTCTACACCATTAAAATTAGCCTCCAGGGCTATTCGGTTATTCCTGCTGTCCTTTAAAATAGGAAAAACAATTAAATTGCGTTCAATTCTTTCTCCAATAATCTCTTTTATTTTTGTCATATTATTGAAAATACACGGTTCACAATCGTTTCCTGAATAAACAAAAATTAACTTTGGTGTTAACAGAATATTTGCATTAAAAATAGAGTCCTTGTCTATGCAAATGTCCTGAGACATTAACTCTAAATCTCGTTGAAAATCGCTTATGTAATCTTGCTCTTTATCAATACAGGTTCTTTTTTCGATATAATAATATTCTCTAATATTTTTCAATTTATTTATTAAAAATAAATTGAAAATCACGACTATTATTAAAATAAGTCTAGTGTAAAATCCATTCTTATTAGTTTTTATCATTTTATTGATAATTTATTCAATTAGTGATTTTTTCTGCTTAAAAGAATTCGCATATATTAATTTACACAAATAAATCAACATAGCATTTGAACTTTATTCCAGTTTGGAAACGTGTTTTGAATACGATTTTGATAAGTAATGCGCTATTTTGCCTGATTAAATACCAGATTGTTTTTACACTCATAAAATACAATAATAGGATTGCTATCTGGAGTCAATTTTTTCAAGACCGATAGTTGTTTTTCGGATAGTAAAATACTTCCATTGTTCACATTTTCAATTAATTTCTTCAGTTCTGTATCTCTATACTCCAATACCGATATGAAATAATTATCATACGCGGCATAAAATGGATAATACCCCTCCATTGGGATTAAATCGTTCATAAACATGTATTTCGAAAAAATGAATGTTTTGTTCTTGGGATTGTAAAATACAGTGTGAGTGGTTCCTTCGTTTTGAAAATCAAACATGATTAGATTATGGTTTTCAATATAGCTCTTTACCCCAAGAAATTTTTTACTCTTCCAGTAAATATTTGAAATTTCTCTTATATCGCTTAGGCCGTTAAAATCATTAATTTCATCGATAGTAATATTATTTTTTGTTGATATGGATATAAATGGTTTGATATCATTGTTGCTTATGCTAAAGATTGTATCAAAAAAAGGTTGTGTAAATTTAATATCATAAAAAGTATTAACCAGATGATTTTTAGTCCCAAATGGTAGTGTCAATCCTTTATTATATTCTTTGTAAGGTAACCATTGATTTAGAATTTGACCAGTACTATCGATTGCTGATAACAGATAGGAGGAAGTCCTTCCCCGGAACATTTGATGATCAAAATAAGTAATTCCATTTACACTTTTCAAATATCTTGGGGAATCATAATGGCTTAAGGGGATTTCTTTTTGGAAGTTCCCATTAATCGAAAATATAAGCAGTTTACTTTCATCCAATACCTTTATCTGTTTAGTATTTTTATCGATTGTAAATGATTTAGGCCTAAAGTATTCTCCAGGACCTTTTCCCAACCTTCCAATTTTATTGATAAAACCCCCATTTTTGTCAAATACATAAATTGCTTTTCCAATATTTGCATCGAGTATATAAATTGTGTCGTTGTAAAGCTCTATTTCATCTATTTGTCCGATTAAATAATTTCTATTTGTTTCAAGTGCTATTAATTTAACGCTTTTAAATAGATGGGAATAGAGAACAGTATTATCATAGTCTTGTTCGTCTATATTTATTTCAATTAAATTTTTATTTGTGCTTGTTGTGCTGATGGGATCCGGTTTATTCTTAAAATGGCACATAACAAAAAAGTATGGTATTAAAACTATAATTATGGATCTCAAATTTGGTATTATGTTTTTCATAGTATTTATATTTAAAATATGCCTCCCTTTTTATTGGAGGCATATTTAATGAGTAAATTAACGGCAGGTACTAGAATTAATTTCACCAGTCTCAATCATTGTTCCGTTGCAACTGTATACCCTACTTATAGCTCCGGATTGACATGTTCCGGTCCCGGTTCCTAAACATACGCACTCAAATGATGTTTCTCCATACTGGTAAGCGGGGTTTTCAACACAAGGGAATAAACAACCACTTGCGAAATATGATGTTCCACAAATACCACTAGAAGTACCTCCGCTACTTTCATCTCCTGTTGCAATCGCTTCAGTACTCATAAAACTGAACGGATCATCTAAAGTTACCTTTACATTAATAGCCAGCGCAAACAGAAAAACTGCTGCGGCCAGCCAGCTTGCTATGTGTTTTACTTTTTTATTCATCTTTTTTGTTTTATAAATTTAAAAATCAAACTGTTGGGGGCTAGCATTCAGTTATCTTTCTCAAATTGTTTTACTTTTGCTTCCCGGGAGGGAAGCTACCAAAACTGGAGTTTAATCAGCAGTTGGCAAAAGTGGGTGTAGTTTTTCCCTTCCATTTTATTTTAGTTGAATTTCGTGTCATTTTATTCTTTGTATTCAACACCCCCTTTTTATATTCAGCGTGGTAGGCGAGTTTTTTCCGTTGTAGAACACCGTAATAGTTTTATGGAACGCCCCCGCGCGCGAGGTATTGTAGTTCACTTTTATTTCCGATGTTTTACAAGGCTTCATCGGTTTGTTTGGCCACTCCGGAACTGAACATCCACACGAGGTTTTCACGTGCTGGATTACCAATGGCGTGTTCCCGGCATTTGTGAAAGGAAAGGTACACTCTCCGTTGCCGTTGAATTCAAGTTCTCCAAAATCGAAAGCGGTGGTTTCGAATTGAATTTCGGCATTGTTGCCTGGTGCTGTGGTTCCACAGGATAAACCTCCGCAGGTCAAACAAATAAGGAGAAATAATTTTTGTGAATATTTCCTTTTTAATGTATGAATTTAAACCAAGCAGATTAAATTAGGAAATAATTCAATTATGGAGGTAATTGGGAATTGCGTTTAAAAATATTTTTCTGTTATTATTTTAAAGTATTTTTCTGTTAAAATCGGAAGTTCTTTAACTGGCATAAAAACAAACTTCGCCTCTAAGGTTTCATCTGCAATGAAGTAGAATGGAAAATTGTTATTCTCGATGGCCATTCCTAACCGTTCTTTTCTAAGATTAAAGATTCTGAAAGATGATTCCCTCATCCATCTTTTCCTCATATTCTGAAATGAACCAATAATAACTATATCTTCCTTCTTTATAATTTTAGAAAGTTCAACAAGATTTTTTAATTCTTCTTCAATACAAATTGAACAACTTGATTCTGAAAACCAAAATACTAGTTTTGGTGAATTATTCAATATATCTGAAAGATATACTGAATCATTATCATTTTGAAAATCAAATATATAACAATTGCTGATTATACTATTCTGAGATGAAAATTCAGTCCAGTATTTTTCTGAGATTATCAGATTTTCCATATTTTTATATGAAAACCCCTTCTTTTCCCTTTTTAACGAAAATATTATAAAAATAACAAGAAACATTACACCAACTGATGTTATAATAAACCATGTTTTTTTCATTTTTCCTATTTAAATTTTAAAAATAAATTATTTAAACTAATGTGCAATTGTGAATTGTGTCGTACTAAAATGAACAAATCAAGGAGAATATAATTAACTCTTGTTTTCGATTAGAAATCCTTTAATGTGAAAAAAACTAATATTGGATTATCATCTTCGTTTAAACCACTTATAAGTTTCTTTACTTTTTGTGGTATTTTTTCAAATTCTTCAGGGATCTTTTTAAAATTATTTATTTTTTGAAGGGCAAAATAGGGTTCTAGGTATCCCACCAAAGTATTATTGTTAATATCTTTGGGAACAATAAAACCAAATGGAAATTTTGGTGAGAGTTTATAGTGTTTATTACAAATTAACTTTCCCGAGTTTTTTGAATAATATAGGGGGATATCAAAACTATTATAATGCAAAGTTGCTACAAGATGTTTGTCTGTTTCAAATACAGAGTGAAACATGAACATGACATTACAATCCTTGCTTAAGCATTTTTCAATAAATTCCTCGTTTGTTAGGTTGTTTGTGCCCTCTGGTAATTGTCGTTGACCAACATCTATATAATATTTTTTCTTGATAATATCCCCCTCAATATTGTAGATAAAATAGTCAAAGGAAGGATTGTACACAAGGTTATTTGTCGATTTAGTTAATACTTTTCTCGAAAAACTTTGTTTACTTTCAAGTTCAGCATTGTATTTATCAGCTGATCCTATAATTTTCCAATCTGGCGTGCATATAACCAATTTGAAGTTGCTTATTTGAGGGATATGGAAATTTCCTCTTGCAACAACATTGCAAAAAAATCTACTTGTATTTGAGGGAATGAAGTGGTTCATCCTAAATACTATGTTTTCTTTTTTAAGAAATTTACCATCTAAACTATAATATTTAATATTATTTGGTCTGTCATCTAATACAAGTATCTCATCATTAATAATCTCGAAATCAATTGGAGAAATATATTCCTCCGGCCCCCTGCCTTCTTTCCCAATCTGAGTTATAAATCCACCTGTTGAATTAAATTTCAGTAATCTGTTTGAAAATATATCCAACACATACACACATTCATTGTGTATAATCACCTTTTCAATATTCTCTATTAAACTTTGCTTGTTTGTTTCCAGTGGCAGATACCATATACTATCAATTATATCATCAAAGTTAAAATAGTTTGATAATTCAAATTTATCAACAACTTTTAAGGTGATAAAATCTTCGTTGTTCTCAATTGAGGATTCAATTATAATTGAATCCAATTTTTCATCTACATTTCTAAATTTATTTGTATTGTAACGATCGTTTGTGTTACTTGTATTGCAGCCTGCAATAATTATGAATAAATAAACGATTAATCTCCAGTTCATAATTCTAATTTTAATTATTATCATTCATTATAAATAAGTTACCTCCCTTTACTAAGCGGAGGTAACTTATGAGATAAATATAAACTACGTATTTGGTGTTGCCCCAACACAATCTTTAGAACAAGCATTCCAACCGTCAATACAGTTCTTTACTACTCCAGTATAGGATACTTCTTCTGTGGTTGTAATAAATATTCCAGAACCTATTGGTTCTTCCACAGTAACAGTGGTTGTAAGTTTATAAGTACATGGGGTGGAAGTAACTTGAGCCTTCCAGAAAAGACCTCCACTACTTTCACTACTTCCTGTTGCAATTGCTTCATTGCTAATAAATGCAAACGGATCGTCCAACGTAACTTTTACGTTCACTGCCAGCGCAAACAGAAAAACTGCTGCAGCCAGCCAACTCATTATTTTTGTTAATTTATTATTCATTACTTTTATTTTTAAAATTTATAATTCAAACTGTTTGGGGTCACCATTCAGTTATCTTTCTCAAATTATTTTACTTTTGCTTCCCGGGAGGGAAGCTACCAAAACTGGAGTAAAAAAGCCGTTTTGCGATAGTGGGTGTAGTTTTTCCCTTCCATTTTAGTTAAATTTTATCCTTTTTATAATATAAATTGGCCTGTGCCGCATTTCCTGGATTGCTTTTTCGAAATAGAGCGACAGTATGGTTATGGTTAGAAAAAGCATTGAAAACGAAAACGTCAACAGCAGAATTATGGAAGTATATCCCGAGGGGGGCGAATTCCCGTAAACAAACATGTACAAGGTGTAGGCGCCGAACAGCAGCGTAAACACAATAAAAAGTACCGAAAAAAGGATGCTGATCCTCAGCGGTTTATTTGAAAAAGCGAAAATAGTCCCCAATGCAAGCTTCATGAGTTGCACATAGGAATAGTGGCTTTTCCCGTTCACCCGGCCGGGCGCTTCGAAGGGAAACACCTCGCAACAAAAACCGATTGACTGGATATAGCCGCGTATAAACCGGTTCTGCTCTCGGTAATGGCTTTTTAAGTTTTCGGCCACCTGCCTCGATACAAGAAAAAAATCGCTTGCGCTGTGCCTGAATTTTACCGACGAGAGTTTGTTTATGGTTTTATAGAACAATGCGGAACACAGTTCTTTCAGGAAACCATTGTCTTCGCGGCGTGTGCGCTCCATAAGCACATAGTCCGTGCCCGAAAGGAATGATGCAATCATTTTTGGCAATTCCGATGGCGGGTGCTGCCCATCGGCGTCCATACAGATAATTGCCTTTCCCTTCGCATGGTCAATACCGGCAATCATTGCGGCTTCGTGCCCAAAGTTTTTTGAAAACTCGATGGTGCAATGGTCGATATTGTGGGTGGTGTTTTTGATTACTTTTTCGTCGATTATTTGCTGTGTTTGGTCGTTGCTGCCGTCGTTCACCCAAATTAATTCAAAACACAGGCCTTTAAGTTTTGTCAACTCATTTTTCAACCCCAACCAAGAGCCAAATACCGCATCTTCTTCGTTATAAAGCGATATAACAATGGAAATGAGAACTTCTTCGGTTGTTTTAATTGCGTCGTTGGTTTCCATATTTTGGATTTGTTTGTTTCAACTTTGTTCCGTTTTTTCATTGCTTCGCCTTCTCAGTCCCATAATCGGGTGAGCCCTTGCCTAAGCTGGCGAGAAATATCAATCTATATCTGTTCGCCCCTGCAACTAAGTTGCAGGGGCTTAGGTCCCAAACAACCGCTATCGGGCATTTTCGGCCCCGGTATTTTCGTTTCGTTCATTTTCCAGTTCATTGTCCGTTACATGCAAATTTTGCAGCTTCCGGCGTTCTATCAGCTCGTTAATGTTTTGCCGGATGGAATCACTGTCTTTCCAATCGGTGGTCCGCCAAAAAGAATGTGCGGACAGAAAAAGCAACCATACGCTAAAAAGCACTATCGATAATTTTCTCCACTTGTTTTTCGTCGTTACCAGATAGTCCACTAACCACACCACAGCAAGCCCAAGGCCGATGATGCTGACATACATGTACCGGTCGGCAGTGATTGCAAAACGGGGCATGGGGATAATGTGCAGAACCAAACTGATGTTCACCAAAAACAACAAAAAGCCAAAAACCACGAGGCGGTTGTTCCGTTTGTAATTGTAAGCGATAAAAGCGGTGCATATTGCTACCAGCAGGGGATAGCCCCAAAAATAAAGCGGGAGTTTTTCGCCGTTGCCAACCGGGAAAAAATAAAGGTAATAGAGCTTTACCGGGGCAATAAAGCGGAACACATAATCCATAAAACTGCTCATGGCAAATAGTAAGCGCTGGCCGGGTGGATAGGGCCCCGCAGTGATGCTCCCTAAATTGTTTTGCAAAGAGAAATACCACATTCCCAATGCAAGTATGAGAAAGGGTATTTTGTCTAGAACTGCCGGTTGCGACGCGGATTTGAAATCAACTCGGACCCCTTTATACCTTCCCAATATCCAGTCGAAAATTATAAGGTTTAACGGAAAAACAATAGCCTGTTCTTTGGAACCAAAAGCCAGGAGGTAGCACGCAAGAACTCCTGCATACCATCGCCAGTGGTTCTCCTGGATGTATTTCAGGTAAAACCATAATCCCAACAAACTAAAAAAAGCGTACAATACAATTTTTGACGCACTGATCCAGGCCACCGATTCTACCTGAAGCGGGTGGATGGCAAACAGCAGGCTTGCAAGGAATGAATACCCCTGAATCCTGGTCGATTTCCATGCGGGTTTTATCTTCCTGATAACCACGCACAGGATAGCAAATGCCAAAAGCACATTAAGGATATGAACCAAGAGGCAACTAGCATGAAACACACCGGGATTTAGTCCGAACAGGGAATAAACCGCAAGATAGAAAATGGTGTTGACCGGTGAATATTGACTGTGGTAGAAGCTGGTAAAATGGTACCCTAAATCCTCCCATGAAAAATCTGAAATAAGGGGATGTTCCAGCAGCATCCATTGGTCGTCCCAACTGCGCTGAAAATCGTTGAAGAAAGTAGGGGAAAATATAACCGTAGTTACAATTACCAAGGTTAAAGTGAAAAGTTTATTGTGGTTTAAAAAGGGCTTGCGCGTCATTGGTTAATTTTTTGCCTATTGTAGTTAGGGAATCAGAATATTAATGTTGTGTTTCGTTATTAAAAGTACGCACAAAAGTTTGCAAATACAAAATATTTTTTACCCCCCCCCCACCTATAGATACAGCTTTAATGTGTTGTTAGATAGCGATTTGTGTCTGAATTTCAATTTTTATGTTTAACAACACATACAGATTTTGTGAGATAATTGGAAAAACGGGGTTACCTTTTTCTTTATTTTGGATTATGTTTAATGACCCATTGTGTAATGAGTTCTGATTATTGAAAAATCGTAGATTGGCCAAGCTGTCTCATAAAGAATCAAATTCAAATTATAGGGTTGCCAGTTGTATTTTTGTCTGGTCGTAACCGGAGCGGATGTCGGCAATCTTTTGGTGTTCCGCCGAAATATTTTCCGCCCCCGTTTTGTACCCTATGCTCAGCAAAGCATCCAATTGGTCTATTTCGGCTTTCTCCATCGAAACCGGGCTTTTTTAACATTAAACTTGTAATCGTCGTTTTGAAGCTTAGCCAGTTCAGTATTTGTTGAAACGTTTTCGCCGTTCCGCACTTTTACCGTTTCAATTATCCCCGGGTTCTTGAAATACAATTCGGCTTTTTGGATGGCGGCCAGTTTACCGTTGCTGATGATTTCGCGAGTAAAATCCTGTTCCTTTAACACAACGGTCTCCACGATGTTTTTTTCTTCGGGAAGTGACTCGCTGGAACTCTTTTCATTGTTTTCAGAATTCGATTTACATCCTATAAAAAGAGTAGAAAGTGCAAAAATTAGAAAAATAATTTTGCTGCTTCGGATTAAAAGGGAATTTAGCCATTTTCTTTTGGTTTGATTTTTTTGGTTTCTAAAAATAACATAAATTATGCCTCGTAAAAATGAAAGATAAGTTAAAAAAGTTCGGGGATTTGAGAGTCCGTTTGTTTGAGAGTTTAGTTGGTTAGAAACAGTTCAAACATTTAGACTTCTTAAAATCCTCAACTCGTCTTAAAACATCTCTCCAACAAACAGAACTTCATTGTCGTTTTCGTGCAGCGATTTTTTTATCGATTCTATTTTATCCCTTTCTTTTGAATTTAAATCATCGGTTTTAAGTGCATTTTCAAAAGCCGCTATCAATTCTATTGCCGAAATTGAACTGATAAACATACCGTTATTGCACATATAGAATTTGTTCATTTCAATTCCGCCGTAAAAATCATTTTTAAGTTTAAAGAAATCAGATTTCAACGTTTTTTTATTGACGATTACTTTTCTGCCTTTATATTTATCACCAAAAATCCACGACCAATAATGGTTTGGCCATTCATAAGTCCATGAGCCGTGTTTTTTATCTGAAAATGAAGAAACATATTTTGGATCGAGATGATTTGTTTTCGTATTATAATGGTACAAAGTATCGAAAGTTTCTGAACCCCAGGGTAGTGTGAAAATATCGTAGGCATCACCGTCGTTTCTGGAGGAAGATACTTCGCTGCTAAAGTCTGGCTTTAAAATCAGATAGTCGATAACCGGAAGTTTTTGGATAAGTTCGCCACCAACGGTTTGCTGGTAGGCAACTGGTATTTCGTCGTTAAACGGCATGGTTAAAACAGTAACAATGTCTTTCTCAATATAAACCCAGCATTTTGTTTGTTTGTAAATTAGTGGAACCGCATCCATATTTTTACCTTCAAGGTTGTAGCTTAGAATTTCCTTTGCATTGGCAAAAGGGGTCAGATAAATCCGGTTTGCTTTTTCATCGAGTTGAATTCCGTAGAGCGAGCTAAATTCGCCAGGTCCTCTGCCAATTGAACCAATGTTGCGAATAAATTTCCCTTGCCGGTTAAATAGTTTTATTATCATTTTACCACGGCTGTGAATGGCAATGTAATTGTCGGAAATGCCGATGTGGTAAACACTCTCGAAAAGCGAACTTTCGTTGGTTTCCAAAGGTATAACTTCGCATTTTTTTATAATCTCACTGAGCTGTAAATCAATTGTATCCGTAACTTCGCTGATGTTGCAGTCGATTACTTCGTTTCCGTTTACTTTCACAATTTTAGCATGTGAACCTTTTTGTTTTGTTTGACACTGAAAAAAAAGGCAAGGATTGTAATAAAAAAGATTGATTTGAAAATTACGGTTTTCATAGTTATTGATTTTAGATTCTTTTATTGACTTTTCTTTCTATCAAAAATCATACCTAAGCCATAAGTTATAAAACTAAGGATTTAGTCTGTTTCTTTTTCCACTAAAAAATATATTTAGCATTATTCTTGATTTCCCCTTCATATTCAGTAATATATGCTGATATTTGATATTGATTTTAAAATTAATTATCCAAATTACAATACTCCGTTAAATTTTAAGCGGCAATAGTGCCGTAATATATAAGTTCTTTGACAATATCTTGATTTTTTAGTTTGTTCGGGTTTACAGCGAACACGTCAATAAATCGTTCTATCAATAACATGTTGTGGTACAGTGTTTTCACATCGGCCATTGAAAAGCCTCCTTTTTCTCTTTGGGTATTGAAAGCCAATGGCAAACTCTTGTAATGTTTATTGAGGTAAGTGCGGTATTGAAATGAAAATGTAGTTTGTTCCCGCTCCTTGCCTGGCATTGTTCCAAGGCTGTGTGCTGTTTACCGTCGCGGTAAAGGAATTCAATCTGAAAACGGCTGCGGTAATATTTGACAATATCAATTGCCTCCATTTCCAAGTCGGTAGAGAAATAAATTTTATGCGATTCTTTCCCCTTTTCAGAAGTGGTAAATTGGCAGGCAATCTTAATGTTCCGTTTGAATGATTTTGAATAAACAATGGCCGAAAAGATCGTTGTGTTTTCATCCACCTTTGTGATTTGAAAATAATCATGGTTTAAACCAGCCCAGTTTATTTTCCCGGCATGCTTGCGGGGCCTTCCTTTTTTTCCTGATTTTTCTCCGTAGAAAAGGTACTTCAGATCGGCATCATCGCGCAAGCGGCTGACCAGGTGCATATCCATCGAAATCACTTTGTCGACAAATGGCTTCTTGGCAAAATAAGCATCGGCCAGGATGTAACAGGATAATTGCAACAAGGTTTCTTTGCGTTCATACAAAACATTGCCGTACCAATCCAGCAGGGTTTCCTCAGTGTCTGGATCGCCCTTGCTGTCAGGTGTCTGCACTGCTTCGAGGTGGAACGCAAAATTGCTGTCAACGTCTACTACGGCAATACCGCCAATTTCAAGCCCCTTTTTGGATGCCTGTGCACAACCCGACCAGTATCGGCCAAGCCCGGGAGTATGCTTTCCCGACTTACTGATATAACTCGGGTCAAATGCGATTGCAAACCGGCCGCTGCCGTGCGAAATGGCCATTTCTTTATTGAATTCCATAAAGTCAAAACGCTTTTCAAATTGTTGTCGGTAGCGTTGTTCTGAAAATTGTCCGTATCTTCCGAGCTGGAAAAAGTTGATCCGGCCTTTGATGCTCAAGAAAAGCATAAAGACCTCAATCATAAAATCTTTTCTCCACTTATTGATATCTACTGTATTTTCCAACATGCTATATATTAGCTGTTTATAAGATTTATACCCTTTGAGAATCATACTTGAATTGGATCTGGTAAATTCTATTAAGATACTGATTATCAGGTGTTTAATAAATAAAAATCAATTAATTTGTTGATTATCAAATATTTATAATAGTTTGTAACGGAGTATTGAAATTAGAGATAAAACTATTAATGATAAACCATAAACTGATACCACTATTAATTACTGATGATGGAAATATTTGAAAGGCAGTTTGTTTGGTGACCCTTTCAACGAGTAAAGAATCGGTGATGTTCATATAGTAATGAATTACGATCAAACAAGGTCTAATTTTAATAAAGAAGGGTCTGAATTTGTACCTGCATCAATTCAGGAATTAACTCAAAGAGAAAAGGAAGTCTTGAAATCCATTGCAATTGGGGATAGCGCAAAGGAAAATCAGAAAAATTAGGGATTTCGGAATCGACAATAAAGAATCATAAAACAAGAATATTTCGAAAGTTAAATGTAAAAACTACCGCTGAGGCTGTGTTTTTTTTTTGCAAGTAGTCAGGGAGTTTTATAAACAGGCTCAGCAAGAGCAATAGAAAATTATTAATTTATTCATACCCATTCTATGCTTTAATTGAGGTTGATGTATACGTTAAACAAACTTATTAAGTCTTATTTATGCTTTGTTTAAGAATTGTTGGTAATATACAACTTGTGAATTTTATAGAGTCAAGCGAGTGAGAAAACCAGGGAGAATAATATGACTTTAGTCCGGAATCAGGTAGTTAGTTTGGCCGGTTTTTCCAGTTTAGAATAAAAAAGATATTTCGCGCATGTTAAAGCTTTCTTCTTTCAAACTGGTCTTCAGAGCAGTTGTCTTAGTATTTTCAATCCTAATTTATTTCTGAACAAGGAAAGGCAAGAGGTACATAAAAGCGGTTAAGAATTAAGACGTAAAACCGTCTGCACAAATTATGGATGAGTTACATGCAAATTACATGCAAATAAAAAGAGGCTACAAATAATAATCTGTAACCTCTTGATTTTCAGTAGCGAGAGCGAGACTTGAACTCGCGACCTCGTGATTATGAATCACGCGCTCTAACCAGCTGAGCTACCTCGCCATTATTTCATTTTATTCGAAGCACTTTCACTGCCGACCTTCCCGAATTGTATCGGGACGCTCTAACCAGCTGAGCTACCTCGCCAAATGCTTTGATTTTCGCGGTGCAAATATAGTATTAATTTTTATTTAGCTTAATTTTTCAAAAAAAAATTGTCCTTCATTAAAATTTGCATGAATTTTCAAGTTGTTTGTTACAATCAGATTATATATATTGGCACAAAATCGAATAAATGGCTAACAAAACGAAAATTCAACTTGAGTATGTGGTTAATTGTTCTCCTAAGGTTCTGTTTAACTGGCTAAGCACAGCTTCTGGATTAACTGAATGGTTTGCGGATGACGTAAAGGTTCGGGGGAAAAAATACACCTTTGTTTGGGAGGGCTCGGAACAAACTGCCGAAATGACTTTACACAAGGAAAATAAACTCGTCCGGTTTTCATGGATAGAAGATAAAGAAAGCTATTTTGAATTCAGAATCACACAGGATGAATTAACCAATGATGTTTCGCTTATAATTGTCGATTTTGGAGAAGATAACGATTATGAAGAAGTAAAAGGATTGTGGGACACTCAAATTTCCGACTTGAAACATATTCTGGGGTCATAATTTTTTGAATTCTATTTCACAACCGTCTATTCATCTTTATTACATTAATTCAAAAGTATGTTAACCTTATTTTGCTTTCCATATTACCAAAATAACTTAGTTTTGCAAATGTTTTAATATTGAAAACATTAGCATGAAGCGCTTGCACCTGTATGTTATTAAATCTTTCCTGGGGCCATTTTTTATGACCTTCTTTATTGTCGTTTTTGTACTTCTCATGCAATTTTTATGGAGGTATGTTGGCGATTTAGTTGGCAAAGGACTGGATTTAAGCGTTTTGGGGGAAATGCTTTTTTATGCGTCTTTTGGCGTTTTACCTTATGCTTTTCCGTTGGCCATGCTACTGGCCTCCATCATGACTTTTGGTTCTCTTGGTGAAAACTACGAATTAGTTGCCATGAAATCGGCGGGAATTTCACTTTTCAGAATAATGAAACCACTGATTGTTATCGCTGCATTTATTTCAGCACTGGCATTTTACGTTTCAAACAATATATTGCCAAAAACAAACCTAAAATTTACAACATTAATGGTGAGTGTAAAACAACAGCGACCAGAATTAGTACTTCAGGAAGGTGTTTTTACAAGTGAAATTGACGGGTACAGTATTAAAGTTGGCAACAAAGACAAAAAAACCAATGTATTGTATGATTTACTTATTTACGATCATACCCAAAATAAACCCAACGAAAGCGTAACTGTTGCCGACTCCGGATTTCTGAAAATTACGGAAGACAAACAATATATGGTTCTCAATTTATACAATGGCATAAATTATTCGGAGGAGCCGACAGAAAGAAAGGATATCAATAAACGACCTTTTAGGCGTGATAAATTTGACGAACAAACAATTAGGGTTAAAGTAAATAATTTTGAATTTAACCGAAGAGACGAAGGTATTTATAAAAATATGTACCGCATGCTGACCATAAATCAGCTCAGTTTGATGCTGGATACATTGGATGAAAAATTTTATGATCAGGTACGGGGTTATTTAATTCAGATAGATATTAACCCCACGATTTCGCGCCATGTGTACAATTTAACAACATTGAATGACTCTTTAAAACAAATAGAATTAAGTAAACCTGATTCAATTTTTGTATTTGATGACTATTTCAAGGGCATTGATAAATGGGTAAAAGCCGAAATTGCAATGGCAGCTCTCGACAAAGCCAGAAGTAACATGCAGAATTTGAATTTGTATCAGGGACAAATTACCGAAAGGAAAAGGCATATTAACAAATATGATATGGAGCGCCACCGAAAGTTTACACTATCGATCGCTGTTTTCATATTCTTTTTCGTTGGCGCACCACTTGGGGCCATAATTAGGAAAGGTGGTTTGGGAATGCCCGTTGTTGTTTCAATCCTCCTTTTTATTGCTTATTATATAGTATCGATGACTGGTGAAAAATCGGCCCGTGAAGACGTTTGGCAAATGGTTACAGGAATGTGGTTTTCCACATTTATATTCTTCCCTATTGGCGTTTGGTTATCTTATATGGCGGGAACCGATTCATCCATCATGTCATCTGAAGCTTATATTAAATTGTTGAGTAAATTGGGAATAAGAGGTTGGTTTAAAAAATCGGAAAAGTAATTTAGACATTTGCCGCAAGCGAGTAAACAGTAAAAAACATCAGATTAAAATAAATTTGAATCATTATACAAATGAAAATTCTTCAGGTAACAAATAAAGTTCCTTATCCCGTAATTGACGGTGGTGCAATTGCCTGTATGAATTTGGCACGTGGGTTCTCACTATTGGGACACAAGGTTACAATCCTTGCAATGAATACCATCAAACACCACATTACCTTAACAGAAATCCCTGACTCGGTAAAAGAATTGGCTGATTTTAAACTTGTGAATGTACCTGCAAAAATCTCGCCGGTTAGTGCTTTGTTAAATCTTTTGTTTTCAGCAAAACCATACAATGCAACAAGGTTTATTTCAAAACAGTTTGCCAAAGAGTTACAGAAAGTACTACTTGAAAATGATTTTGACATTATTCAACTGGAAGGACTTTATGTTTGCCCTTACATACCGTTAATCAGAAAGAATTCGAAAGCAAAAATCATTTACAGGGCACATAACATTGAACATGAAATTTGGAGCAGAACAGCAGTTATGGCTCATGGACTTGAAAAATTATACCTGAAAAACCTGTCGAAAAGAATAAAGTCATTCGAAGTTCAAACCTTAAATAAATACGATTTACTTGTTCCCATAACTGGCCGAGATGGTGATATTCTTAACAAACTGGGAAACCACAAACCACTGCATGTTTCGCAAACCGGCATCGATTCGTCTGTATTAATTCCAAATTCAAAAAACCTGAAACACCCAACATTGTTTCACATCGGATCGCTGGAATGGGCACCAAACCAGGAAGGGTTAATTTGGTTTTTTGACAATTGCTGGGATGCAGTTCGTGAAAAATATCCTGATTTACAGTTTTTTATTGCCGGACGAAATGCCCCTGCCTGGTTTCAGAAAATGATGAATTTACCCAACGTAGTTTTTAAAGGTGAAGTTGCTGATGCTTATGAATTTATGAATTCAAAATCGATAATGGTAGTGCCACTCTTTTCGGGCAGTGGTATGAGAATTAAAATTATTGAAGGGATGGCACTTGGCAAACCAATAATTACAACTGCCGTTGGAACAGAGGGAATTTCAACAACTTCCGGATTAAATATCGTTGTTACCGAAAATGCCGAAGGTTTTGTTCAGTCAATTACCGATTTAATTGAAGATCAAGAATATTTCGATAAAATAAGCAAAAATGCCATTGAGTACATTCACGAAAACTTTGATAACCTTACTTCAGCGGGTTCGCTAATCGACTTTTACAAAAAATACATTTGATGATTTTGCAATTCATTTTTTGGATACTACTGCTTACTGTGCTGTACACATTCGTTGGGTATTCATTGGTGTTGTTTTTTCTACTCAAAATCAAAAAATTATTATTCCCGAAAAAGGTTCTGAGTTTTAATGATTCGTATGAACCCGAAATATGTTTATTCGTAACAGCTTTTAACGAAAAAGACTATGTAAATCAGAAAGTTACGAATTCATTCTCGCTTGATTACCCAAAGGAAAAAATACAATATCTGTGGATTACAGATGGTTCGGATGACGGAACACCCGATTTGCTAAAAAATTACAATCAGCTTGAAGTGCATCATTTACCTGAACGAAGGGGGAAAATGCATGCGATGAACCGGGGAGTAAAATTTGTAAAAGCCCCAATCATTATTTTTTCTGATACGAATACAATTCTCGGAAACCAGTCGATTAGAGAGATCGTTACCAGGTTCAGCAATCCAACAACAGGTTGTGTTGCAGGCGAAAAACGGATTATTGAAAAAGATGCCGACTCAGCCGCCGGAGCCGGTGAAGGTTTATACTGGAAATTCGAATCTTGGATAAAAAGAATGGACTCCGAATTAAACTCTGCCGTTGGTGCAGTCGGTGAATTATTTGCCATTCGAACCGAACTTTTTGAAGATTTGGAAGAAGATACTTTGCTGGATGATTTCATGATCTCTTTGCGAATTGCACAAAAAGGTTACCACATTGCATACACGCCAAATGCTTATGCCGAAGAAACAGCTTCGTTAAATGTTAAGGAAGAATTGAAACGAAAAATAAGGATTGCGGCTGGTGGTATCCAAACTATTTTCAGATTAAAGGGATTATTGAACCCATTTCGATTTGGTATTCTTTCGTGGCAATATTTTTCACACAAGGTTTTGCGGTGGACTTTGGCACCACTTTCTCTCGTGTTAATTCTCCCCGTAAATTTATTAATTGTATGGCAGCAAAATGGCTGGGTCAATACAGGATTCTTCACATTAACACTGTATATTCAGGCTTTGTGTTATGTGCTTGCCCTGGTTGGTTGGTATTTCGAAAACCGAAAAATACGTTTCAAACTTTTATTCATCCCATATTATTTCACTTCAATTAATTATGCCGCCATTCGTGGAATTTTTCGCTATTTAGAAGGAAAACAAACTGTAAATTGGGAAAAATCAAAACGGGCATAAAAAGAGTTCAGAGTTTAGGGGTCAAAGCTAAAAGTATATGGTTGCGGGTCTTTAAGAGTGAAGGGCGATGAGAACACGGCAAATATCAAGAATCAGGCATCCGGCTTTCAAATCAAAAGTCATGTTCTCTTTCCGATTATTTATTGTAATTTTGCGGCTGATTAAAAAAGGCATAAATCAAAATGGAAGATATTGTATTAAATACGATTCCAGAAGCTATTGCAGCTATTGGAAGAGGAGAATTGGTTGTGGTTGTTGATGATGAAGATAGAGAAAACGAGGGCGATTTTATTGTAGCTTCAGATTTGGTTACGCCTGAAATAATCAACTTTATGACAATACATGGCCGGGGTTTGATATGTGTTGCACTAACGGAGAAGCGATGTAAAGAGCTGGATTTAGAGTTGATGGTTGGCAAAAATACTTCATCTCATGAAACACAATTTACCGTATCTGTCGATGCGATTCATCCTGAAGTAACAACTGGTATTTCAGCTTCCGACAGGGCAATTACCATTAAAATGCTTGTTGATCCGAAAACAAAACCAGAGCAACTTGGCAGACCAGGACATATTTTCCCATTAAAAGCAAAAAACAGAGGCGTTCTTCGTCGCAGTGGACATACCGAAGCTGCTGTTGATTTAGCAAGACTGGCAGGTTTAAACCCTTCCGGTGTTTTAGTTGAAATCATGAACGATGACGGAAGCATGGCGCGCCTGCCTGAACTTTATGAAATTGCAAAGAAATTCGATTTGAAATTGGTTGCAATAAAAGACCTGATTTCATACCTGTTTCATGGCGAGAGTTTAGTTGAAAGGGGTGCTGAAGTTACATTGCCCACACAGCATGGAGATTTCAGGATTGTTCCTTTTAAACAAAAATCGAATGGCGTTGAACATGTGGCTTTAATAAAAGGCACGTGGGAACAAGATGAACCAATACTTACCCGCGTACACTCTTCGTGTATGACAGGAGATATTTTTGGATCGTTGCGTTGCGAGTGTGGCGACCAGCTGCATAAAGCAATGAAAATGATTGAAAAAGAGGGAAAAGGCATAATTGTATATATGATGCAGGAAGGCAGGGGAATTGGATTGTTTAATAAAATTGCCGCATACAAATTGCAGGATCAGGGTTTGGATACTGTTGAAGCTAATCTGCATCTGGGTTTTAACCCTGACGAACGGGACTATGGTGTGGGTGCACAAATATTAAGCAGCCTCGGAGTTAAAAAAATGAAATTACTCACGAATAATCCTGTAAAAAGAGTAGGTCTCGAAGGTTATGGGCTACAAGTTACGCAGGTAATTCCGCTTGAGGTTGAACCCAACGAGTACAACCAGAAATACATGAAAACCAAACGTGACAGAATGGGGCATCATTTAGGAGGTTTTAATTACGATGTGTAGACTACATTCAATCCTATCCATTTTATTGTTTGTATCAGTTCACTGTTTTTCGCAGGACTGGCCTGACTGGCGTGGGGAAAATCGTGACGGCAAATGGTCGGGAACAGGAATTGTAGAAAAATTCAACTCAAAAGCAATAACTCCAAAATGGTCTGTCCCAATAGGTTCAGGTTATTCCGGACCAACTGTTTGTAATGGCAAAGTTTATCTAACCGATTTAATAAAAAATCCATTTCAAACTGAAGGAATATTATGTTTTGATGAACAAACCGGAGAAAAAATATGGGAGTACCGCTACCCTTGCGAATATTCGGGAATTGGTTATCAAGCTGGTCCGCGAGCTTCGGTAGTCATAAAAAACGGAAAAACATTTTCACTGGGTACAATGGGGAATTTGGTTTGTTTAGACGCCAAAAATGGAACGCTTTTATGGCAAAAAGATTTGAATATTGAATATGAAATAAAGATGCCTGTTTGGGGCATTTCGGCCACACCCTTAATTACCGGAAATAAAATAATACTTCAAATTAGTGGAAGTAAAAATGCTTGTGTTGTTGCACTCGATTTAGATTCAGGAAAAGAAATCTGGCGGAATCTTGAAGATATGGCCTCATATTCAGCACCAATACTTATTGAAAAAAAAGGAAATAAAGTCGCAGTAGTTTGGACGGAAAACAGCCTGACAGGATTGAACTCTGATACAGGAGATATTTATTGGAGAATTCCCTGGGATGTGGAATCGGGTATGGGCATTGCTACACCAGTTTTACACAACGACCATATTTTTGTAAGCTGTTTTTTCAGTGGGTCGTTGCTTGTGAAGTTAACAAACAATTATACTTCAGCCGAAAAAGTTTGGCAGCGTTGTGGCGAAAGTGAAAGCAATACCGATGCATTGCATTGTGTTATAAACACGCCTGTTATATTAGACAATTTTATTTATGGTGTTGACAGTTATGGAGAACTTCGCTGCCTGGAATTTGCAACCGGCGACCGCGTTTGGGAAGACTTGACAGCAGTAAAGAAAAACCGTTGGGCAAATATTCATTTTATTCAAAACGGCAGTAAAACATGGATGTTCAACGAACAAGGTGAACTGATCATTTCAGAACTTTCACCAAAAGGGTTTAATGAAATCAGTAGAGCAAAAATAATTGAACCTACAAAAGAGCAACTACCTCGCGGTGTTACCTGGTCGCATCCGGCATTTGCCAATAAACATATTATTGTTAGAAATGACAACAAAATGGTTTGCATTGATCTGACAAAAGAATAGTTCAATAAAAAAGAGGCAACATTTAATTGAAGCCTCTTTCTCGGATTGAAAAAAATTCGTGCGTTTTCTCGTAACACAATCTATAATTCCAACTCCCAACCATTCCTCGGTTTTAGATTAATTAAGCTTTCTGCAAACTCCAAAGCATTAATTACCTCATATTCCGACTGGTACCTCGACAAATTTCGACTTTCATCCAATTTCACCGATTTTGGTACACGTATTTGTTCATCCTTGCCAATATTTGTAAACTTCATATTCTCACCATCCCATTGCAATACACGCTGAAGACCTGATAACCGGGCAGCCACAGTTCCCATAACAACAACTTCGTTAAAAGGACCTGCGTAGCCAAAATGTGATTTTGTTTGGACGCGTGTTGCGGGATCTTCTTTACATGCCCTGATCCAATCTTTCTCATGACCATCCATACCATCGGCAACAAGACGCTCGTTAATAGCGGGCGAGTAATCAGCAAATTCTTCAGTTGGTAATCTTCGTGGATCCTTTGCATAACATCCGCATAATATTTTCCCTTTGCTTCCAACAAACAAAACGCCGCCGTCATTGTCACCCATTTTCTCACCATCTTTCAATTCTATTGGTCTGTCGGGCATCAACCCTCCATCGTACCAGGTAACTTTTACTTCCGGCATTTCAACGTTTCGGTAACTTTCACGTGCAGGAAATATATAGGTAATTTTTTCGGCTTCAGGAGGTGACTCCAGTGTCCATTTTGATGAACTGGCCTGAATTCCGGTTGGATATTGCAGACGCAAACTCCGCATCGCTACATCAAGTATATGACACGCCATATCGCCAAGTGCACCGGTTCCAAAATCAAACCATCCCCTCCAACTCCATGGATGATACATTGGTGAGTAAGGACGCACGGGTGCAGGGCCAAGCCATAAATCCCAATCTAAACCTTTGGGTACTGCTGGTGTAACATCAGGGCGATTTAATGCTTGTGGCCAAATTGGGCGATTTGTCCAGGCATGTACTTCCTTAATTTCGCCAATATCACCATTCCAAATGCTCTCACAAATCCATGCTGTGTGATCTCCCGATGCACCCTGGTTTCCCATTTGTGTTGCCACATTGTATTTTTCAGCAGCCCTCGTCAGCATTCTTGACTCATATACCGAATGCGTCAAAGGTTTTTGACAATACACATGTTTACCAAGTTTCATTGCATGTAATGTGATTATTGCATGTGAATGGTCGGGTGTGCCAATAATAACTGCATCAATTTTATCCCCGATTTCTGTAAACATTTTTTTATAATCCTGAAATTCATAGGGAACAGTTTTATCAGGGTATTTTTCTTTGAAACTTTCAACCCTGCCTTTCATTCGTTCTGTGTCAACATCGCAAAGTGCTACAATATTTTCGTCCATGCACCTGCCCATATTCCCGAATCCCATTCCAAGCCCGATTACTGCAATATTCAATTTTCCTTCGGGCCACACCTTAGGTTCTTGTTTTTGCTCTACGGCACAACTCTCTGCCAATAAAGATGTAACAGCAACAGCCGAGGTAACAATTGCCGTATTTTTTATAAAATCTCGTCGGGGTATTTGTTTTGATTCACTCATGAAAATTATTTTTATATAATATTTAAAACTCAAATTTAATAATTCAATTTTTGGAAAATGAAAAATGATTCAAATTTGGTCGTTTAATCCGATAGATTGTGAAATTTTACTCAGTTTGGGTATATTTTTTATCAGTATCAAATTATAAATAACTGTCTAATCAATTCCTAAAATCAATAAGAGCACTGCCATATTATAGCAGTGCTCCGTATTGAAAAAGATTTTGACAGAATAATATTAATTAGCTTATTTAAGAGTAATACTAATTATTCCGGAATCAGTAGCTCCGGCAAAAGTAACAGTTATAGCATCACCAACATTTACAAGGCCTGCTTCTGCCTTTGTAAAGGTAACCGAGGTTTTTAGGTCAGCGCCAACAGTGATACTTTTGGCTGTACCATAAGGGAGCAGTTGTAATGCGCCTTCCGGATTCCAACTGGGGACCTGGCGTTTTAATACTTGAGCTGTCATTACATCACCTGATTTAGCATTGGGAAAATAGCAGTTGATGGTAAAAGAAGCATCTGCTGTGGTAACTCCGGTTGAAGTAATTACAGAAATACCGGAAAGGATCACATTACCATTCTCATCGTAAGGAATGTCATAATAAGGTTGATCCGTGCAGCTCATCACTAATGCCATTGCAACAATTAATGATAATGATATGATAATTTTTGCTTTCATATTTTTCTTAATTAAATAATTTTAAAATGCAATACTTAATTCTG
>JBFHJA010000015.1:0-22792 GCA_041596165.1 Draconibacterium sp. | reverse complement strand
TTATTTGTCACTTTTGTTTAAACTCACCCCTCGCATCTGCGATGCTCTTCCCCTCTCTTTGCAAAGAGAGGGGGGAAGTCCGCTTGCGGGCTTGGGGTGAGTTCTGTTTAAAATACGACAACAAATTGTTCTAATTACTTAGGACAAATTACCTACAGATGCTATAAAATGTTTTCTGCGCTAACAACAGCATTAAATCCGAGTTCAGATAGATTCTGTTATATTCTGTTGATTGAGTAAATTTCTTGTATCCAAAAAACAGAATTTTGGTTATTAGAACCTGAACAATAACCGGATTTTGTGATTATAAAAAGAAAAATTTTAACTTTCATGTAAACTTCTGAAATTGTAATGTTTACAGTATTTTTCAGTTGAAATTAATTCACATAGATTAATTTTTTTCCTTTAGTATTTCCAATAATAGTTACTTTAGCCGGCCAAATTAACCAAATTATGAGTTACACCATACTTGATTTTCTTACATTAATTGGCGCCTTGGGATTATTCCTTTATGGAATGAAACTGATGAGTGAAGCATTGCAAAAAGTTGCAGGGAGCAAACTAAGAAACTTTTTGGCAGCCATGACTTCCAATCGTGTTACAGGAGTTATAACAGGTTTATCAATAACTGCAATCATTCAATCATCGAGTGCAACTACAGTTATGATTGTGAGTTTTGTGAATGCCGGATTACTAACGCTTACCGAATCGGCAGGAGTAATTATGGGCGCAAACATTGGAACTACAGTAACTGCCTGGATAATTGCAATACTTGGTTTTAAAGTTAAAATGAGTATTCTGGCATATCCGATAATTGGCATCGGATTTCCTTTGATATTCTCGAAAAAAACCCGAAATCAGTCATGGGGAGAGGTTTTGGTTGGTTTTGCCCTGTTATTTATAGGGTTGGAAAGTTTAAAATCGAGCGTGCCAAACATTGGCGAAAATCCTGAAATGCTAGAGTTCCTTAAAAATTTCACAGGAATGGGATTGGGCTCAACTTTAATTTTTCTATTCATCGGAACCATTCTTACTGTAGTAATCCAGTCATCAAGCGCTACCATGGCCTTAACATTGGTGATGTGCAACAACGGTTGGATTAGCTTTGAAAGTGCCGCCGCAATGGTTTTGGGCGAAAATATAGGCACTACTATTACTGCCAATATTGCGGCAATGGTTGCAAATGCTTCTGCAAAACGTGCTGCACGCCTTCATTTTTTATTTAATGTTATTGGGGTAATCTGGGTAATTTCTATTCTTCCATATTTTTTAAGAGGAGTTGATTCACTAACGCAATCCTTCTCAGGTAAATCGGCTTTTACCGATGCGGGTTCAATTCCAATTGCTTTATCATTTTTCCATACTTTTTTTAATATTTTTAATGTACTACTACAGATTTGGTTTATAAAATATTTAGTGATTTTGGTACAAAAAATTGTTCCGGAAAAAGAAGATGAACAGGAATTTAAACTGAAATATATAAAGTTTGGGATGCTCAGTACAAGCGAATTATCAATTCTTCAAGCTAAAAAAGAAATTATTGTGTATGCCCAGCAAACCAAAAAGCTTTTTAACAGACTCAAAAATATGCTCAATGAAACAAGCGACCGTAAGTTTCAGAAACAATTTGACAAAGTTGAAACAGGTGAAAATAAAAGCGACGAAATGGAAGTGTCGATTGCCAGATATCTTACTAAAGTTGCAGAAGGTGAATTAAGCAAGGAATCATCAAGAGGAATTAGCGGAATGCTAAGGATTATTGACGAAATTGAGAGTATCGGTGATTCGTGCCTAAATATTTCCCGCGCAATGCTGCGTGCCCGCGATAAAGACAAGAACCTTACTCCGGAAATGAAAGTGAAAATTCTTGAAATGTTCGCCTTGGTTGAAAAAGCATTGGATGTGATGATTGAAAACCTAAACAAACATTATAGCGATGTAGATCGAAAAGTTACAGTTACTATCGAGAAGAAAATAAACGAATTTAGAAACAAACTCCGAACGCAACATGTTCAAGACATTGAAAATGAGGTTTATCCATATCAGGTAGGAACCTTGTACAAAGATATTTTTTCGGAATCAGAGAAAATTGGCGATTATATTTATGATGTAACCATGTCGATCGTTGAATCGGTGGATTAGTCAGTTTAAAATCCAGGGTTCAATATTTAAGGCTCAGATCTAAAAAGGGATTCCATCTTTATTCACAGTTGTGATTAGTTGGAATCCTTTTGGATTTTTGGGCGGAGTTTAAAGTCCAAAGTTGCGCGACATTTTTTAAAACTCTCAATCACACATTTGTGCATTCCTGCATTCACTTTTTCTATTAACTTCCACATTAACCATTTCTTACTTTTATACAGTGGCTGCCACAAATTGCATCAATCCAAAATAGTTCGGGTAGCTTTGCAAAAAAGTTGCAAAATGAATATTAAACAGCAGTGGAATAATTTACCAATCCGACCCGAAAAGATTCCGTTTTTTTACGGCTGGGTAATTTTATTTGCGGCAACTATCGGAGTTTTAGCCAGTGCCCCGGGACAAACGATGGGAATTGCAACATTTACCGACTACCTTCTCGAAAACATTCATATCAGTCGCAATCAATTAAGCATTGCATATATGATTGGAACCATTGCCAGTTCACTGATACTAACTTATGCCGGAAAAATGTACGATAAGTATGGTGCCCGGTGGATAGGAATGGTAATTTCAATAGTGCTTGGTTTTGTTTTGATTTTGTTAAGTCAATCTGACAGGATAATTCACCTGTTTATCAAAGAAGGTTCGTCAGCTGTATATGTCCCGATTGCAATGGCAGTTCTGATGTTCCTGTTTTTTGCCCTGCGTTTTTCCGGTCAGGGAGTATTAACAATGGTTTCGCGAAACATGCTGATGAAATGGTTTATTGCCCGCCGTGGTTTGGTAAACGGGATTTCTTCGGTTTTTGTAGCTTTTGGATTTTCCCTGGCTCCACTTACTTTTGATACATTTATTCAGGAAACTTCCTGGCGATGGGCATGGATTATTATGGCCATTGGAATTGGCGTGTTTTTTACACTGTTTGTTTTCCTTTTCTATCGCGACAATCCCGAAGATTTAGGTATGATTCCTGATGGTGAAGTGCATGGGAACAAAGAAAAAAATGTAATTATAAAACCATTCAAACAATTCACACTGGCAGAAGCACGCCACACATTGACTTTTTGGTTATTCTCAATACCACTTGCCATGTATGCCCTCTATATTACAGGTTTTACATTTCACCTTGTTTCTATTTTTGAACATGCCGGTATGGATCGTGAAAAAGCATTGGCGGTGTTTATCCCTGTATCTGTAATTTCTGTAATTGTATCATTAATTGGTGGTTATATAAGTGATAAAATAAGATTGAAAGTATTGTTGGTAATCATGTTAATTGGCCAGTTGATCGCACTTTCAAGTCTCGCATTTTTAAATGATGGCATCTTTTATTATGGATATATCGTAGGAAACGGTCTGGCAAGCGGACTATACAATGTTTTAATGGCAGTAACCTGGCCTCGGTTTTATGGAAGGGAAAATCTTGGTAAAATCACTGGATTTGTAATGGCAATTATTGTATTTGCCAGCGCACTTGGACCAACTCTGTTTAGTCTTTCGGCTACTAAATTAGGTAGTTACAGTATTGCCATTTTCGGGTTGGTTGCTATTGTGGGTGCGATTATACTGTTCAGTTTTAAAGCAAACAACCCACAAAACAAATTCGAAAGTTCTCGATAATTTTTTTAGTTTTGGTTAAATTATAAATTCTAAACCTGATAATTATGAAACAAATTTTTTCTGTTTTTCTGTTGGCAGCAATTTCACTGTTGATTTCGTGCCAGCCAAAAACAATTAACACTGAATGGCAAACCATATTTAATGGAGAAAATCTTGACGGTTGGAAAAAAACCACTGAGAATGCGGAAAGTATCATTGTAGAGGATGGCACAATCAAGTGCAATGGCGAGAGAAGCCATCTTTTTTATGAAGGTAATTTTAAAAATTTTGAATTCGAAGCGGAAGTAAAAACTTTGGAACATTCTAATTCCGGTATATTTATATGTACTAAATACCAGGCAGATGGTTGGCCTTCACAAGGATATGAAATCCAGGTAAACAACACCTACAGGGGATCCGAAAAAAATCCGGAACGCAGAAAAACTGCAAGTATTTACAATGTACGGAACATTTATAATCCGCTCCTGTCCGACAATGAATGGTTTAAAATGCGAATTAAGGTGGTTGAAAATCATGTTGAGATTTTTGTTAACGATGTTAAAGTTAACGATTACATTCAACCTGAAAATCCCTGGCGTTGGGAAGGTGGTGAAGAATGTAAATTGGGTAAAGGTACTTTTGCTTTGCAGGCACACGATCCCGGAAGCACAACGTACTACCGAAATATTAAAGTTAAAAACTTGCCCGATGGAGAAACGTTAAAACCTTTTGACGAAAACTGGGATGCAACTGCAACAAAACTTATGAAATCGGGATTTCCGCTTGTTGATTATCATGTTCATTTAAAAGGAACTTTAACCATCGACAGTGTTTTACAGAATTCTCAGAAATTAGGCATAAATTATGGTGTTGCACCAAACTGCGGTTTGCATTTTCCGGTTACAAACGATTCATCACTTTATGCTTATATGGACGTGGTGAAAGGTAGCCCAACATTTAAAGGAATGCAGGCTGAAGGTCGTGAATGGATTACCTTATTTTCACCGGAAGCTGTGGCAAAATTCGATTATGTTTTTACTGATGCAATGACTTTTACCGACTCAAAAGGGCGTCGCAACCGAATTTGGATTCCAGAAGAAGTTTGGGTGGATGATAAACAGCAATTTATGGATGATTTAGTGGCAAAAATAGAAGCCATTTTTTCACAGGAACCCGTAGATATTTATGTAAATCCAACAGTTTTACCAGCCAAAATAATGGATGAGTATGATGCACTATGGACAAAAGAACGAATGGCAAAAGTTGTAAAAGTTCTGGCAGACAATAATATTGCTCTTGAAATTAATGCCCGTTACAAAGTTCCAAATGCCGAAATGATTAAAATGGCAAAAGAAGCGGGTGTTAAATTTTCTTTTGGTACAAATAACACTGGAAATGATCTGGGAAAATTGGAGTATTGCATTCAAATGATCGAGGAGTGCGCGCTCACTCCAAACGACATGTTCGAAATAAAACCCGACAATTTGAAACCAGTCAATGTAAAAGGTTTACCTGCAAAAATTACTGGTTAATTTGAATTTGGTATAAAATAAAAAATCGCCGGTTTAATTACATAAGCCGGCGATTTTTTTTAGTATCGTCTGTCAAATTCACAATTCTATTTTTATATTTTGATGCATTTTCTTTTGGTAGCTGCAAATTCAATCAATTCAATAATTTCCTCGTCGCTAAAAGCTGCCCTGTTAATGGTAATATCGAAGATTTCATGTGATGGATCATCCTTAAGTATCGATTTCCTGAATTGCAGTCTTTCTTTTTCTACTTTTTCTATAAAACTGATTGACTCTTCCCTGGTAAGATGATTATTGTGCATTATAGTATTGATTCTGTAATCGAGAGGTGCTATCAACCTTATGTGCAGCGACCTTTCAATATTGTTGGCTATAATGTGGCCAGCCCGTCCAACAATGATGCAAAATCCTTCGTTTGCAATTTGATGGATAACCCTTTTCATTGTTTTTCTTATGGTGATATCGGTTTTATAATTTTTATCGCTAAATGCTTTCAGAATATCGTCAAAAGTAAATTTTTCGGTTTGGTGCAAATTTTTTCTAACCTCGTCGGGGTGCATTTTTAACTCTTTGGCACTTTGATAGAAAACTTCCTTACTGATTACTTTCCAGTTTTCTTCAAGAATTCTTGTATTTAGTTTTGCTACAATAAGGTTTGCCAGTTTAACCCCATTACAGCCAACTTCCCTCGAAATTGTTATCACCGGACCGGGAACCAAATCTGATTTTTTTCTTGATCCATCGGATTCCGACATTCTGGCATTTAAATATGAAAGTAGTAAGTTGCTCATGTTCTTCGTTTTCTATTATTTACGAAAATTTTTAAAATCAGGTTGTATATTACATAACATATATTGGCGAAGTCGAATTTCCGCCTTACTTATTAAAAATCAAAAGTGTTCACTCATATTTTATGCATTTCTTGTGGCTTATCGTACTGCGTCCCATTCCTTTTAAATAGTTCAACAATAAATTGCCTATGGCATTTTTAATATTCTTTTGAAACATAATTCTACAATTATACAATAAATTTGATTTCCTTTTAACACAAAAGGATAAGTATTACATTAGCAAATTATTACTTAAATCACTTTAAATAAAAATAACATGTTTGAAAAAAGCACATATGAAAATCGACGTAAAACTCTTAAAAATAAAGGATTAAAGGGATTAGGACTTTTTCTTGGAAATATTGATTCGCCAATGAATTATACTGATAATACCTATCATTTTAGGCAGGACAGTTCGTTTCTATATTTCTTTGGTCTCGATATTCAGGGATTGGCAGGTGTAATTGATTTTGATAGTGGTGAAGATTATTTGTTTGGCAATGATTTCGATATTGCCGACATTATTTGGATGGGGCCTCAAGTGTCATTGAAAGTGAATGCTGCAAAAGTGGGAATCGAAAATTGTGCTGCTTATTCCAAACTTTTTGAATTTCTTACAGAGGCAATTGGAAAAGGAAGAAAAGTACATTTTTTACCTCCATATCGTGGTGATAATAAAATTACTCTTGAAAAATTGCTTGGGATTTCAATTCAGCAACTTCAGGAAAATGCTTCTGTTCAATTAATTAAAGCTGTTGTCGATATCCGTTCAATTAAAGAACCTGTCGAAATTACAGAAATTGAAAAAGCCTGTGCAACCGGTTATCAAATGCATGTTACAGCAATGAAAATGGCGCAGGCTGGTGTTTGGGAACAAAAAATTGCGGGAACAATAGAAGGGATTGCGCTCGCTGGCGGTGGAATGACTTCTTTTCCAATAATACTGTCACAAAACGGCGAAACACTGCATAATCACGACCATTCTAAAATATTGAAAGAAGGAAATTTAATGTTGACAGATGCCGGTGCTGAATCATTGTTGCATTACGCATCCGATTTTACACGAACTGTTCCGGTTGGTGGAAAATTCACCCAAAAACAACGTGAAATATATGAAATTGTACTTGCTGCAAACAACCACGGAACAGCTTTGACAAAACCGGGAGTAACATATTTATCGGTACATTTGGCAGTAGCTGAAGTAATAGCATCAGGTTTGAAAGATCTTGGTTTGATGAAAGGTGACGTAAAAGAAGCCGTAAAAAATGGTGCACACGCCATGTTTTTCCCACATGGGCTTGGCCACATGATGGGCTTGGACGTGCATGACATGGAAGATCTTGGGCAGATTTACGTAGGTTATGATGATGAAATACGCCCTGTAGATCAGTTTGGAACAGCTTATTTGAGGCTTGGCCGGAAACTTCAACCTGGTTTTGTAATTACCAATGAACCAGGCATATATTTTATTCCTGCATTGATCGACAAGTGGAAAAACGAAAAAATAAATGCTGATTTTATAAACTTCGATAAAGTAAATGAATATCGGGATTTTGGTGGAATTCGTTTGGAAGATGATATTTTAGTTACCGAAACCGGAAGCAAAATAATAGGGGAGAGGGTACCAATAAATCCTGATGACATTGAAGCAATTGTACAAGGATAAAGAGAGGAGGAGTTTTACTCCTCTTCTTTTTTTATAATTCGATGATAGAAATAGTCAAGTTCAGTAAAAATTTCATCTCTTATTTCACAACACTTTTCCTTTAGCTCATTTCTGTCTTTAAAGTGCCTGTAAGGATTTTTGAAACCAAGATGCATTTTTCGTTTATATTTAATTGTTGGAGGAACTGTCAGTTTTTCCAAAGTTCCGTCACCAACCGTTATCAGGTAGTCAAATTCAATGTTTTCGAATTTTGAATAATGCAGTGGAACAGACTGTTCTAACACAACACCAATATCAGCTAAAACCTCAATTGCCACCGGACTAATATGATCTGCCGGCTCTATTCCTGCAGAATAAATCTCCAGCTTATTATCTAAATTTCTTAAAATGGCTTCTGCCATTTGACTCCTGCATGAATTCTGATTGCTTAAAAAGAAAATACTTATCCCATCGTTTATCGGTTTTATTGATTTAAATAATCATTTAAATTCCTTCTGAAAAAGAATGACAATTTAACTAAATAGAAGCTAAATAAAAATAGCAAATGTTAGTTTCCGTGTTGTAAATGAATAAGTTATAGATGTTGTTCAACATGGTTTCAAAACATATTTCAATTTTTAATTCAAATACTTTCAATACTTAAATCAATTGCAATTCAAAAATTGGTTAAGAATGTGATAAGTAGATCAACCGGTTCCATTGATATTTAGCTCAATCAATATTGCATTTCCTATTATATTTTACCGTAAAAACTTTGACTATTAGGGCTTAATATCTATTTTCGTAGCGACATAAAATTACGCACACCATAAGTTAATGGTATAAATTGAATTAAAATGGTATCCAAAGATCTTAAAAACTCGAATGAGTTAGAAAAAACCGAAAATCCTGAATTAGAGAAATCAGAAGTCAATGTTGATTCTGAGATTTCCGAGACAGTTGATTCGACTATTGAAACTGCTGAAGAAAGTATTGAAATAGCAGAAAAACCAGAGGAAACGGAGGTTTCCGATAAAAAAGAAACAGTTGAAGAAGAACTTGAAAAGCCTTCTGTTGAACCGGAAAAAGTTGTAGAAACCGATTTGGTTCAGGAGGTTGCAAAAGAAACAACTGAGGTTAAAGAAGAAATCCTCGAACCCGAAAAAACAGAGGTTGATAATGTTGAAAAACAACCTGTTGAAGCAAAAGATGCTGAAACTGCAGAGGAAGAAAAATCTGAAGAATCAAATATAGAAACTACAGCAGAAATAGTGGCTCCTATTATAACTACAACTAAAAAAGTTGAAGAAACTGAAGTCGAAAAAGAACAGGTAGAAGATATTGCTGTTGAGCCACAGGATGATAAAAAGGAAAGAATAGACTATTCGAAATATAGCCAGGTAGAGTTGATAAATGCTCTGCGCGATTTAATTGATAACGCTGACGATAATGATATTAAGGCGGAAGTTGAAGTTATAAAATCGATTTTTTATAAACAACGAAACGAAAAAATTGAACAAGCCCGTGCCGAGTTTATTGAAGCAGGGGGAATGGAAGAGGAATTTGTTGCCGAAGACGATCCTTATGAAAACGATATAAGGGAACAACTTAAAAGATTTGGCCAACTCAGGAGAGAGCTAAATAAACAACTTGATTCGGAGAAAGAAGATAACCTCGCAAAAAAATTCGAGATTATTGAAAAAATAAAAGGGCTTATTAATAATGAGGAATCGATAAACAGGACTTTCAATGAATTCCGTGATTTGCAGCGTGAATGGCGCGAAATTGGCCTCGTACCACAATCAAAAATGAAAAATTTGTGGGATACTTATCATTTTCATGTTGAGAACTTTTACGATTATATTAAAATAAACCGCGAACTCCGCGATCTCGATTTAAAAAAGAACCTCGAATTAAAAATTGAACTTTGTGAAAACGCTGAAGAATTAATGGTTGAGCCATCTATTTTGAAAGCTTTTAATACACTTCAAAAATACCACGAACAATGGCGTGAAATTGGCCCTGTACCGCGCGAAAATAAAGACGATATATGGGAAAGGTTCAAACATATTACTTCAATAATCAATAAAAAGCACCAGGAGTTTTTTGAGTCAAAAAAAGAGGAACAAAAGAAAAATTTTGAAGCAAAAACTGCCCTTTGTGAAAAAGTTGAGGAAATTTGTAATGCTGAAATAGAAAGCTACCGAGACTGGGATACAAGATCAAAAGAACTTGTTGAACTTCAAAAAATTTGGAGAACAATTGGTTTTGCTCCTAAAAAAGACAACAACCGGATTTACGATCGATTCAGGTCGGCTTGCGATGCTTTTTTTAATAAAAAACGCGAGTTTTATTCAAAAAACAAAGAGATTCAACAAAACAACTTGCAACAAAAAATTGATTTATGCGTGCAAGCCGAATCATTGATGGATAATACCGATTGGAAAAAAGCCACACAGGATTTCATTAATATTCAAAAACAATGGAAAGAAATTGGCCCAATTCCACGGAAACATTCTGATATGATTTGGAAGCGTTTCAGAGCTGCCTGCGATCACTTCTTTGATAAAAAATCAGAGCATTTTTCTGATGTTGATTCAGGGCAAATCGACAACCTTAAACTAAAAGAAGGACTAATTATTGAACTTGAGAATTTTAAATCGACTGGAGATGTTTCTGAGAACCTTGCTATACTTAAGGATATTCAACGTCGCTGGACAGAAATTGGTCATGTTCCGTTTAAAAAGAAAGATGCCCTTCAAAATAAATTCAGAGAAGAAATTGGGAAACTATTCGACCAATTAAACATAAATGAAGATAAGCGGAACATGCTGAAATTCAAAACCAAAATGTCAACTTTCTCTGAATCATCGCGCGGACAAAGCAAAATGCGAATGGAACGCGACAAGTACATGAGCAAATTAAAACAAATGGAAAACGATTTGGTATTGCTCGAAAATAATATCGGATTTTTTACAATGTCGAAAAATGCCAAGGCTTTAATCGAAGATGTTAACAAGAAAATTGAAGATACCCGTCAGAAAATTGAATCTTTAAAAGAAAAAATAAGGGTTATCGACGAAATGGAGGATTAAAATATTCGTAATTAAGATATTTAAATGGGGCGTTCCGGTTTTGGAGATGCCCCATTTTTTTTATGTATCAACTTCAAAACTATTCCAGGTTTCGAATTGCCAGATTTCCAAAACCTGTGAAATTTGAATGTCATACGGCGTATAATTCCGGTTTGATGAAACAAGTAAAAGTATTCCATCACTTAACCGATTGTAAACCAGTTTAAAAACAATACCTTCATTTCTTGTTACAATAATACAGGCTTTGCCATCTTTGATATTTTCCCAGTTTTCAACATACGAACAGGTTACCCATGAATTTTCAGGTATCGGCAGCATCGAATCCCCTTTTATTTGAAATGACCGGTATGTTTTGTTCTCAGGCAAAAATGGCAAACGGAACTTTGGAAGTTTAGCAACAAATTCTAAATCGCCGTAACTATTTGTATATCCGGCCTGTGCTTTTACCGGCACCATTTCAATGTTTTCTTTTCCTTTGCTGTCAACTGAAATTGTGAGTAAACGCAGTTTGTTCCCTGTAACATCAACATCAAAACCTTTTTCAATTTGCGAGAGTTGAAACTCTGATAGTACATCGAGTTTGTATTTAATAAGAGCATCAAGCGAAACATTGAAATAATCCGAAATTTTAATCAAAACCATAAACGGTGGTTGTACATTTCTTTCATAACCTGAAAGTGTTGTTCTTGTAATTTCGAGCTCGACCGCCAAATCAGTCTGCGACTTTTTCTTTCGAGTTCTTAAAAATTTTAAATTTTCTGCAAAGTTCATATTTAAGATTTTAATCCGAAGTCCGAAGGAAGAATTAGCTCGAAATAATTTTTTCTTTCGTCTTCGGTCTCCCAACTTTCTTCATTTTTTTTGTTTTCCAGACACAAATATAGTTCAAAATGACTATATTATCAACAAAACATTGACGATAATATTGTCATTATATGAACAGACATATTGTACATCTCGATTTAGATACCTTTTTTGTTTCATGCGAAAGGTTGTTGGACAGGAGGTTAAAGCAGTTTCCGGTACTTATTGGCGGTACTGGCGACAGGGGAGTAGTTGCTTCGTGCAGTTATGAAACCCGTCAATTTGGTGTCCACTCCGGAATGCCAATGAAAATGGCCAGGATTTTATGTCCCGATGCAATTGTAATTCGGGGTAACAGCGGTGTTTACTCAAAGTTTTCTGATATGGTAACCGATATTATTAAAGAACAGTCACCGCTTTTTGAAAAATCTTCAATCGACGAATTTTATGTTGACGTAACCGGGATGGACAAGTTTTTTGGGACCTATCAGTGGGCAAAAGAATTACGTGAGAAAATTATTAAGGAAACAATGCTGCCTATTTCGTTTGGGCTTTCCATCAACAAAACGGTTTCGAAAGTTGGTACTTCAGAAGCGAAACCAAACAACTTTATCAATATTCCCGATGGTTTGGAAAAGAGTTTTTTGTCGCCGCTTTCAGTAAAAAAAATTCCGATGGTTGGTACGCAAACCTATCATTTATTGCGTAGTATGGGAATTGAAAAGGTTAAAACTGTGCAGGAAATGCCGGTTGAACTGATGGAAAGTGTGATGGGAAAAAATGGTATTTCTTTGTGGAAAAAAGCACAGGGAGTTGACAATTCGCCTGTTGTGGCGTGGAATGAACGAAAATCAATATCCATGGAACGCACATTTGAAAAAGATTCAACCGATATCCAAAAAATGAAAAGCATTCTCACTTCAATGGCCGAAAATCTGGCTTACCAACTGCGGGGTGGTAATAAGTTAACTGCTTGTGTTTCAATTAAAATCAGGTATTCCGATTTTCAAACCTACAGCAAACAACGAATGATTCCATACACTTCGCTCGACCACACTTTAATACAAACCACTCTCGATTTATTCGAACAGCTTTATCAACGCAGGGTTTTGATACGATTAATCGGTGTCAGATTTAGCCATTTAGTTGGTGGAAGTTACCAAATGCGGCTTTTTGAAGATTCAGAAAAGCTGATAAAACTTTATCAGTCAATGGATATTATTCGCAATCGTTTTGGCGATCAGGCAGTAAAACGGGCTGTTACAATGGGGGTAAAAAGCATTGGAAGCATGACAAATCCGTTTAACGGCCAGCCGCCTGTTATTCCGGCTCACAGAAGGGGGTAAAAGAGTTTCGGGTTCAATGTTCAATGTTTAGAAATGGATTTAAATAAGTTTACAAATTTACAATGCTAATAAATTGTCACTCCTGGTTTAGTTTGAAATACGGGACAATTTCGCCTGAAATACTTCTGGAAGATTTGTCTGCAAAGGGATTTACAAATGTAGCACTGACCGATATAAATAATACATCAGCAAGTATAGATTTTGTACGCCTGGCTGAACAATTCAACATAAAACCTGTTTTGGGGATTGATTTCAGAAATGGGATTGAGCAAAAGTATATTGGGCTGGCCAAAAATATGGAAGGATTCAGGGCACTGAATGAGCATTTAACAATTTGTCAGCAAAATAAAATTCAGTTCAACGACCTTGCTCCTGAAATTCAGGATGCAATTTTTGTTTACCCTTTTAAAAGCAAGAAATTCAGTCAGTTAAATGCGAATGAATTTGTGGGGATAAAATCTTCTGAATTGATAAAACTCCCTTTTTCAGAGTGGCGAAAACTGCTAAATAAACTTGTAATTCTTCAGCCAATAACTTTTCGACATAAACGTGACTATAACATTCACCGGTTGTTACGTGCTATGGAAAACAATATTTTACTAAGTCGGTTACCTTTCACTGAGCAAGCTTCAGCATCAGAAATCATTATTTCTGAACCCGAACTGAAAGATTCTTTTAAAGAATACCCTGAAATCATCCAGAATACACGCAAAATCCTTGCTGAGTGCAGTGTTGAATTTGAATACAGAACAAACAAAAACAAGAAATGCTTTCTGCAATCGCATGATGAAGACATAAAATTACTGCGTCAGGAATGTAAAAAAGGGTTGAAATACAGGTTTGGCTTACCCTCAAAAGAAGTAATCGACAGGATGGAAAAAGAACTAAAAATGATTGACGAGTTGGGTTTTAGTTCCTATTTTTTAATCAATTGGGATATTGTAAACTACGCGCGTAGCAAGGATTATCCGTATGTTGGGCGGGGTAGTGGTGCAAATAGCATGGTTGCCTATCTTTTACGGATTACAAATGTAGACCCCATTGAACTCGATCTTTATTTCGAAAGGTTTATCAATCCTTTCCGTTCAAATCCACCTGATTTTGATATTGATTTTTCGTGGACTGACCGTGATGATATAACTGATTATATATTCAAAAAATATGGTTGGGACAAAACCGCTTTATTGGGATCGTACATTACTTTCGAACATAAATCGGCACTTCGTGAAATAGGGAAAGTTTTTGGTTTGCCTGCCGATGAAATTACACGCTTGCAAAAGAATCCAAGACTCCAGGAAAATGACCAATATGGGAAATTGGTGCTGCAATACAGTAAACTAATTACTGGAATGCCGAGTCATCTGGGGATTCACGCCAGCGGGATTTTGATTTCGGAGAAACCGATTAATTATTATTCGGCAACACACATTCTTCCCAAAGGATTTCCCACAACCCATTTTGATATGCACGTTGCAGAAGATATTGGCTTGTATAAATTCGATATTTTGAGCCAGCGCGGATTAGGGAAAATTAAGGATGCGCTTGAAATTATAAAAACCAACAGGAATAAAAGGATAGATATCCATAATATCAACCTGTTCAAGGAAGATCCACGGGTAAAAAGTCTGTTGAAAAAAGGGAAAGCAATAGCTTGTTTTTACGTTGAATCACCAGCTATGCGGATGTTACTGACAAAATTAAAAGCTGAAGATTACAAACGATTGGTTGCGGCCAGTTCGATAATCAGACCAGGAGTTGCAAAAAGTGGGATGATGCGCGAATATATCCTCCGTTTTCAAGACGAAAAACGGCGCGAGAAAGCGCGGAAAGATTTACCTGAATTATACGGAATTCTGGAAGAAACATTTGGTGTGATGGTTTATCAGGAAGATGTGATTAAAGTAGCGCATTATTTTGCAGGGCTAACACTGAGCGAGGCAGATATTTTACGCCGTGGCATGTCATGGAAATTCAGGGAAAGAAATGATTTTCAGGTTGTTCAGGAGAAGTTTTTTAATAATTGCAGAATAAAAGGTTATGCTGAAAACACCATTTCGGAAATTTGGACACAAATTGAAAGTTTTGCCAATTATGCTTTTTCAAAAGGCCACTCAGCAAGTTATGCTGTCGAAAGTTTTCAGGCACTTTATTTAAAAGCTTATTATCCAATGGAATACATGGTTGCTACATTGAATAATGGGGGAGGCTTTTATTCGTCAGAACTCTATTTCCATGAAGCAAAAATGCACGGGGCAATAATTGAGCTTCCCTGTGTAAATAAAAGCCAGTGGATGAATTCAATTCAAACCAACATTATCCATATTGGGTTTTATATTATTCATGAACTTGAATTTGCAGTTGCACAAAATTTACTAGTGGAACGCGAAAGAAATGGCAAATTTAAAAGCCTGAATGATTTTGTAAAACGTGTACAAATTACATTGGAACAACTGATAATACTTATCCGCACCGCAGCTTTCCGCTTTACAGGGAAAAGCAAAAAGGAATTACTTTGGGATGCACATTATTTGCTGGGACATTCGAAAAAAACAGTTCCGGAGAAAACACTTTTCGAAACAAAAACAAAGGAATTTAATCTGCCGGATTTGTGGAAACATGAATTGGAAGATACTTTTGACGAGATTGAATTGCTCGGTTTTCCAATCCGTTCACCTTTCGGAATGCTTGAAACCGCCCTTCCTTCAAACCTGAAAGCAGCACAATTGCCTGAAATTGTTAATAAAACTGTTGAAATCGTAGGTTATTTGGTACACCGTAAACCAACGCGCACAAGCAACGGGAAAATTATGTATTTCGGTACCTGGCTTGATTTGGAAGGGAATTGGCTCGATACTGTTCATTTTCCTGATATAAGCAACCGTAATCCATTTACGGGGCCTGGTTGTTACCTGATTCGTGGTAAAGTTGTAGAGGAATATGGGTTTTTCAGTATCGAAACCCAATGGATGAACCGGCTTAAATATAGAAATTTGGATGATTTGTTATGAACAACAAATAGGGTATTGTTAATAACTTTTTTTTGTTTACTTTTACAATCCTTGTAGAAATAAAAACAAATCAGGATTTTATGGAAAATTATGCCAAACTAATCCACAAATCACATATTACCTACCTACCCACGAATTTTCCTGCCCAATTTTATGGTTTACCCGACGGGAAAGTTTATATTATTTTCGCGCGTTTATATGCAATTAAGTTCCAACGCTCGGGAATAGAATTTATAACTGCTGAACATTTGGAATTTTCATATAACTACGTAGACGAAAAATTGATTTTACATGGAAATATGGATTCGAAAAAACCTGTTTATCCTGAACAGGTTGACAAACAAAATCCAAAATTTAAAATATTAAAAGTCAACAGAGAAATTAATTCGCTTGCAGAGGCATTTGCACTCTTAAACAATAAAGCAAAAACCCAGCTTCTGAAGAAACCACAAGATATTCAGATTGTTCCTGAAAAAGGAAACCGGGATCATCTTTCAATTGCTTAGTTAAACCGAGTTTTATTTTTGAAAAGTGTAGCTTACACAAAAACAATAATATTTGACATTCGGTCAAAGTAGATTACCAAAATTACCAAACTAAAATCATCAAAGCAGCTTAGGATTTATACTTTTAGTGCGCCTCGGAATCCTCTTGCCGCATAATATGATTCTGCGCCATTGTGATACACAAAAACATTATTGTAGCGAAAATCACAAAAAATGGCACCACCAAGTTTTCTGATTTCAGCGGGTGTTTTTATCCAGCTCGAAGTTTTAGAGTCGAAATTTCCTCCCGTGATTTGTTTGGATTGCAACTCCCTGTATTGTTCTTCCGAAAGAATTTCAATTCCCATTTTATCCGCCATTTCAGCAGCGCTGCCTTTGGGTTTAAACTCTTTCCTTGATTCAAGTGCTTCACGGTCGTAGCAAAGACTTCTGCGACCCTTGGGACTTTCGGTTGAGCAATCATAAAAAATAAATTCTCCGGTGTTATTATCAAATCCAACAACATCCGGTTCTCCTCCTGTTCTTTCCATTTCATTGAGCGACCACAGTTTTTCCTGTCTCAATTCTAATTTTTTCCGAACTCCAGCCCATTCAATATCTTTGTGGCGATTCATGTTTTTCCCGAAACGGACTTCTAATATTTTGAGTAGTTCTTCTCTTTGTTCCTGCAATAATTTCTTTGTATTTCCCATTTTGATAATTCGTTATATAATTTAATTGTCGTTTTCATTTTGTTTTGAATAATTTTGGTTGTCACTTTAACAGCTGAAATCCATATTTTGTTGGTTAACCGGATGAATTTCAGTGCAAGAAACTAAAGCCTGTTAGTGCTTAATTATAATTCAACCAAGCCAGTTTTTCGTAAAGTCAGTAACAATTTTGTGAAATAAAATAGAATGTTGCTGCTTGACGAAGCCGTATGCGAGACCCATATACTCTGGCTGGATAATGGTGTTACAGTCATAAAGGTGGACTTTATTTCAGTCAGCTCCCTAATTAGCTTTTAAACGTAATTTTCTATTGATTATGGGAATTAAGAGTTTATCTTTTTCAGGATAAATTAATGGAGTAATTGAATCATTAATGGGAAAATCATTCGAAACTTACGTTCCCTAAAATGTTATCGTATTTGTTGTTTATTGGGTGAAACTCATAAGCATTTCTTAAGACCTCGATATATGATTTAACCGCATCCAGAAGATATCCACCGTCTTTAATCGAACAGGAATAGCCAGAATAGCTGATATGTGCAATCTCATCCTGAATGGCATTCATCCGCACGTAAGTATCCCAATATTTTGTAAAAAATTCATTTGTCATTCTTATTTGCCTGAGGCGCAATTTTGATAGTGTATCGCACCTGATTTTAAGCATTGAAATCATTTTATTTTTGGTGGTCTGAACATTCCCTCCACTATTCTTAATTTCCCAGTATTCCTGGCTTAATTCATACATTTTATCTGAATAATCTAAATTCAAGGGCGCTTCAACCTCTGTTTTTTCCTGAATTATTTGATGGCTATCATCATTCAATTGTATTCTATAGTTTTCTAATTCATCACCCAAAGCTGTTAATTTTGCAACAAGAGCTTCATCAGTCAAACAGCTAAGGTTAAATTCGCATCGTGATTCCTCGGCTTTTACAGCTTTTTTTTCTTCTGATTTTAAAGCATTAATCGTTATTTCAATTTCCCGAATATCAAGTTCAAATTTCTCCATATTTTCAAGCTTCTCAGCACAAATATTTACTGGAATAGCAGGAAGTGCATCAAACAATTGCTTTGTGGTTTTTTGAGCATTAGCAAAATATAACGGTATAATGAATAGAAAGGTTAATATTCGTTTCATGCTGTTAAGCTATTAATTATTGTATTTTATTCCATCGAGAAAATTTTGGAAATTTTTTGTGAGTGTGTCAAAATCAGAAGTAAATCCGCCACAGGAAATGTTGTAGCATTTCCTGTGCATGTTGAAAAAAGAAATATACATGCAACTACTTGAATCGAATTAAGAATCTTCATTGTAAATGATTTTGTTGGTTCAAGAATTATTGAACAACTGTGAAAATATCATCGTGAATAAAACCAATGTTTTTTTCATCACTTTCACCATTTTATAATTTTACAAATTCTACTCTTCGGTTTTTAGCTTTTCCCTGAGTAGTAGCATTGTTTTCAATGGGCATTGTTTCACCTTTGCCATCAGTCTGCATGCGAGCTCCTTCAATCTGAAATTGACTCACCAGATAATTTTTCACACTTACGGCCCGACGTTTAGAGAGGTCGAGGTTCGATTCATCATTTCCATCGCTGTCGGTGTGTCCGGTAATCTCAATTTTAACATCCGGGTTCTCTTTTAACACATTGGCAATTTCCTTGATAGAACCGTACGATTCGGGTTTTACAATGTCTTTACCCGAATCAAAATAGATTCCGTACAAGATAAGTTTTCCTTCGGATAATAATTTACTGCGTGTGTCGGGAGATGCGGTGGTGATTTTAATATTACTGATATAAGGCAGACTGGCCCGGTCCCATCCTGAAAAAAGGAATCGGTTAAATTTAGTTCCCGGGTGAATATTTGTCCCCATATCCAGTACCTTTTCGCCTTTATGGTAAATCCGAACCCGGCGGTTTTGTACCCAGATAATTACATGATTAACCGTTGATTTTTCAACGGTAGCTTTCCTTCCTTGCCCTTCGAGCCATTCGTCGTTATTGTTATCGTAACCCTTCGTTTCCCACGAACTGCTTCCTATAACCAAATGAAGTCCTTTGCTTCCCGGATAAAGTTCGTCATTCAATTCTTTGTTTTCTATATCCTGGTAGAAGGTTAAGATAATTCCATGGGAATAATCGGCATCGGGAATAATATCAAACTCCATTATAAAATTTTCAGGAAATTCAATGGGTTTTGTATAACAATACACAGCATCTTCGCCGTTCATATGAAACCATTTTCCTTCGGCAATGTTTACCGTTTTTACTTCTCCACTTCCGTTACTTGTCCAATGAACAGGTAAATCTCCAATATTATCTTGCGAAAAGTCCTCAAAGAAGAGTATCTTATCACCTGGTACAAAATCGTATTGCGTGTAACTTTCAAGTTTAGTTTGTGGAGTTGCGCTCTGTTCTGATGATTCCGTATTGGCTTTATCCTCAGCCTCTGAACTGTTTTCAATCGGTTCCTCTGCTTCCTCTTCTTCGCTTATATTTTCCTTATCATTTTTATTCTTTTTCTTGAAAAGATTTCCAATTCCTTCTTCAATTTTATTAAACCCTTCATCTATGTCCTGGTCAATTTTGTTGTTTGCCCTTTCTTCTGATTTTTGATTAACCTCCTGTTTTGGGTCGATTAATTGTGCAAAAACAGTACAATTACAAAATATCAACACACTGAATAATAATTTTAGAATAAAACCTGACTTTTTCATGATTGAAATTTTTAGTTTTTAATGTGAAATGTACAGAATTTCAAACTATTAGAATTGTAAAAAAACCGCATTTTACAAGCCTGTAGGAGTTTGGTTTCTGAAAATATTTCAAGAAAGTATATACTTTCTCAGGATTTTAATATTTAAAATATTTTACCCGAAAATCACGGTAGAATTAGGCGGATAACAGTGTATTACCTGTAATAAAATCAGGGTGTTACTTCGTGTATTTTTTTTTAATTAATATGTAGAAAGGAAATAGTGTTTTAATTATTTGCTTTGAGATTTTGATGTTGCGAAAGTTGAGTCATTTGTAGCAATAATCTGGAACACGAAGATTATAATCCCCGAATCAAACCTTATCAATTTAAATTGTAAAAAAAGCAAATCTGGGTCAATTTGATTTATTGTAATTTTCTTTGTGCATGCCTGAAAATATTCTACATAATTCAGTATTGTGCCGAAAAAAATGTTTGGGTGATTGTCCGGTAAGCCCTTTGAAATCTTTAATAAAATGGGATTGGTCGTAATAATTGCCGTAAACCATCAAATCCTGAGAATTAAAACAACCGGCATACAACATGTTATTGAAAATATGATATACTCTTGAAATCCGCATCAGTTTTTTCATGCTCACACCCACACGCATTTTAAAATTGCGTTGCAAACTGCTGCATGATTGTGTTGAACACTTGTATGTATCTTGCAAAGAGAAATTTAAAATATTTTCTGCAATGTTATCGTATATTATGTCAATTTTATCGGGATTGTATTGCTGACGAACGGCGCTTTGAAGAAATTCAGAAATGCTCCTGATACGTTCTGTGTCAGATGACTTATTATTAAGACTTCCCCATAATGGAATAAATGTTTTATCTGATGGTACAATAATCTTATTTGTTTTTTTCAACATATTTACCTTGAATATTCTGGATAGAACTGACGCTTTGCAGCAAACAATAAAACAATCTAAATTTTGGTCTAATTGCAAATGACATGGAATTGACAAAACAGGAACAATAAAAACTGTTTTTAGTATTGCATCTTTGTAGGCTTCCCATTTTTAGTACAGTTCAAAAGTAGACAATTCTTTTCTTTTTAAATCATTCTGATGGGCGTAGTGAAGCGAAGGCGTAGCCGGAGCGTAACGGAGCCCATCAGAATGATTGCCGTTTACGCTGTGCATCTGTCGGTATTTCCGGGGTGGTATTCCGCCCAATGCATCATGTGGTCTGAAGTTGTTGTAGTCATCCACAAAATCTTGTGTTACTTCCCTTACTTCAGCCAGGGTATCAAACAGGTAAGCATCCAGAATGTTTCCCCGGTAAGTTTTATTAAACCTCTCGATATATGCATTCTGGGTAGGTTTACCGGGGACTATGTATTTAAACCTGATTTCATTTGCAAAACTCCACTGTTGCGCTATTTTGGCCACAAATTCAGGCCCGTTGTCCATCCTGATGGCTTCCGGTTTGCCATACCTGTTAATAAGGTGTTTTAATACCCAGATTACACGACTGCTTTTCAGCGAATAATCGGTTTCTATAAAAAGTACCTCACGGTTAAAATCATCTATCACATTGAACGAACGGAACTTTACCCCGTTACTTAATGCATCGCTCATAAAATCGATACTCCATGTTTGAATAAACCTTTCCGGAACAACCAGCGGCTCTTTTACCCGGGCCGGCAGACGTTTCTTTACCTTGCGCCGTAATGACATCCCCATCTTTTTATAAATCCGGTGCAATCGCTTATGGTTGATTACTTCTCCTGCATTACGCAACCGAAAATAACATTTCCAGAATCCCTCGACCGGATGCTCTTTGGCTAATTGCGCCAATTGACTCATGACAAAATCATCTGTTTTTACCGACTGATACTTTAAACTACTCCTGCTGAACCTTAATAAACGACACGCCTTGCTTGTGTCTTTCGGCCGTTCAACTTGTAGTTCTTCTACAATTCTTCGCTTTTCGCAAGGCGTTACAACTTTTTTTCTATTATGTATTTAGCTACGTCGAGTTCCATCGCAAGATTCGAGTACATACGCTTTAACCGGGCATTATCTTCCTCCAACTCCTTGATACGCCTCAGTTCGCTGGCTTCCATCCCTCCATAACGCTGACGCCATTTGTATAAACTGGCTCTGCTAACGCCATGCTCTCGTGTTATTTCTTCAACACTCTTACCATTATCAAACTCCTTGAGAATTCCTGCTATCTGTGCAGGACTGAATGTTCCTTTTTTCATCTGTTACGTTTTTTATAAGTTAAACTTTTTTGTCTACTTGCAAAACGTACTATTTTTGGGGAAGCTTACATCTTCAGGTGATACAACTTGTGGAATGCTTTTAAAATGAAATACTATGGCCGCATCGGGTCTGGGAATAATTTTTTCGGTTAAAGCCTGATTTTTACCATCATACTTTATCGTTTCAAATTGTTTTATAATCCATTGCAATGATGGTGCAGGCTTATAATATTTAACTATTGGCATAATCTACATACTGACTTATTTTAAATATTATGGTTTATTCTTTTTTATTAATGTTTGGTAACGGCTCGAATATGAGACTGCAGAGCATTTGTGAACACAAACCTACGAACCCGTTACAATTTTTCTAATTGTTACTAAGTCTAAATATACCACTTTCATCCTTATGCCTTATTATCAACCCTGGTTTTTATCTCGTTCAATATTTATTTTCATTTTTTTTTCTTGTACAAACGATTAAGAATCTTAAAAATACACATTCATGTAACCACGTGCAATCAATGTATCTTCTTGTATAATAATAATATATGTTGTTGTTTTGTGCCAAATTAAAAACAGAAATAATGAACAAATTT
>JBFHJA010000014.1:0-24529 GCA_041596165.1 Draconibacterium sp. | reverse complement strand
TTTTGTCCCGATGGTTCACGGGTTCCGCCAAAAGAGCGATGCCCCGAAAAAGGTGGCGTTCAGCGGGCAACTTATAAACCGTGGGTTGAATCGTTAGGTCGTGATCATCATATTTTTCTTGGTCAAATTCTTGCAGCAACCCGGGATAGCGCATTTTTAGATGAACAAAACAAGTATTCGCGGTTAAAACAATATCAACTTGAAAACTATCTCGAAAATGTTGACAACGGCTGGATTTTACAAAAAGCGAAGTTTTATCGCGGCGCTTTTCAGGATGAGGATGAAAACAGTTGGGGTGGTGAATTTCTCAAGTGGGTTTTAACCGAAAAGAAACTGGAACAAAATAACTTCTTTCTTTTAAGGCAGGCTTTTAAAGACATTCCACACAAAGCCGACAATGCAAATATTCGTAAAGTGCGCTCTCTTTCAATGCAAATTGCCGACAGTTATTCGGGTTTTATGAACCTAAGGATTAAAATTCATGGGCAACCTGTGGTTTCTGATATTCAATCGGTAATAGATTTCAAGAAGAAAAATGAACAACAGCTATCTGACAGTTTAAGAATAAAATTAGACTTGCTGATTCAGGAAATGACGATCATGTTTAAACCTGCCGACTGGCAATTACTTGATAATTATATCAAAAATCTTGGCCCATCAACAACTGAAGGGAAAGAGGTTCAAAAATACCTGAATGAAATGAATCAAGCCGGAAATAGCCGAATGAAACTTGAGATTGCTGCCAGGCTTTTGTTGGATTCAAGAAAAATGATTTTGACTGCACCTGTAAAATCAAAAACGATCTTATTCGATCTTTCAAATAAAACAGAAGAGCTTCTATTCAGGGAGTTATCGGATTGGAAGCCAGTTGATTTGAACGATTTGCTCCACACAAATTACATCCTCACCATGTCGGCTGCCGGCTGCGGTTTTATAGAATTGTGGGAATGGGAGAAAATTGAACCCGTTTTGAAGATTACTGCGGCCTCTTCCATTTCAGTGGATCAAATAAACGAATATCTGACAACTACGCGAAGTGCATTGGAGTGGAGCACCGCAATGATTCATGCAAATTACCATAAGGAAATTGGAATTTTCGAGAAGTTTGAACCTCTTGTCTTGGGTTATTCTGATGATTTGGTTCGGTCGTCGGTTTTGTTGCATTTAGGTCAGAATGTTGGTTTGCTCGGAAAGTTTATTGCCACAAATTTGTCGCTTACCAACCAGGTTTTTAACATCGAAAATCAAAGTCAGTTAAGGGGTTTGAATCCCGGGTTTGCAAAAGGAGAACTTGTTGTGGTTAATTCCCTTGAAGGAAAAGAAGTTTCATCAGATAAAATTTATGTTTTTCAACAACCACCTCCCGATTTAAAACCTGTTGCCGGCATTGGAACAGTTTCTGAGGGAAATCTTGTTTCTCATGTTCAATTACTTGCGCGCAACTTGGCTATTCCAAACGCCGTTTTATCTCAGCAAAACCTGGCTTCTTTAAAGGCTTATTCAGGGAAAGAAGTTTTTTATGCAGTTTCAAACAAAGGCACAGTAATAATGAAACTGGCCGAGAATATGACACAAACAGAAAAGACGCTTTTCGAAGTAAAAAAACGGGCAGATCATAAAATCAGTGTGGAAGTAAATAAAATGGATTTATCGGGAACAAAAGTTTTGAACCTTCGGGATGTAAATGCCACGAGCTCAGGTAAAATCTGCGGTCCTAAAGCAGCCAATCTTGGCCAGTTAAAATTAATGTTTCCTGAAAATGTTGTTGAAGGAGTCGTAATTTCCTTTGGAATTTTCAAAAAGCACATGGAACAGAAAATGCCCGGCGAAGCCAAATCTTACTGGGAGTTTTTAAATGATATTTTCAAACAGGCTACTGTGATGGAAAAAAGTGGTACATCAAAAATTGAGGTTGATAATTACATTTTAATGAATTTGGAAACACTGCGCAACGCCATTCAAAAAATGCCATTTCTTCCCGAATTTGAATCCGATTTCAAAATACAATTTCAACAGGTTTTAGGAAAAGAATTGGGCAAATTACCTGTATTTCTGCGTAGCGATACGAACATGGAAGATTTAAAGGATTTTACCGGAGCAGGATTAAATCTTACCCTTTTTAATGTACTTGAACCATCAAAAATTATGGAAGGAATCAAACAGGTTTGGGCTTCTCCTTATTCTGAACGAAGTTTCCGGTGGAGGCAAAGTTATCTGCTGAATCCAGAGAATGTGTTTCCTTCGATTTTGGTTATTCCAAGCGTAAATGTCGATTATTCGGGTGTTTTAATTACAAAGGGATTGAACTCAGGAGAAAACGAAAATCTGACTGTTGCTTTTAGCCGGGGTGCGGGTGGCGCTGTTGATGGTCAGGCTGCCGAAACTTATTTGTTAAAGTCGAATGGCGAAAACACATTACTTGCCCCGGCACGCGAGCCGTCATATAATAGTTTACCCACTACTGGCGGTACAGGTAAGGTCACAACAAATTTTAATACACCGATATTAAATAGTGAAAATTTAAAAACTATCAGAAATTTTGCAATTCAGGTAAAACAAAAAATGGAAGAAACCAATGGAATGCAGGGGCCTTACGACGTAGAACTTGGTTTTCAGAATAATAAACTGTGGCTTTTCCAGGTGCGCCCATTTGTGGAAAATAAAAACGCGGCAAGTGCGCTTTATCTTGAATCAATTACTCCGGTTATCGATGGAGAGAAGCGGATTTCACTTACTCAAAAATTGTAAATTATGAAAAGAATACAGAACACTATATACAAGAAACTTTCTTTCAAAAACCTCAAAATAAATCGGGTGAACCCGAAATACCTGATTTTAATTTTAACTATATTCTTTTTTATTGAAGGAGCAGCAGCTTACCCAATTGATGGTTATTTGATTACCGGGATAAGAAGATTAGTTCGCCTGCAGTTGATTTTGAAAGGTGAAATAAAAGACACACAACCCGTTCAGGGAGCACGAAAAAATGTGGCTGATATTCGTTTGCAATTAACAAATCAACGTGGTGACAGCCTGGCAACTTTGCCAACTCCCGATCCCGGACTTCAGAAAAAGTTAAATGCCATGTTTCCCAATCTCGACGAAAGTTATTCGGTTACGTTGCTCGATATTACTCCGGGGAAAAAACTACGGTATGCCTGTAGGCAGGAAAAACGTGGTTTCCAGCCTGGTAGCGTGGGGAAATTGGCGGTGGTAGCCGGATTGTTTGCCGAGTTGCAACGCATTTATCCCGATTCGTTTGAAAAAAGGCAACAGTTGTTAAAAGACAAATCGGTTAGAGCCGGACGATGGGCAATTGCCGATTCACATACAGTTCCGTTTTTTGACCCTGAAACCAAAGTTTTGATAAAACGAACCGTAAAAGAAGAAGATGTTTTTACTTTGTATGAATGGGCCGATCACATGTTGTCGGTGAGTAACAACGGCGCAGCGAGTGTACTCTGGCGCGAAGTAATTTTAATGCGCCACTTCGGGAAAGCTTACCCTGATTTAAATGAAGTTCAGGCAACTGAATTTTTTAAAACGTTTCCAAAAGATTCTTTGAGAAAATTATCGAATATGGTTGTAAACGAACCCTTGCAAGCCATCGGAATAACAAAGGAAGAGTGGCGTTTAGGTAGTATGTTTACCCAGGGCGCAAAATCATTTATTGCTGGAGAAGGTGGAAGCATCGGTTCACCGTATGGATTAATGAAATATCTTGTAGCACTTGAACGAGGTAAAATTGTGGACAGTAAATCGAGCCTCGAAATAAAAAGACTGCTGTATATGACCGACCGCCGGATTCGTTATGGAACTTCGCCAAGATTGGTAAACGCAGCACTCTACTTTAAATCGGGGAGTTTATATAAATGTAAACCAGAAGACGGTTTTGAGTGTAAGAAATATTCGGGGAATGTTGAAAATTATATGAATTCCGTTGCTATTGTCGAACATCCTGACGGAACTACTTACCTTGTTGCATTAATGTCGAATGTACTGCGTAAAAACTCAAATAACGATCACCAGATTTTGGCTACTGGAATTGATGATATTGTCAGGAAATAAATACTTATTCAGATAAGGCAAGAAATGCTTTTTCGGCGAAATCTTTTACTTTTTGATTGCGGTTATTTCTGTATTTATTTACAAGTGGAATGAACTCCTTTGAGCCAGAGTGCGAGATTAAAAACAAAACAGCAAGTTTTATTTTAATATCATTTCCTTCCAAAAGCATGTTGTAACATTCCATTTCGTTAGGAATATGAATATGTAAATTATTAAGTGCCTCCTCCGAAATTGTTTCCAGAATTGTAGTTTCAAGAATTGGAATAAGTACACGTTTCAGCTTGTTGTCAAGCAGATTATCCAAAAATTCAATGCTGCTATTCCTAATATCGGGTTTGGTACTTTGAAAACTTATGTATGCCGAAAGAATCTCTTCAGTATTGAATTTCAAACCGAGTAACTTAAAAATGCGTTCCAATCCCGAGTCGAGCCTTTTTTCTAAAAGATTAATCAGGCTTTTTCGTGCTTCTGAAAGTGCCAGGTTCTCCTGATATTCTGGCTTCGATTGATTTATTTTTTCAAGTTTGGTTTGAATATAAAGTACAGAAAGTGTATCCTGTATTAATTTTGCTTCATCCAGAATACGACGGATAACCATTTTTTTATCGAAATGAAGAAAGGGGAATTTAATTTTTAAATTATTCAATGAATTTAAAGCCTCTTGCCGGGCAAGTGCATTCTCGGATTCGAGCATTCCAAAAAGGAAACCAACAGATTGCTGCGATGAAATATTTTCGGCAATGGATGGAATTTTCAGATGAATTTCCTTGTAATTTTCATCGTCAAGCAGGGGTTGCAAAAAAGTCAGGATTTCAACGCCATATTGTATTAAAGCGGTTTTTGCCACGGCCGAAAAATGTGGTTTACCAACAAACGAAATCAGCGAGTCAATAAATTCGGGAGCCATGCTTAACCCTGCAGCCTTAATTGAGCGTTCAACAATTTCAGGATTTTCACTTTTGAATCCATTTTCGATAAAACCAAAATGCCCCGACATGCAACCTCTCCCGATAGCTTCAAGTAAAACCTGCATTTTAAATACTACTAGTTCCGGGTCGTTTTCGTTTTTAAGATCTTCGATTTTTTGTGTAATTAGCAGCCTTAATTCGTACTGTTTTTTAAGTTCAGGATTATTGCGCACTTCGCCGGCTAAACTTATCAACGCAGCTCCACTTACTTTATAATCCGGGTTTTCGAGAAACTGTTTCATCAGTTCCACGCTGTTCTCTCTGTTATGTTCGAGCAAATATTCAAAGGCGGCAATCCTCACTTCCTGAATCGGATCGGTAATAAAAGGAGATACTTTTTCTGAAATTGGTTTTTGTCTGTAGAAATATAAATTTCGAAGTGCCTCGGCACGAATTGCTCCACTTGGATTGTCGAGTAGTTTTGTGATAGAATTAAAAAGTTTCTCATTTGGTTTTTCACGCGATTTTTGCAAAACCCATAAAATCTGCTTTTCATTTCCGGTTTCCAAAACTCTTTTCAATCCACTGATAACAGACTCGTTGGATAAATTTAGTGGTTTTGCATCTTTCGAACCGGACACCTGTTTTATTTTTACCTGAAACGATTTGATATATTCTTTTCTGACATTCATGGCAAAATAAAACCAAATGCCTATGGTAATAATAATCATTATGCTGATATAAGGTATCGAAAGCTTAAACCAGTTTATAATGAGCACCAGGATTATTCCGCCTATACCTGTTGCAACACTATCAACAAAAACATCGATAAACGTTTTTGTTTTGCTTTTTATTTCCGCCGGAATGGGTAGCGCAAGTAATTCAACTGCCGATTTGTTGATGGATTGTTTTAGACTGGCATCTGACATTTTTATTATGATTGCCGAAAACAGCGATGGCAAAAAGATTACCATAACCGCCCCGATAAATACAGCTGCGGGTAGAAAAAACAAGGAGGTTCCTATTCCAAAAACACCCACCACACGTCTTGTAATAAACAGTTGTATAATCAGCGAGATAAGATTGAAATTGGAAAACCAAAAACCAAAAAATGCGGTCAGTTCATCGGGATCCTGAATTTTGAGCGAGGCCAAAGCATTAAACTGGTAATCAACCAGTCGGGCTACAATTACACTGATACCAATAATTCCAGCCAGATAAGTAAGGTGTTTTGATTTTAATATTAAGCGGAATGGACTTTCTTCAATACGCTGAGTTTCTTTTTTGGAGATTTGAGGACTTGCTTTTCCGCTGATATTTTCGCGCCAAATGTTGCGTGTTATGGGAATACAAAACCAAATTAGAAGTGCACTAACAAATAGAAGTTTTTCGCTGCCGATTAACGGTGCAAGCAGCGAGGTTAAATAGCCACCAAATATGCCACCTGCAATTGCCCCGGCACCAATAAAACCAAAAAGCCGTTTTGCCTCGCGCGGATTAAAAACAAGGTTTGCCAAAATCCAGAATTGAGAAGCAGAAACCACCGCAAACAAAGCTACCCAGATATAAAAAATGTATATAACCCAACTTTCCAGTATATGAAATGAAAGCATGGTTCCGAACAACATTAAAATGGAAATGGAGAAAATGTTTGTTCTTCGGATAAGTGTAAAAAACGAAGTTTTGCCGAGCCGGTAGGAATAAAAAAAAGATAAAATAGTGGCAAAAACTGCTACCACAACAAAAGCAAGTGGCAGACTTTCAACTCCAAACTGACCTATAAAAAGGCCGGTAACAGCTGGTTTAACGATTAATAAAGTGGAAATAATCAGGAAAATATTCAGTTGCATCAGGAAGGCACGTTTGTATTCCCCTTCCCGCAAATCAAATGTTTTCGACAGCAATAATTTTATTGCTTTTATTAAAGTTTCATTCGTCCAGGTAATTTGGTTGAATTCCATTTATGCATATCGGCGTTGAATTGTGCAAGATAATTATTAATTCTTGTGGTTTGTAATTGCATCAACTTTTATTGCCAGTTCTCTTAAAATGCGCTCGCCATCAGAATCCTCGGCAAGTGCAACCAATACATATTTTCTTCCCGGGCCCCAAACCAATATTGAATCGGCATGGAAATTATGCCATGTCCCTGATTTGCGAAATAGTTTGGCTTTTGGAGCAATTTTTTCAAGAGAATTAACAAATTTATGATGTAACTCGGGATCCTGCATATAACCCAGCATTTGTTCCGAACGATCATGATTAACCAGTTTTCCGTACACCAGCATATAATAAAATCTGCAAACCTGATTTACAGTAGCTGCATGGCTGATTCCTTTAATTGGTTCGGGGTAGCGGCGGCCAGTTTGAGCATACCTTTTCCCGACCCAAAGCCCACCACCATTTTCTTCATCATATAACAGATATTTCGGATCTTTTAAAACGTTTTCAATTTTCTCAAACCCAAGTTGGTCCATAATACTTGTTGCTGCATCGTTATCCGAACGCGACATCATTTTGCGCATGTCACTTTTTAATGCTTCGGTTTCTTTTATTTCCCCTTTTTCTATGGCATCCATTGCAGCCAGAAGTATTGCGATTTTTGGTAAACTGGCAGCATACATAATATCGTTCCCGTTCACATTCGCAAATTTTACATTGCTTGTGTCGTTTAATAAAACCAAACCCACTGCCATCTTTTTCTGATCAACAAGTCTTTTCCATTGTGGATGTGCATTGATTACTGTTGTTAAATCCTTTTGTAAAGGATCATCAAGCAACGTAACAAGCGGCTTTAAATCATGATTCTCGAAATCAAAAGGGATTGAAATTTCAGCATTGTAATCGAGGGGAGCTACAAATTTCTGACCTTCTGTAGTACAGCTCATTAAACTCAATAATGCTATAAATATAAATGGCATTTTCAATTCTTTTAATTGTGAAAAACTTGGCGAAAGTAGTAAAAAGTAAATACCAAAAATGATATTAGGAAATTATTAACAAAAATAGACCCGGGCGTTATCGGCTTGTTTTCAGGTACTTAATATTGATCTTGTGTTGAATGTTTTTTGGTTGGAATTTCCTGAGGAGATTATTCATTTCAGTCAAAAATCAGAAACTATAAATACTGATTTGAAAAGCGACTGTTTTAATGTATTCACCAGTAATTTTTAACTATTTCTTCTTCAGCCAAATTAGCCAAAATATTGCGCCAGCCACGGCACCGGCAAAAACAGCAGTGAAAGTATATATTAAACTGTCAGAACATTTTCCCTTCATTAACTCTTCAAATAAACCCTTGAGTTGCAGGGCTGCAATAAATCCAAGCAGCGCATTTAAAATGGCATCCGACAAATTTGACTTGTTCGCTTTTCTAGTCTCGATTAGCTCCGATAGTTCTTCCTGTCTTTTAATTATTGTGTCGGATAAATTGATTATACCACGCTGTGAATTACCACATTCAACAATTTCTTTCTCGCTGGGGTATTGAAAAATCTCGCGAAGATATTGCACGTTTAAGATGTTTCTCACACTTCTTTGGCTGGTTTCAAGCTCTTTAAAACTTTTTTTATGATTAGGATTCAAAGCGGAGTCAATTTCATTTTTTGCATTCATCAAAATAAATTCATTGTATGCCAGCACTGTATTTGGAACGAGCAAATATGGGCTCACAACAACATGATTTGACACAGACTCCATGATTTCATCTTCCTCGGATATTTTAAGCAGAGATCCTCTGCATAAAACCATAAATGAAGAATCAGCCTGCACAATGGGTTGAATGGTATCAAATATTTCTTCCTTGTCCATTCTGTTAAAATCGAATATTCCTAAAATAATACCGCACAAGGCTTTTGAGAATTGCATTAGAGAACCCTCTTCGATTTCACGTTTATTTTTCTTTTGGAATACTTTAAAAAAAGTACTAAAACTTATTTCCTGTTTAGAATCCAGCCTGTAAGTTTCAATCTGAATAATACCAGTTTTTAGATTTTCTAATTTGGTGTTATTCTCAATTAATCCCAGGCAGCTGATTAAATCCCCGGGCTTTATGTCACGCAAATTCTTATTTGGAACCGTAATTTTTATGTTATCCCTTACACTTGATTTTTCCTGCGAGCTGCCAAACATTGTTGAAAGTTTTATCAAATCGCACTCGGTAAACCAGTTGTTTTCTTTTGGCGCAAAAGTCAGATGCCAGATTGTATTGTCAGAGTTTTCAAATGTGGTTGAGCTAACCGATAAATTTACTTCCAGTTCAATCCTTTTGGAGTTTGTCGATTTTTTGTGTGTGCGTCCTTCTGAAGTATAATTGTAATTGGCAGGGAAAATTATTTTTGCATCATAAAACCACTTTTTATTAAACCCACACATAAACGGTGGTTTCTTTTGATTATGAAAATTCAGCAAGTCATTTTCAAACGAAGAATAAGGGTTTTTTGATGAAATTTCATTATGACATTTCTTATTCTGTACAAAATGCCACGTTACTGATGATTTATAGAATTTGAAATAAGAACTTTCCGGAATATGCTGCAATTCAATATCTCCATCATTATTCTTTTGTTTTTCCAATTCATTTTGCATCCTGATAAATGATTTATTTTTATCAGTCTGTTTTAAGCTTAAATATAAGTCTTTAAGAAAATCAATTATTTCAATTTCAGAAATTTTATCTCCTTTTACATTGAATTGTGTGAATGACAGCAGATATAAATTATCGACCTCTTTCTTTTTTGCATCTAAAGCAGGTTGAACATAGGGAATGTTAATCCATTTTGCGCCCAGTTGCGAAAATATTTCCAGCCGTTGAATTGTATCAAAGTTGTCATTTTCTGTTTTTTCGGGGTTATTCGATTCAAAAAAAACATTTCGAATTTCGATTCCCCTCTCATTTTTAATCCATTCAATAATGGATTTTATGCCTTTGTTAATTAAGCTTTTTGCAATTCCTTTTCCCCTGTATTTTTCTGCAGTAACAAGATAAATAAGGTGAATTGCCTTGCTATTTTCGTACCAATCCACAATTAAACCTCCTGAAACTTCAGGTTTATTGCCAGTGGTTGTAGTTAAAATCAGAATTGAGTGGGGTTCATTCTGTTGGTTTTCACCGAAAACTCTTTGTAGAATTACTTCAAAGTCTTCACGTTCATTAATGTCAGGAAAAGCATTGGTATACAGCTCTTTGAAGCTGTCGATTAAGGTAGCGTGATCTGAGCATGAACTTGAATCAACTATTAATTTCATAGCGCAACGGGTAAAACACTAAGGTAGATTAAATATTAAAAAAAGCGGATCTTTTTTAGAAATCCGCTCTATTTCATTTCAAAATTGAAATTATTTTTCAATTTCTTTCCAAACCAAAGCACTGGCGCCAACAATAGCCGCATCACCAGGTTTTAGTTTCGAGGGTAAAATTTTAATCTTGTTTTTGAAAAAAGGCAGCAAGTGTTTTTCCATGCTTTCTTTTGTGGGCTTGAAAATGTAATCACCAGCTGCGGTAGGTCCGCCAAATAGAAAAATAGCCTCGGGACTTAGATAATGCACTGTGTCGGCTAAAGTTATGCCTAACCAGTTACCTGTTTTTTCAAATACTTCTATTGCAACTTTGTCGCCTTTTTCAGCTGCTTCAAAAATCATTTTCGAATCAAGTTCTCTGAACGATTTGTCTGCGAGCAAACTGTCATTTGCATTATATTGTACAAGGAGGTCAAATGCCGTGCGCTTCATCCCAGATGCTGAGCAATATGCTTCCAAATGGCCCAATGAAGAACATCCACAAGGACGGCCACCGGGAACCAAAGTTGTATGTCCAATTTCACCTGCAAATCCATCGCTGCCATAAACTAAATCGCCGTTTACTACAATGCCGCTTCCTATCCCGGTACCCAATGTAAACAATACAAAGTTTTTCATTCCTTTTGCACCACCATAAATCATTTCGCCAATGGCCGCTGCATTTGCATCATTGGTTAATACGAGTGCCGGCATTTTGGGAAAATGAGTGCGAAGTAATTCTATTAAATGTACAACCCCTCTAAAAGAAAGATTAGCTGCATATTCGATATTCCCGCTATAGTAATTTCCATTTGGAGCACCAATGCCGATCCCCATAACTTTAATATCTTCATTTAGTAATATTACTGATCTGATCAGCTCATTTATTGCGTCTGCCAAGTCAGCGATGTATTTGTTGATGTCACCGTGCGAAGGAGTTGGGATATTATCTTTAACCATAACATTTCCTGCTTCATCTACCACTCCAATGGCAGTATTAGTCCCACCAATATCAACCCCTATTGCTACTTTTTTCATCCTACTGAATTTAGTTTATAGTTTATTAAATCAAAGTTTGTGTTGAAGTGTACAAAAATAGAAATATTATACAATTCAATTGTTTTTATTACCAAGTATTCCACTTATTTATTTGGAGTTAGATATGGAATGAACCAATTAGATTTTATTTAGTTGTAGATTTGCAACCTGATAATTATTTAAATGCATTTTATAGTCAAAGCGGTTTTAAAAGTATTGGGATGGATCTTTCTTATCCCTGTTTATATTTATAAATATGCAATTTCTCCATTTACACCGGCGTCATGCAGGCATGTGCCAACTTGTTCCGAATATGCAGTTCAGGCAATAAAAATACATGGCCCGTTTAAAGGCTTTTGGCTTGCAACACGTCGTATTTCGAAATGTCACCCTTGGGGAACCCACGGTTATGATCCGGTTCCTCCGAAAGTGAAGTGATTTTTTCGCAAATGTATTAATCTATAAAGACCTGTAAATTTTGATTTTATGGTTATTTAATGTTCAATTTTTTTAAAATAGTATTAATACTCCCAGATTTATTTATGTTTTTGCCAATGTTCTAAATTATTCTGTTTCATATTTCCTAAGTTTACTGCGGTTGGTTGAAGTACTTTTTAATATGATTTCATCAAAGAAAGAGAAGTTTTATACATGTAATTCGTGCGGGTTTCAGTTTTCAAATCTCGATGTTGACAGAAGCTGCAGCAATTGTTTTGCCTGCACTGGATGCGAGATTTATAATTGCCCGTCATGTAATTTTGAGGTGGTAATAAAACCAATAAAACAGTTAAAGAGATCGGAAAATCAATAAAATACTTAAAGCGAAGAAAACCTATAGAAGTTTTTCGATTTGAAGTATACAACCTTGTTTTTGATAAGGATTAAAGTTTATAGAACATGGGACATTTTTTTTTGTTTAAATTAGAAAATAGCTAAATGATTAATCAAAATATAAAACCAACTTCCCCAATTTATGTTGTATCCGGCGGACGTGGAATAGCCGGAAATAATATGGTTCAAGCCGTTTTGATTCAATATCCGGAGAATAAAATACCAGTGATTATTGTTTCGAACATGAACAGTGAAGACGAGCTTTTTGACGTTGTAATGAAAGCAAAAACCGATGGCGGAATAATTGTACACACCCTTGTAAATGGATTTTTAAGGAAAAGGGTTGTTGAGTTGTGTGAGGAATTTGGTGTTCGCGAGGTTGATTTGATGGGAAAACTTGCAGGTTTTCTTGATGAATCATTAGATATTAAACCCTTAATGCATCCTGGTTTGTACCGCGAAATTAATTATCAATATTTCGATAGGATTGAATCTATTGAATTTACGCTTTCGCATGATGACGGTATGAGCCCTGAACGTTTGAAAAATGCTGAAATTATTCTTACCGGTGTTTCGCGGGCGGGAAAAACCCCACTCAGTGTTTACCTGGCCATGTATGGTTGGAAAGTTGCAAATGTACCTTTAGTTCCTGGAGTCAATCCCCCAAAAGAGTTGTTTGAAATTGATTCTCAACGGGTTTTCGGGTTGCATATATCTGCTGCACAATTAATTGCACATCGCAAAAAAAGATTGCAAGGCTGGAATAATCATCAAATTGAATCATATGTCGATGAACGGGAGGTGAGGGAAGAAATCAGGAAAGCCATGTTTGTTTTCGACAAGGGAGGTTTTACTGTTGTTAATGTTTCCAATAAACCCATTGAAAGTACCGCAAACGAAATTCTAAATATAATGTCTCAACGGTTTCCGTACGGAGGACGAAAAATGGAATCACCATACCACAATCAAGCCGACGAACCTCCTATTTAATCCGGGTGGTGGTTTAAATCGTTATCTTTTTTGTTTTGTGTACTGTGAAAATTATAGATGTTGTTTTAATTGTCAAAATACTTTGAATTGATGCAGAAGCATAAACTTAATTTAAGCAATTCAATAATTGATTTTATAAACGATAAATTTCTCAAATCTGCTCCCACCCATTTCTGTATGTATGACGAACCCACTCTTCAGCCATTTCAAATGCATTCAAAGTTTTGTATTCTTTTTTGAATTTGGGATCGCCATTAAGAATTTCAAATTCATCTTTGGAAAGAACCTTTATACTGTCAGAAGGTGAAATGTTTGTAAACCTCATATTTACGCCATCCCACAATAATTTTCTTTGCAAACTCTGAAGCCGGACTGCCAAAACTCCCATAACAACCATTTCGTTTAACGGCCCTGAATAATTGAAATTTGAGGAGGCTTCAAGCCTGTAATTCTTATCTTCTTTACATGCTCTAATCCAATCCTGCTCATGCCCACCCTCCATGGCATTTGAAATGCGGCGAATTGTTTTTTGCGGCTGAGCGAAATTTGCCATTTCACGTGTTGGTAACAGTGTCGGATTTTTTGCATAAGTTCCACACATAATTTTTCCTTTCGTCCCATAAAAAATGCAGCCTCCACCATCATCACCCATTTGTTCGCCAAGTTGAAGTTCATCGGGGCGGGGTGGCATAAATCCGCCATCATACCAATTTATGGTTACAGGTGGCATGCCAACTTTTGGTAAATTATCCCTTCGTGGAAATTCGTATCGCACAAACTCAGCGTTAGGAGGTGAGTCGTTATTAAATGAAGAAGAACTTGCCTCAACCGAAGTTGGATACTCAAGCAACAAAGCCTTAAAAACAGGATCAATAATGTGGCAACCCATATCGCCAAGTGCGCCGGTACCAAAATCCCACCAGCCACGCCAGTTCCAGGGATGATAAATCGGATTGTACTCGCGCCATTTTGCGGTTCCCACAAATAAATCCCAGTTTAATGTTTTGGGTATGCGTTTACTTTTTTCGGGTGTTGAAAGTCCCTGCGGCCAGATAGGGCGGTTGGTCCAGGTATCAACATGAGTAACCTCGCCTATTGCACCGGCCCAAATCCATTCACAAATCAATCTGATACCTTCATCTGAATTTCCCTGGTTTCCCATTTGTGTAGCAACACTGTATCGATTTGCAGTTTCACGTAAAATACGTGATTCATAAACCGAATGAGTCAATGGTTTTTGCACAAATGCATGCATTCCCTGACGCATTGCAATAACTGCCGGCAAAGCATGTGAATGGTCGGGTGTGGCAATCATTACCGCATCGATATTTTTTTGCTGATCAAACATTTCACGGTAATCCGAGTATTTTTTTGCCTGAGACCAACGTTTAAAAGCATTTCTGTCAGCATATTCCCAGTCAACATCACACAAGGCTACAATATTTTCAGTTTCCATATTTTTGAGGTTGGTGAAGCCTTTTCCACCAACACCAATTCCGGCAATATTTAACTTATCGCTTGGTGGTTTATAACCAAAACCTGCAATTACGTTCGATGGTAGAATTGTTATTCCTGCTGTTGCGGTAGCTGCTGCACCTAAAAATTGTCTGCGTGACACCATGTTTTAAGACTGTTTTGTACGAAAATAAATTTCGGCGCAAATTAGAAAAAATATCAGCGTTAACTTGTTGTTTAAATATTTTTAAGTAATTCGGGTTGTATTTTATATCATACGATACGATGACTATTTAGCACCGATACAATAAATGTGCTTGTCTCCTCGCAAATAAATTTTCCCGTTACTAATAGCAGGTGAAGCATTCATCTTTTCGCCGATTGAATTTTGAGCAATCATTTCGAATTCAGCACCTGGTTTAATTACTGTTATAATGCCCTCGTCATTAGGCATATAAACCAATCCATTTGCCAAAACGGATGAAGAATATTGTTTTCCCAGATTTTCTGTCCAAATGATATTTCCTGTTGCAGCTTCAATACAATGAACCTGACCGTTGGTCATTGTAGTAAAAAGGTAGTCATCGGTGCAAACCGGCGAAGGAACATAATATGCACCTTTTGTGGTTTGCCAAACAACTTTACTTTCGGTAACATCTCCTTTCCCATCGGGTTTAATCGCAAGCAAATGACGTTGTGGCCAGGCACTACTTACCAGTACCAAATCTAATTTTTCATTGTAAACAGGGCTCGAGCAAAAATCATCAGATGGCCCGTTTACCCACCAATACCGGGTTCCGTCATTGGGATTGTAGGAAGCAATTTCTTTGTTCCCACAAAAAATCATTTGTTTTTTTCCGGCAATTTCTCTGAATATAGGTGTGCTAAAACTGTGTGCCGGTTTATCGTGGTCAACTTTCCATATTATTTTGCCATCTGTTTTATTTAACGCTGCAACAAAAGCTTCACCCTTGCTGTCTCCGTTAATTATTACTTTGCCTTCGAATAATGCCGGGGAACAACTGTAACCATGAGGACTTGAAAATTTACCAGGGCGTTGAATCCAAGCCTGATTTCCGGCAAAATCATAAGCTGCAACCACTACATCATTTTTATCCAGAACCGAGACATAGACAAGATTTCCATCAGTAGCTGGCGTGCCCGAGGCATAACTATTGTCATTGTGCTTGCCTTCAAAATCAGATTTGATTATTGTTTTTTGCCACAGTAAATCTCCGGTTTTGGCGTTGAAACAGAGTAACGATTTCTCGGAAGTTTCTGTAAATGCTGTAATTGTAAATAGCTTATCCTCCCAGATTATGAGTGAAGAATGCCCTGTTCCGGGGACTTCGCTTTTCCACAACACATTTGTAATTGAATCCCATTTTACTGGTAAATTGATTTCGGAGCTTTTCCCGTCACCGCTTGGACCTCGCCAGCATGGCCAGTTTTGGGCTTGTATAGCTGAAAAGAATGTTGTAGTTAACAGTAAAAGGACGAAACGACGTTGTTTGAAACTGGTCATGTAGTTTGTTTTTTAGTTGAAAGTTTTTTTTCAAAATAACTTAAAGTTTCGATAATAAAGCTATTTGGTATCAAATTATTTTTTGCGGATAGCAATGCAAAGGGTCGGTTCTAAAATAGGGGATGTGGTAGTTTGAAAATTTCGTAGATGCGCATATTTTGCCATACTTGCCATGCAAATTTGACAGGTTATGCCACCACTTATTAGTTTAAAAATCCTGTTGACTCATGTTCAGTATAAATAATTATTGTATTGGGATTAAAACTATAACATTGTTATTTGATCGAACGTGTTTATGGTTCAGTATTTATCAGTTCTACACTGTTTGTAAATTGTTTTAGAGGAAATTGTCAAAAACAGGATTTATATATTTTTATCCTAACGAGACTTCTAATATTGTTCTTGCTGAGTTTAACTTGCAAAAAACAGAATTGATATTGGAAGTTTTACGTCTATTTGAAATGAAAGAGTTTTTGGGGAATTTCAATAAGTTTACAAACGATTATTGAATCGGAGCAACCAGGAAATATTTGAAATCACTTGAATGCGATGTGATGATAATGGAAATTTTTACATTAAAATCCGGTTTCAGCAGGTTTAGTTCATTTTCTTTTGGTTTAAAAAATTTTAGTGGAACCACCCCCGGTCAAATTAGTAAATACATATATGTTATTGTAGAGTTATAAATTTACAAACAATGCATTTAAAATTATCAGTTTTTATGCATTGTTATTTAAAACAGACTGTTCTGTTATTGATAATAAATGTTTTCGGCCCAAAAAAATGGTTAATACAGCACCAATTAAAGCACATAAAATATCCGATTGAGCATCCCAGAAATAACCTTGAGTGCCCAATACATCCGACGTGAAACGATTATCTCCTAAAACAATTATAAATAGCCATTCAATTAATTCATACAAAGCACTTACTGTTACAGCAACACAAATGGAGAGAAAATTAATCCAAAAGATATCCTTCATTACTTTGTTTTTAACAAGAATTTCTCTCGCAATTAAAACCGGAATAATGCCCTGTACTACGTGCCCCAATTTGTCGAAGTTATTTCTGTTGGGTTCAAATAATCCGTCTATACCATTAAAAACCGGAACATTAGGGAAAGAATAATGAGCACCAATAGTTATCAAACAAGCACCAATAAAAACCCAAGTATTTGTGGTTTTGGAGAAATTAATTTTGATTTGGAAAAAGATATAAACTGCAACGATAAAAATTACGCCTGAAATTTCAAGAAGCCAAACAGAATAATCTTTTGGATCTATTGCCGACCATATTAATACTAGCGAAAACAACAGGATTAAAAACCTTGTATAGTTTTTTTTTATGTACTCCATTTTTATCGTCAAGAACTTTTTGTTGATTTTTTATTTTTCAATAAATATAACCTAAACAACAGATTATACACAATCAGGAAAATCACAAAAATTACAAAGGATACAATGAAAATTGCCATTCCGTAAATCAGCAGAAACGAAGCCATCCATAAAACTATTGCAATAAAAACAGCATTAACAAGTGCCTTTGACCGCAAAATATCAAAATGTGGTTTTTCGTTTTTCTCTTTTGAAAAGGATACTAGTGATATTCCTGCTAAAAATAGAACTGCTGCCAACTCATCTAAAATATTTGTTTGCGACACCACAAAATACTGCGTTTTAAGATAGGTTGTAACAAAAGCAAAAGTTTTAAAATTGAAAATATCCGGTTTCCCTCCCCAAAAATACAAGTAGGCAAAAGGCACGGCCAAAACCATTAAAATCAATCCTAAAAATTTTGCTTTAAATGGGAAAACAGAAAGTTTTGAATGCATGTAAAGACTTTGAGTTAACAAACACAACCTATATATTTAATAGTTCCATCTTCAAAATAAATATCTAAACCAACAAGGCCAAACTTGTGATTGTAAATATGATCGACATGCAAAATACCCGGTGAATTGCTTTTGTACCGTACTTTAATTACTTTAATATACATGCCTTCCCAGTAAAAATCATCGTCTGATGATTTCTCGGTAACTTCATTTTCTAACTTAACTCCACCAACATTCGCAGTATATTTATCACCAACTTTTGAGTCATAGTTTACCAAAGTAAGTTTACTTCCATCGTTAAAAACAACTTGAGCTCCTTCTTCCGTAATCTTTGCGTTTACTGTTGCATCCACTTTATTCCCGGAAATAGTTACTGTACCCGGAAATCTTTCAGTTGGCACCAATTTTAATAAATCAACATAACTGTTGTTTGTTGCTGTTGCTGAACAGGAGAATGTCGAGACTCCGTCTTCCAACTTTGTAACTGTCATTTTTTGTACTGATACTCCCTGGATGGGTCCCCAGTCGATAGAATTTCCCACTTCGCCAATTGTTGATTGAGAACCACCGATGTCAGTAAAATCATCTTCACTGCAAGAAATAGCAATGACAAGTAGTACTGAGGAAAGAATTAGGTTTAAAATTTTTTTTCTCATTTTGGTTTGTTTTTAGTTTGATATAATCCTTTTGGAATGTACATAATAATTTCCAAATGTCAATTAACTCATGCTGTAAAACAGAAGAATCTGATTCCATTAAAAATGAAAAGGAGAGTAGTTTTAACTAATCTTTTTTGAAAAAAAAATGGCCTAATTTTGGCATTGATAGGGGATAGATAGACTACATCATTGCAAAAGTGACAAGTAATCGCCTGGAATATTTTATGTTTAATGCACTTTTTTTATCTCTCACTAAAGTAAAATTTTCACTTTTTATACTATTTCCAAATCATAAAAAATTGATTCAATGAGGAAATTGATTCTCAAGATTCTTGACGAAGAAGGGGTTTATAAATAAAGATATTAAGCAGATAAACTAATCTTTCATCGAAATTTTAAGGGTCAAATCCATTGGATATTTTCCTGATTTTGCTCCATAAATTGATAATCCACCACGGTCATTTGTCGATTCATCAACATGCAACTGAATTGTAATTTTGCCGTTTTCCAGAACCGATTTTTTCAAATTCTCATCCAGCTCAACTTTAACCAAATAACCGTACGAACCGGGTTCATCCAGCAACCATGGTATACGGGTTTCTGCATCTCCGTCTTTCCCGGGTATTTGATTCATCCACGAAAGTATTCCCTGGTGATCGGCCGGATCATCGGGCAACTCTATTTGATCAAGTTTGTGACTCTCGGTGGTGATGGTTACCAACGAACCATGCAGTTTTTCATCGGTTTGCGGGTAGCTGTTTTTTCCATATCCGGGGATTGTACCTTTTTCAGAAACAACAGTCATCCCAATTCGTTCTGCATCACCTTCTTCCAGGTATTTTTCCTGCGGATAACGGGATGCCAGTTCTGCCCTGAACTCAATACTTCTCACTTTATCGGCATTCAAATCTTTTGGTAATTCGAATTCATATTCAAAATAACCGGATCCCATTCCCCATACTTTTGAGCCATTTTGTGTTGCCTTATATTTTATTGACCAGTCGGCACTGGTAAATTCAGCAGGTGATTTTGTGATAATTAGTTCATCTGTTTCCGATTTTCCATTAACAGTGAATGGAACAAAATTGTGTTGCACAACTTTACCTGATCCATCCTCCAAAGTTGTTGCCAAAATCATTAACATGTTTTCGTTTGGAGTGGTAAATTCTACAGGAATCAAGGGTGTAAATTTGAAAGGTTCTGTTAAAACTTTAATCTCGCCTTTACCTTGTTCCACTTTATTTCCCAGATTATTCCAGCCATAAAGTTCATATTTCAATTTCAAATTTTCCGGAATTTCACTTGTTACGGCACTAATTCCAATCGGGATTTGCACAGGGGAATTCTGTTCATAATTCTGATAGAAATCGTCTCCTGCAACCACGTACAAATCTTTATGAAAATCATTCATTGTCATTCCGGGAACAATTTCATCAAGCCCGAATATTTTTTTTGAGCGGTCGAAGCGGTAATAACCATTCCATTCGTTTATCACATCATGAAATTCAGTAAAAAGGAAGCCTGCAATTTTTGGTCGTTTGCGAAATTCGTTCATCATAATGTGATATTCCCAAGTCAGGTCAATATCGCCGGTGCTGCCCGAATAACCCCAAACTGCGCCACATTCAGAGTTAAACATGGGTTGGTTGCCCTGCACATTTCCGCCAATATAATTGTGCGTTGAACCGGGATAAGTATTTTTCACAATTTCATCCAAAAACCCCGACCAGTTTCGAGCCGGAATATAGGCGTGCCAGGTATTGATATCTGTTATTACATGATCCCAGTTGCATGGTGAATTGTCTTCAATTAACCGGGTTGGGTCGCTTGATTTTGCAATGTGGTAACGTTCACGCACCCAGTTTTGTGTTTCGGGTGTGTAGCTGCGGCCATTAATCGAATCTTCTGAAAATAAACCCCAGGTTTCGTTGAAAAGCACCCAGGAAAATATGCTGGGATGGTTATAGTCGCGCGCCATTTCTTTTTCAGCAATGTATTCCCAATTTGCTTTTGCAATTGAGTCTGGCTGTCCCCAAAAATTTGGGATGTCTTCCTGAATCAGTAATCCCAATTTATCGGCCCAATATAATTTACGTGGCATTTCGGCTTTTATGTGAATGCGTAAACCGTTTAATCCCAAATCTTTTGCACGCTGAATTTCTTCTTTCATAAATTGGTCGGATGGGAAAGTGTAAAATCCATCGGGGTGATAACTTTGGTCGAGCGTGAGTTTCATGTAAATGGGTTTGTTGTTCAGTGCAACATATTGAAATTCCTGTCCGGGAACCTGCATGGCCGAAATTTTGCGCATCCCGAAATAAGTTGAAACTTCATCAATCCCGCTTTCGCCTGAAACAGATGCTGTAACTTCATATAAAAACGGGTTGTCCAAATCCCATAATTTCATGTCTTCAACAGTAATTTTATATATTGCCGATGAACTGTTTGCCGGGATTTCACCTTCAAAATCGATGTTATTCCCTTTTCCTTTCAGATAAAATTTTACAGGAGAAGCACTGTTTTTTGATAGTTTGACTTCGGTAGTAAGCTGCGAATTGTCGATATCTGGTGTAAATTTAATTTGAGTGATATGGTTTTCGGGGCGGGCTTCCAAATAAACAGTTTGCCAAATTCCCTTTGCGTTTCCGTAATACTGTTTTCCCGATGGGCGGTTTTTCAATTCTTCATCCTCTACCCGAACAACTATCGTATTTTCTCCTTCTTTTAAAACTTCCGAAATATTAAAATCGAAAGGAACATAACCACCGGTATGACTGCCGATTTCCGTACCATTAATCCAAACCGTGGTGTTGAAATCACTGGCACAAAAAACCAGATAGGTCTCTTTCTCATTCCTCAATTCAGGATTATCGATTTTGAAAGTGCGGGAATACCAGCCAACATTCACTTTTGGCATTTTAATTTCGCTCAATGGGCTTGCCCAGGAAAATGGAACTAGGATTTTTTTGTCGAAAGTTGCTGTGTTTTCCTGCCAGTTTTCGCTTAACCCAATGTTCGTTGAGTCGGCTTTAAATTGCCAGTATCCATTCAGGTTTTGCCAAACTGCGCGTTCAAAAATCGGCTGCGGGTGTTCCGAAAGTGGAATTTCAACTTGTTTTTTCGAACACGAAAAAAGAGTTGCAAACACAATCAGAAGAACTTGAAAACGGAATTTCATTGCCTGTATTTTTAGTTGATGATTACTTCAGCAAAAATAGGGAATTGAATTGAACTATGTCAACTATTCTCTTGACGACTTGTGGTCAAACCGTGGATAGAAAGCAAGAATGGCTGCCAGAAATCTGACAGCCATTTTTAAGCATGAAAACCGCCCTTGCTCTCAAGGGCGGATTCAATCTTAAGTAAATTGCATGATTCGATAATTAATTCGAGGCCTGCAACTTTATTTTTAATTCGTTTTGTTTTGAATTTACTTCTAATGTTTCCGACTGTTTTTGGTACGAAATGTAATTGGTAACCACTTTGTATTCGCCTGGTTTTACATTTTTAAAAGCGAATTTTCCATCAAAATCGGTGTAGGTTTTCAAATCGGTTCCTTCCAGTTTAACTTCAACACCTACAAGTGATTCGCCTGAGTTTTGGTCGGCTACTGTGCCTGAAAGAACCAATGTTGCAGAGTTTTCAGTGTCCCCTGTGTTTTTGTCGTTTTCTTTGGCATTTACCGCAATAACTGTTATCGCGAGTAAAAATATGATTGCAAATTTTTTCATGGTCTTGAGTTTTTTTCTGTTGTTATTCGTAATGTAAAAGTACATGGGTGCTGTTAAAAGGCGGTTACAGAAATATTACAGTTTTGTTAAATAAGTTGTTTGAAAAAGGAGATTGGTTTCTAAAAAAATAAGGTTAATAAGGTAGGTGTCATGGTGGGTGAATCTGGCTGCTACTGAGGTTGTAGAAATTTGGATAAGGTTTCTTGAATCCTATCCATAAAAACCTTTCTCCATTTTATAGCAAAAACCTATTTAAATAAATTTCTAAAAACCTTATTTTTAAACTAAAAACCTTAGTAGCCTATAAATTAACATATAAGATATAACCTTATTAATTTTAATGAAAATGAAAATCGAATATAACAATCTTTACACCCATTTTGTGTTTACGACCTTTCAAAGGCTTCCGTTGATTCCAAAGGAAAATAGAAATAGGATTGAAAAATACATAACGGGGATTGTAAAACATAATTCTTCAAAATTATATGCGATTTATGCCAATCCAGAACATGTCCATTTTTTAGTTTCGCGATCTCCTTCGCTCTCTGAACATGATCTGGCGACAATAATAGCTGATAGTTCTGAGGAGTTTATAAACGAAAATAAATTATCAGTTGGCAATTTCAAATGGCAACAATCAGCATCGGCTTTTTCAGTATCGAAATCGGACATAGAACGGGTTTGTAAATACATTTTAAATCAACCTGAACACCACAAAAAAGTAAGTTTCGAGGAGGAATACAATGAATTTATAAAATTCTATCAAGATTCCCTGAAAAAATAAGGTCAATAAGGTTGGGCTGGACAATTCTGACTGCTACTAAGGTTGAAAAAATTTAGATAAGGTTTTTCAAATCCATTTTCATTTGATTATCAGCAAAAACTTTATTTCTATTAGTAAAACCTCAGTGTTTAAAGATTGTCAAAAATGACTGTTAGGGTTTTTAAATATATTTTCATGTAATTAGTAGCAAAAACCTTATTTCAAATAATAAAACCTCAGTAGATAAAGTTCGCCAAAAATGACCTTAACCTTATTATTATTATTATTATTGGGTTAGACATGTAAAACTCAATACTTCCTTTCGCTTACCAATTCGCCCTTATCGTTGTAGTTTTTCCATGTGCCGGTTTTTTCGCCGTTTGTGTATTCCAGCTCATAAAGCAAGTTCCCGTAGTCGTTCCAAATGGTCCACTTGCCATGTTTCATGCCGTTTTTGTAGCGTGCCACCGAAATTTTAATGTTGTGGTTGTTGTACATGACCCACTTTCCGTGCATTTTGTTTTTTTTGTAAGAGCGGATTTCGTTGAGTTGACCATCCTCGAACCAGATTTTGGTCTGACCGTCTTTCAACCCTTTTTTAATTTCGGTAACCATTTTTACAGTTTCATTGTCATAATAGGTCGTCCATTTTCCGGTGTAAAGTTCACCGTTTAAAAAATAGGTATCTTCTTTTTCTACCAAATCCTGAGCATTTATAATTCCTTGCGCACAGGTTATTAAAAAAAGAATGAGAAAAAATTGTTTCATATCGTTTAAAATTACAGTGTTTGAAAAAATGTGCGTTTGGGGGTTAATACGGCGCGCAGTGCTTAAAAGTTGATAAAAGCCCCGGAGAAATCCGGGGCTTTAAAAATTGGCTTTCGCCAACTTTTTCAAACACTGCAAGGTCAAATATTGTACCGGAGCATCATTGTATTATTGAGCTATCAGTTTTAAAGTCTGAACTTCGCTACCCATTATTACTTTACCGAAATAAAGTCCTTTTGGCAATTGCGAAGCATCGAAAGTAAAATTATATGTTCCTTCGTATAAATCGCCATTTTGAATTTCAGAAACAACTGCTCCCGAAATATTAAATATTACGACGCGTACGTTTTCACTTTTGCGAAGTTGGATTTCAATATTTGTGATTCCATTGAATGGATTTGGAAAGTTGCGAACTGAATTCATATTTGAAGCAACTTCTAAATCAACAACTGGAGTAGTTGACCAGTAGGAAGCGTTAAACACCGGCGAGCCTGTCATTGGCTGGAAATTGGGAGAAGTAAGATTGAATGGGTCTGTAATTTTTACCTCACTACCATTTTCGATTACTTTATTTCTTTTTGATGTTTCGAGGAACCAGGTTTCCAACTGTGCAGCACTTAAAACAGCATCGTCAGTTTTGAATTTTTCACCGAAAACTGAACTGATAAAAGTGTTTTTAACAGTC
>JBFHJA010000013.1:0-25163 GCA_041596165.1 Draconibacterium sp. | reverse complement strand
GTTTTTGAAATAACAGCGTAACCATTTTCCATTTTTGGCGAAACTTCTTCCCCATTTATTTTAAAAACTGTTTTTGCTGAAGGAGAATTCAAAAATGAATACAAATCGCCGGGAACCGGATTTTCCGATGCCCATCCGGGATTACGGATAAACAGCTTTGCTTTTGTTGGTTTTTCAGGTTGAATTGTAAGCGATATATTTCCATTCCAGGGCATTTCGCTGGTTTGGGTGATTTCAATTTTTTTGTTTTCGATTTCAAAAGTGGTTGAACTTGGAACAAAAAGATTGATATAAATTTTCTCGTTGGTTTGTGCATAAATGTAATTGGGCATCGAAGGAATAAAACGCGAAATATTTGACGGGCAGCAGGCGCATCCAAACCACTCGCTTCGCTGGTGCTGACCGATGGATTCAAGTGGGTTGGGATAGAAAAAATGGTCGCCACCTATAGAAACTCCCGAAAGTACATTGTTATAAAGTGAGCGTTCCAGCACATCGATATATTTTGCATCGCCGGTCATTAAAAACATTCGGTGGTTCCAAAAAACATTGGCTATGGCAGCGCAGGTTTCACAATAAGCGCGCATGTTGGGCAGTTCGTAAGGTCCTCCAAATCCTTCGTGGCCGCCTTCGGCACCAATTCCCCCGGTAATGTACAGTTTTTTGTAAACCACATCTTCCCAGATTTTTGTGATTGCATTTACATAGGCTGCATCTCCTGTAAGTGCTGCCACATCTGCCATGCCCGACCACATATAAGCAGCGCGTACCGAATGACCAACAGCTTCGGTTTGATCGACAACCGGAATGTGCGATTGATTGTAGGTTCGGTGTTCACCCAAAGTTCCTTTACCGCGAATGTCGAGGAAGAATTTAGCCAAATCGAGGTATCGTTTTTCTCCTGTAACACGATAAAGTTTAGCCAGGCCAATTTCAATTTCCTGGTGACCCGGGTAGTTTTCGATTTTTCCGTAGCCAAATGTATTGTCAATTAAATCAGCGCTTTTTATGGCGATATCGAGTATTTTGCGTTTTCCTGTGGTTTGATAGTAAGCTGTTGCGGCTTCATAAAAATGACCAAGATTATACAGTTCGTGGCTTAAATTATCTACATTTTCCCAACGCGTTTTGCCAATCCATTCGTGGCCGTTTTCGCCCATGATTGTTCGGTTTGTAAATAGATAACCATCGTCTTCCTGAGCAAGTTCTATCAAATCGATAAGTGAATCGATTACATGTTCCATTTTTTCATCCGGAAACATTTGAAGTGAGTAAGCTGCACCCTCAATAATCTTATAAATGTCAGAATCATCAAAAGGGAAAGGCGAACAAAACTCACCTTCTTTTAAACCTCCGGCAATTGCGAAATTATCAATCCGCCCTGTTTCCTCACTTTTTTGAATAGCGATTGGAATCGTAATATCGTGATTGGTTTTTATTCTTTTCGCCCAAAAATTATCATTCACTTTAACTTTTGTAAACGGAACCGGAGAAATTGGATATTCATTTTTTACTTGTTTTTTTTCGGTGCAGGAAAAAAGAAAAATAAGGATTGTGGATATTAGTAAGATTTGCCGCATTGTTATTTAAGATTTGATTTTTGAAAGAACTAAAATAGCTAAAATCTTTGGGTTCAGAATTTTCATTTTAGGGTAAAAATTGAAAAATTAAAGACTCATGGGTAAAAATATCTAAATATTGTAAAACTGAATGATCTCTCCTGTATCATAAGAAGTAGATTAAAACCTTTTACACCGTGGCTTTAGCGCGGTGATTAATAAATAATTGGTAATAACGCTTTAGCATTTAATCCAATTATCACAATCCATTTATCCGTGAAATTAATTAGATGTTAATGCAAAAATTCTGCTAAAATTCTACCACACACCAAGCTAAAGCATGGTGCAAAACGACCTAACACCTCCTCTTCCCATCTATTTCCTCAAAATAAACTTCGTAAACTTTGTTGTCTGCCAATGTGATTTTTGCTCCCAAAGCCGAAGCGGCAGGCGTAACATCCATGATTTCGATATTTTTTACTGGAGATAATTCTTCTTCAGTCCATGCCAAATTATCAGTTTTATGCAGCAGTACTGAAATCATCAGTTCCATGGCCGGGTTTTTTGACAGACGTTTTTTGTGGGCGTAAATTACTGTGCTTTCATCGGCTTCGGCATTTCGGTTGGCGTGGGTCATGCTTGTTAACTCATCCCAACCATTGTACGTTATTAAAGCAACTTGTCTGTCTTTTATTGAAGCGGTAATTACTTGTTTTTCAGTATCTTCAAATTGGTTGATTACAGGTTTTTCTCCATTTACGTGTGGTAATCCAAAATGCCCCAAAGTCAGTTCATATTCAAAAGCCAAACGCGAGCGATCCACCCGGATTACACCGCCGGGAATAATAATATCCGCCAGATCAATAATGTATCCAACTCCGTTGTTTGGTGGTTTTCGCATAATTGCCTGACGATAAATAATCCCGTTTTGCGTACCATTAAACATCATATTTTGCGAAGTGGTGTAGACGCTGTTTTTCTCCGAACTGTTGCCAACTGCAATTCCTGTAAGATAAAAATTAACATCATCGCCGCGAACATCGCGCGGATCAAGGCTTCGGTAACTGTATTCCATCGAAGTTCCACCTTGTGGATTATGATCTTCCCATGGGAAATGGGTATTATAAGTCAGTTTCGAATAGTTAGGATCATCATAATAAACTTTACCGGGAATGATTTCAGAAGTTCCGGTTTTGCCATGATTTGCCAGAACCAAACCCGGATTTTCCAACACAATTTCACGTGTTTCTGAACCTAATTCCTCCCAGAATCCTTCGTTTTCGGTGGCTGTCCAAAACGGTGAATCATCGGGCAGTGCAAGACAAATAAATGGAAGAAACATTAAAAACGGACTTCCTGCACAACTGTAGTTTTGCACCATATATTCTTTCTGCCCATAAAAACCAAGGCTTGGAATTTCATTATCAAAAAATTCTTCGCGTGTAACAAACTGCAACAACGAACCTGAACATAGCCGCCGTGCCAGTCCCGGATCAAGTAATGTTTTGTCTTTCAACATAAAGGCAACCGGAAAAGCTCCGGAAACCCAGGTACGGTAACAAATGCTGCGCGACCACATGTTTATATAACCGTCGCGACCAAAAAAACCAGTGAGCGACTCCATTAATTTCTGTGCAGATTTTTCGATGATAGCGGCAATTTCAGGATAGTATTCATCGCCAAAAGTGCGGTTCCATATCGTTGTATATACTATAAAAAGACTGATTGAGTAGTAGTTATACGTTTGTTCCAAATACCAGCCGTTCCCTGAATGATAGGACGCAACCCACAACAAATGGTTTTTCAACAAGTCGTCATCAATCGGGTAGCCATGTTTTTTAAGGAATGAGAGTGCTATTATGTTAAAAATCCGCCAGTTATTTTGCGTAGTGCGGTGGTGCGCCCATTTTGAGATTGTAGGCAGCATTTCATTTTTTTGCTCTTCCGAATAGTTTGTCCAAATGGTATCGGGTATCAGCAAAAGTGTTTTAAACAAACCGCCAAATTCGCAGGTAAACTGGTAGGTTGAATCGGGCAAATCTTCTGGAAGTGGTAATGAATTTGAATGCCCGGGTGTAAAAGTTTTATAGAATTGTTTTGAATAATATTCCCGCAGATTTATGCCTTTTATTTCTGTATTTGGATCAATATGAATCAACGGTCCGGCCAGCGTAAATGTTCTTTCCAGTGCTTCAAATTCTGCTGATCGGTAACGCCAGTCAGGTGAATTGGGCTGAGGATATGTTTTTCCCGGTACGATTGGGAATGAAATTGGATCATCGATGGATTTAACATGTGCAAATGCCCGCTCCAATAAGTATTTAGCCAACTCAATGTAATGTTGTTTTGTCATTCCCGTTTGAGGGCTTTTTGTAAAATCGGGATTTGTAACCTGAAACGCTTTTTTCATATTTGTTATTTTGAAATGCAAATATGAGAAATGAAACCCATGTTTGTTTGATTGGATTTTTGCAGGAGTTTGTATTATCTTAACAAATCACTCTGTTTTCTATTCCGAAAGTTGAATCAATTCATCATAATCAGTCTCATTTACCCATCCTGCTTTCACCTTTTCACCTGCCATGTAACGATTGTAATAATTCTGTACTTCACCCTGATATGGATAGTTATCGAAAATATTACCGTCTCCAAATATTCGGGGATCGCCTTGTTCTGTAAGTTTTTTAACCATTTCTGTTTCCATTCGCAATTTCAATTCCGCATAATTCTCGTCCCCAACCAGATTCTTCATGCAAAATGGGTCTTCGGTAATGTTGTAAAGTTCTTCTGCAACACGTTTCCCGAAATTAAGTTGCCAGTATTCCATGATGCCTTTTTTTCTTCGGGTGTCAAGTATATATGTTTTTGTTGGGCTACCATCGCAGTTAAGATAGCCTGTTTCAGGATTTCCCAGTGGCCAGCGTTCAGAGTGGAAATTGCGCAAGTAAAGAAAATCTTCCTTAATAATGCCTCGTACCGGATAACCCTGATCGTTGGGACGGCCAACATCATGCCGTTCCTTGCCAACAAGTACAAAATTGCGCTCAGGAATTACAATACCTTCATGTTCTGAATTGAAAATATCGCTTAAACTTTTCCCTTCAACATGTTGCATTCCAGCTTCTTCCGTATTAAGTCCGGCAACTTCGAGATACGTAGGAGCAAAATCAATAAAATTTACAAAATCATCAACTACACGACCCGGATTTTTAATTCCATTGGGCCACATAATTGCGAGTGGCAAGTGGTTCGAGTATTCATAAACCTGACCTTTTATCCTGGGGAATGGCATCCCGTTATCTGCCGTTACAATTACAATTGTATTTTCAAGTTCGCCAATTTCTTCGAGTTTTTGAAGCATTTTTTGCAGGTGGCTGTCGAAATATTCAATTTCAAAAGCATAGTCGAGCATGTCTTTTCTAATTGTATCAACGTCGGGCCAAAAAGCTGGGACTTCATCTATTTCAGTAATATTCTTCCCTCCCAATTTTTCTCCAACACCAAATTCGTATTCGCGGTGAGGTTCTGTACTCCCATACCAAAAACAAAATGGTTGGCCAGCGGGACGAGCTTCCAAAAAAGCTTCAAAGTTTTTCGAATAGTCGTTGTTTGAAATAAATTTTGCTGGTGGTTCGATTTTAAACTCATCAAATTTCGGCCCTGTCAATTGCCGTTTTATTCCGTTTATTTCTCCCGGATCGCCAGGTGCCCAGCCCTTTGCAACACTTCCAACCCAGTATCCGTTTTCACCCAGTGCTTCAGCATAAGTTTTAAATTTCGCGGGGAAAAGAGGGGAGTGGTTAACGGCTTCTTCCAATTGCCAACTATTTCGACCCGTTAAAATGCATGATCGTGACGGGGCACATTTTGCATTTGGCGTGTAGGCACGTGTAAATAAAATCCCTTCGCTGGCAACGCGGTCAAAGGCAGGTGTTTTTACCCAGTTACAACCATAAGCGCCAAAATGTTTCCACGAAGCATCATCGGCAATGGCAAACAAAATGTTGGGTCTTTGTTTTTCAACATGTTGTTTACATCCGGTAATAAATTGCGTCGAAAATAAGGCGATGATAAAAATTACAGGTATTTTTTTCATGAACAGATTGATTTATCAGGTTATAATATCGGTTTTAGCATTGAATGTAAATTTAGGTATTTTATTTCATTCAGGTCAAATTGTAGTTTAACATTAAATATTCAACACAAACAAAATCCAAAGTTATAGTTCAAATAAAGATTCCAATTCCCGCCCTAAAAAAAATCCTATATTTGCATATTTTTTAAAATCAGAAGATTTACAGCGATATTTATGAGTAATAAGTTTCAGGAATATAAGCAATTAGATCTGTCTCAGATCAATAAGGATGTATTGGAAAGGTGGCAGAATGACGATACTTTTCACAAAAGTATCTCAACTCGGGAAGGACACCCAACGTTTGTTTTTTATGAAGGTCCACCGTCGGCAAATGGTATGCCGGGTATTCATCATGTAATGGCCCGCTCTATAAAGGACATTTTTTGCCGTTATAAAACGATGAAAGGGTTCAGGGTTCACCGCAAAGCAGGATGGGATACACATGGTTTGCCGGTGGAGTTGAGTGTTGAAAAAGCATTGAACATAACAAAAGAGGATATAGGTACAAAAATTACCGTTGAAGAATATAATAATGCCTGTCGGAAAGAGGTAATGAAATATACCCGTGAATGGGAGGAACTCACCCGAATAATGGGTTACTGGGTTAATATGGACGATCCGTATGTAACTTATGACAATCGTTATATTGAAACGGTTTGGTGGTTGCTGAAACAGATTTATAAAAAGGGATTGATGTACAAGGGCTACACAATTCAACCTTATTCGCCAGCTGCCGGAACTGGTTTAAGTTCACACGAAATCAATCAGCCAGGTAGTTACCGTGATGTGAAAGACACAACGGCAATTGCACAATTCAAAGCAATTCGCAACGGAAAATCCGAGTTTCTGTTTGAAGATACTGATACTGATGTTTCCTTTTTGGCATGGACAACCACGCCCTGGACTTTGCCATCAAACACCGCGCTTTGTGTGGGTCCCAATATTAAATATGTGAGGGTAAAAACTTTCAATCCATATACAGGAGTACCGGCTGTTCTTATTTTGGCCAAAGATTTAATGAGTGTTCATTTCAATGCAAAAAATGCTGAACTCGCTTTTGAAGATTATAAGCCGGGGGATAAAAATATACCTTTTAAAGTTTTAAATGAATACAAAGGAACCGATTTGGAGGGCATTCAATACGAGCAATTAATTAAATGGGTGAAACCAAAAGGTAAAGCTTTTGAGGTAATTACGGGTGATTTTGTAACTACTGAAGATGGTACTGGAATAGTTCATATTGCACCAACTTTTGGTGCTGATGATGACCGGGTTGCCAAACAAAATGGAGTTTCTCCTTTGGTTGTTGAAGATAAAGAGGGTAAAATGCAGGCACTCGTTGATAAAACGGGGCGGTTTTTCCTTGTTCAGAATATGGCAGAAAAATTTGTTGCCAGCTACGTGAACACCGAGAAATATGAAGAATTTGCAGGCCGCTATGTGAAAAATGAATACGATGAGCAGCTTACCGAAAAAGACAACACTGTTGATGTTGACATTTCCGTAATGCTGAAACTCGAAAATAAAGCCTTCAAAATTGAAAAACACACCCATAGTTATCCACACTGCTGGCGTACCGACAAACCGATTTTATATTATCCGCTCGATTCATGGTTTATAAAAACTACAGCGGTAAAAGATAAAATGGTGGAGTTGAACAATACAATTAACTGGAAACCTCAATCAACCGGTACCGGACGTTTTGGCAACTGGTTGGAAAACCTTGTTGACTGGAACCTCAGCCGCTCTCGTTTTTGGGGAACACCTCTACCAATTTGGCGCACAGAAGACGGTTCTGAGGAAGTTTGCATCGGCTCAGTTGAAGAGTTGATGGAGGAAATTGAAAAGGCCTTGAAAGCAGGTTTTATGACCAAAAACCCATATGAAGGATTTGAGGCTGGAAATAATTCGAAGGAGAACTACGATAAGGCTGATTTACATAAACCGTATGTTGATGATATTATACTGGTTTCGCCAACAGGTCAAAAAATGTTCCGCGAACCCGATTTAATCGATGTTTGGTTTGATTCAGGTTCGATGCCGTATGCTCAGCGTCATTTTCCGTTCGAAAAACGCGAAAGCTTTAGAGAAGTTTTTCCCGCAGATTTTATTGCTGAAGGAGTTGACCAAACCCGCGGTTGGTTTTTTACGCTTCACGCAATAGCAACAATGATCGATGAATCGGTTGCTTTCAAAAATATAATCTCGAACGGATTGGTGCTCGACAAAAACGGCAATAAAATGTCGAAACGCTTGGGAAATGCAGTCGATCCGTTTGAAACAATTGAAAATTATGGTTCCGACCCGCTGCGTTGGTATATGATTACCAATTCGCAGCCATGGGACAACCTGAAATTCGATATTTCAGGAGTGGAGGAAGTTCGCCGTAAATTTTTCGGAACGCTTTATAATACCTATAATTTTTTCGCGCTATATGCCAATGTTGATGGTTTCAGTTTTGCAGAAAATGAAATTCCTGTTGAAAAGCGTCCGGAAATCGACAGGTGGATAATTTCACTTTTAAATTCACTGGTTAAAGAGGTTTCGTGGTGTTACGAAAATTACGAACCAACCCGCGCCGGGCGTGCCATTTCCGATTTTGTTTCCGAAAACCTTAGTAACTGGTTTGTTCGGTTAAGCCGCAAAAGATATTGGGGGGGTGAATTCACGGAAGATAAGATTTCGGCATATCAAACTTTATATACCTGTTTGCTTACTGTATCAAAATTAATGGCCCCAATAGCACCATTTTATTCCGATTTGTTGTACACCGATCTAAATAAAGCAACACAAAAAGAGGTTGATCAAAGTGTCCACCTTGTGGATTTTCCATCGTATAACGAGGATTTGGTAGACAAGGATTTGGAGGAAAAAATGGACATTGCCCAAAAAACATCATCAATGATTTTGGCCTTGCGACGTAAAGAAAAATTAAAAGTACGCCAGCCTCTTGCTAAAATTATAGTCCCGGTTTTAAACAAACGCTTCCATGAGCAATTTGAGGCAATAAAAAATATCATTTTAACCGAAGTTAACGTTAAAGAAGTTGAATTCTTAACGGATGCATCGGGAATTATTAAGAAGAAAATAAAGCCTAATTTTAAAACTTTAGGTCCGAAGTTCGGAAAATTGATGAAGCAAATAGCTGGAGCCGTTAATTTGTTGGGTCAATCAGAGATTTCGGAGTTGGAAAAAACCGGCAATCTTGAAATACTTGCCGGTAACGAAAAAGTTCTAATTACGTTAGATGATGTTGAAATTCAAACCGAAGATATACCGGGTTGGACAGTTGCTACCGAAGGACAAATAACAGTAGCTCTTGATATAAATGTTACCGAAGAGCTTAAAGAAGAAGGATTTGCACGGGAGTTTATAAATAAAATTCAAAACCTGAGAAAAGACAGTAATTTTGAAGTTACCGACCGTATAAACATATCAATTGTCAAAGGAGATGAATATAATAAGGCAATTTTAAATTATAAAGATTATATTTGCGTGCAAACTTTGGCAAACCAGCTCGAATTGGTTGATAATCTGCAAGATACTGAATCAAAGGAAGTTGAAATCGACAAAGATTTATTGGCCAGGATACTTGTTAAACGAGTGTAGATTTGAAATGATGAAAGACCTGTTTTTTAATATTGAAATTTTATTAATTTAGGTCACTTTAAAAAACATACTAAAAATAAATTAAACCCTTTAATTATGGGAGCAATAAACAGATATTCAGACGAGGATTTAAAAGAATTCAAAGAATTAATTCTGGAAAAACTCAAAGTAGCACAAAGTGATTACGAAATGTATAAAACCTCACTTACACAAAGTGACGGGAATGATACACAAGACACCTCCCCAACTTTTAAAGTTTTGGAAGAGGGAGCTGCAACACTTTCCAAAGAGGAATCGGGAAAACTGGCTCAGCGTCAGTTAAAATTTATCCAGCATTTGCAAGCTGCCTTAGTGCGCGTTGAAAATAAAACTTATGGTATTTGCCGCGAAACAGGAAAACTTATTAGCAAAGAACGACTTCGTGCAGTGCCTCATGCAACACTCTCTATGGATGCTAAAATGAATCAAAGGTAATTCGAAAAAAATTTGAAAGTGCTCTCGGATTATTCAGTAAAACGATATTCCGGGAGCATTTTTATTTTAATGAAACAGAAATGACACGCACCGTAAAATCGCTCATAATCATTTTCTTAATACTGATTGCCGACCAAATACTTAAAATTTGGATCAAAACAAACTTTTCGCTTGGCGATGAAATCGTTGTATTCAATAATTGGTTTATCCTGCATTTTGTTGAAAATAACGGGATGGCTTTTGGGTTTGAATTTGCCGGTGAATACGGGAAGATGTTTTTGAGTGTTTTTCGCATTGTTGCTGTTATTGCAATTGGTTGGTATCTCTTCAAACTTGCTAAAAACGAGGAAATACCATTCGGATTTATTGTTAGTATAGCGCTTATTTTTGCCGGTGCCATTGGCAATATTATCGACAGCTTGTTTTACGGGATGATTTTTGAACAAAGTTACGGACAGGTTTCCTCGATATTTCCGGAAGGGGGCGGTTATGCCACGTTTCTTCATGGCAAAGTAGTGGATATGTTTTATTTTCCAATAGTAAATAGTCAATACCCCGATTGGGTGCCGTTTTTGGGTGGTAGCGAGCTGATTTTTTTCAGACCTGTTTTTAATATTGCTGATTCAGCAATAACAATCGGTATTTTTTCGATTTTGATTTTTTATCGAAAATATTTCAATAAGATTGAAGATAAACCCGTTGAAGAAAGTACTGAACAGAATACAGAAATAATTTAAATGTCAAATTCATTTAAAATAATGAATAGCGATTTTATCATATACAATACTCTATCACGTTCCAAGGAAATTTTTAAGCCTTTTCTAAAAGGGAAAGTCGGTTTATATGTTTGCGGACCAACTGTTTACAGCGATTCACACCTTGGGCATGCACGCCCAAATATCACTTTCGATTTATTATACCGTTATCTAACTTTTTTAGGATTTAAAGTGCGTTATGTTCGAAATATTACCGATGTCGGTCATTTGGAAGATGAAGTCGAAGAATCCGGCGAAGATAAAATTTCGAAAAAAGCACGGCTTGAACAGATTGAGCCAATGGAAGTTGTACAAAAATACATGAACACCTTTCATCATAATATGGAACAGTTGAACGTAAGGCCGCCAAGTATCGAACCACGCGCGTCTGGCCATATTATCGAGCAGCAGCAAATGATAGAATCCATTGTTAACAAAGGCTTTGGCTATGAAAAAAATGGATCGGTATATTTCGATGTTGAGAAATACAACGAAAAGTACAAATACGGAAAATTGTCGGGTAGAAATCTTGACGATATAAAAACAAATACACGCCAACTTGACGGTCAAAGCGAAAAGAAAAACTCCTTTGATTTTGCGTTGTGGAAAAAGGCTTCACCCGAACATATTATGCGCTGGCCATCAAAATGGAGTGTTGGTTTCCCGGGTTGGCATTTGGAATGTTCGGTGATGAGTACTAAATATTTAGGCGAACAATTTGATATTCATGGCGGCGGAATGGATTTAACTTTTCCTCACCACGAATGTGAAATAGCACAATCTACTGCAAGTTTAGGCCACGAAACTGTACGTTACTGGATGCACAATAATATGATTAAAATCAACGGGCAAAAAATGGCGCGCTCGTTGGGTAATTTCATCACTTTGGAGGAATTGTTTACCGGCGGCCACGCAATGTTGCAAAAAGCATATTCTCCAATGACAATCCGTTTTTTTATTTTGCAGGCACATTACCGCAGCGAAATGGATTTCTCGAACGAAGCATTACAAGCATCAGAAAAGGGTTTGGAACGGTTGATGAATGCCGTAAAAACTTTGAATGATATTGTGGCTTCAGAAAGTTCAACAGTTGAAATTACACCTATAAAAGAAAAATGTTTTACTGCATTAAACGATGATTTAAACAGTCCGATTGCAATCGCACATTTATTTGACGGCGTAAAAATCATTAATTCAATAAAATCAGGAACAGAAAAAATTTCGGCTGAAGATTTAATAGATTTAAAATCATTTTATCACTCCGTAGTTTTTGATATTTTAGGTTTGAAGGAAGAAAATGAAGCCAACAAGGGTGAAAGCGAAGTTTTGTCGGGTGCGGTGGAATTGCTTATCGATCTTCGCCAGCAAGCAAAAACCAACAAGGATTGGGCAACTGCCGACAAAATCCGCAACGATTTAACCGCAATTGGGATTGAATTGAAGGATGGGAAAACCGGGGTGGAGTGGAATGTAAAAAGGTAAAAAGTATTTTTTTAATTTTCTTTGCTTTGGATTTACAGGTTTTGGTAATAGTTGCTTATTTGCGGCTTAAATACTGGTTTTTTGAATTTTTATAAAATGAAATCTGTTTAATGTAAAAGTGTTTCCACACACTTTAAACTTTAAACTTTAAACTCGAAACTCTTATGTTTTCAGGAATTGTAGAAGAATACGGAACGGTGGTGGCCATCGAAAAAGAACAGGAAAATGTGCATTTTACTTTGACTTGTTCATTTGCCAATGAATTGAAAGTAGATCAAAGTCTATCGCACAACGGCGTGTGTTTAACAGTGGTTTGGGTCGATAAAGAGAAAAAACTGTATAAAGTTACAGCCATAAAAGAAACACTTTTGAAATCTAATCTTGGTTTGTTGGAAGTGGGTTCAAAAGTAAACCTCGAACGTAGCATGATGATGAATGGCCGATTAGACGGGCATATTGTTCAAGGCCATGTGGATCAAACAGCGGTATGCAAAAAGGTGGAAGAGGCCGATGGAAGCTGGTATTACACTTTCGAGTACGATTTCGACATCGAAAAAGCAAAACAAGGTTATATGACTGTTGAAAAGGGCTCGGTAACGGTGAATGGAGTAAGTTTAACAGTTGTCAATTCAAAAAATAATTCATTTCAGGTTGCAATAATTCCATTTACCCACGATGTGACAAATTTCCATACTTTCAAACCAGGTTCAGTTATAAATCTTGAATTTGATATTATCGGGAAATATTTGAGCAAGTTGAATTCGTTCAATTAGTTGTTGTTTTCAGGTATATTTAAGAAATTCTGCAAAAATCAATATTTCAAGAATATTTTTTAAACTATTTTCAAGTGCGACTTGTTTTGTCTAATAAAAGTTAGAATGAGATGAAACAAACCGCATTAATAACAGGTGCATCAAAACGGATAGGTAAGGCGTTGACCGAGCATTTGGCCAAAAAAGGATGGAATGTGGCCATTCATTTTAATTCATCTGAAAAACCAGCTCTTGAACTTGTTGCTTCTCTCTCCGCAAGATATCCTCAACAAAAATTCGCTGCGTTTAAAACAAATTTAGAAGATGTGTTTGAAATTTCGCAATTGGTTCCAAACGTAGTTTCTGCGTTTGGTCGTATTGATTTAATGGTAAATAATGCCTCTGTTTTTGATGCTTCATACATAAAAGAAACTTCGTTGGAGCTGTTCGATTCACAATTCAATGTAAACCTGAAAGCTCCGTTTTTTTTAATTGGTAATTTTGCAAACCATTGTAAAACAGGTAATATCATTAATTTTGTGGATACTCGGGTAACTTCTAACAAATCAAATTTTGCTGCTTATTCACTTTCGAAAAAAGCACTTTGGGAACTAACCAAAATGGCTGCGTTGGAGTTGGCACCTTACATTCGCGTAAATGCAATTGCACCGGGAGTTACTTTGCCTCCAAATGATAAAGACGAAGGTTATTTACAAAACCTGGCTCAAAAAATCCCCATGAAAAAACCAGGCGGTGTAGAACCAATTATTAAGAGTTTAGATTTTATATTGGAAAATAAACATTTAACAGGCCAGTTACTTTTTGCCGACGGCGGCGAGAACCTGGGTCAAAACGCATAAAAAACAATGGCAAAAATACGTGTAAAGAATTTATTGATACGCACTTATATTGGGTTCAACCCAGAGGAATTAATAAACAAACAAGATGTAATAATCAACCTCGAGATTGAGACCGATATTCCCAATTCAGCAATCGAAGCCGATGAACCATTAAATATTTTTGATTATAAAACAATTACAAAAAAAATTATCGCACTGGTTCAGGATGGTAATTTTAAGCTCCTCGAAGTACTCACAAAAAATATCCTCGACCTGATTATGGCTGACGACAAAGTAAAATGGGCACGAGTGGAAGTCGATAAACCGCACGCACTTCGGTTTGCTGAATCTGTGTCATTGGAAATGGAGGCTACCCGATGAATTCTGTAATTATCGGGATCGGTTCAAACCTTGATGCAGACTCGAATATCCCGAAAATGTTTGATATTTTGAAAAGGCATGTTGGTATTGTAAAAGTTTCAACTATGTTGATAACTAAACCAATAGGGCTTGTTGATCAGCCTGATTTTACAAATGGCGCCGTAAAAGTTTCAACTGACTTGAATGTGGAAGATTTGACAAAACTTCTAAAATCAATAGAAGACCAAATGGGACGTAATCGCTCAATTCCTAAATTCGGACCTCGAAATATTGATCTTGACATTGTGGTATGGAATGGAGAAATCGTTGACCAGGATTATTATACACGTGATTTTCTTCAAAAAAGTGTTGGCGAATTACTTTAAATTAAGCCCTTTTCGAAATGTTGATTGAATTGGGAAAAACTCATGGTATATGGTTCTCCAAAGCTATTTTCATATTTTTTAGTAAACGAAGTGAAATTGAATTTTGCCAGATTCAAATTATTATTTTTTTGTAATGCCCAGATTTGCAAATAAATCGCTTCTTCATTTAAATCATCATAGTCCAAAATACGTCGTGCAATTTTTTCGATTTCTGGCAAATTTTCATCTTTTTGATAAATTGTAGCCAGATTTAATAAATTGTCGATTACCTGATTGCCTGTAAAACCGCGGATTTCATCCAACCATTCCCAGTGAATTCCTTTCAGGAAACGACCAGGTTTTACCATTTCAAAAAACGAAATAAGTTGTTGTTTCGACATTCCTTCGGGAATTTGACAAAGTTTATAAGCATTCACATAGTCACAGTAAAACGGTTTTTTCAGTTTTGCATGAAGGTAACCAGTGGTTGAAACAATTTCAATGCCGTCAATTTCCAATAATATTTTCCGCAATTTATTCAGAGTAACCGATCGGTTATTGGCCACTTTCCTCGACGATATGCCCGTCCATAAAGTATCGTTAATATCCCGAATGCTTACCCCAATCCCACTTTTAAGGGAATAAATCAAGATAAAAAGGAACAATTCTCTAACCTTTGGTGTAAATAAATCTGTAATATCTTCTCCTTTGTTGTCAATCGCTTTAAATTCGCCAAATAATTGGATTTTGTTTTTAACAAGTGCTACCGGTGCATCGATTGATATGCCTGTTTTATTTCTGTTGAATCGCTTTGCAACAATAAGAATTGATAAAAAGGCTATTATTAAGCCTGAGATAATTATAATCCAGTTTTTCGAAACACTAAAAAATCCAGTTGTATTGCTGGCAATCTTCTCAATAGTAATTTCTTCATCGAATGAGATTCTGTTAATTTCTTCATCTCCAAGGGGTCGGTTCCAGATTAGTAAATTGTCAATGTAGCCGCGCAAACTTGCCCCCGATGACAGTGCACTGCCCAAATGGATATCGCCTGTGCCGGAAAATGGTGGGTGGCCTTCTGATCCACCAATCGGCTGACCGTTCAGAAAAATTGATTGTTCACCTGTTTCAATTATGTAACGCCATGTTAAATGATACCATTGGTTTGATCGTAAAGTTTTTTCTGCCACAAAATCATTAGCCCACAATCCAAAATACGGATGTCCCGAACGCAAGATCAAATGAAGTCCTTTTCTGTAGCCTGATTCATAATTCCCCAATATTGCATTATCCCCAAATTCAAGTATTTCGGTGAACTTCACAAAACAGCTTACGGTAAAACTACTGTTTCGGAAACCGTAATTTTCAGGTTTGCCTAAGTTAATGCTTGCATTTTCAGGAAGCCGCAACACATTTCCCCGTTCTATATCCTGAACAAAAGAATAATTGTTGCCATCAAACTCTATTGAGGTGTTTACAGCGTTCATAACTAATTCCTCAAAATTGAAACTGCCAGTTAAATATTCGCTCAGTTTTAGCGGGGATGCAAAAATGGCGTAACTCTCGGGGATTGTCATTTCTCCGGTCACTACAATTTGTTCAGGTGTCATCTTGTACCCGGGAACAAAAGGCGTCAGAATTAATTCTTCTCCGCCCCTGTACGGAAAACTGAATTTGCCCCCGGTAACCAATATATCAGGGTTTCTCCAATATACCTTGTCGATATTTTTTTCTGAAATTTTAGCAACCCCTTTTATCCATGTAAACGAATTCAATTGGTCAACTGTATTGTCAAAATTCGAAATCTCATTACCAACAAAAATGAAATTAGGACGTTTACCATATTTTTTCCAGTTCTCCAAAAGGAAATTGATATAATCAGGAACAAGGTTTCTGTTCAGTTGATTCGATTGAAATTTAATAGGCAGTTCCTCGAACTCGTTTATAATGAATAGTTCCTGGTTGACTATTTCTGTATTGTTGGTAATGTATAAGCTATTTGCAGAAGTTTTTGCCGAAATTTCCAATGCGTAATTTTTAATATGATGCAATATTCTGCTAACACATGAATAGTTGCCATCAACAAAAAAAATTACGCGCCGGTTGGCCTGCACCAAATATTCAACCGAGGGCCATGTTTCCCCCTGCGGAAGATAAAATATGGTGGAAGCAATTTCTGATTCATTTATGATAGAATCCAGAAGTAAGATATTACCGCTATATCGAATAAAAACAGGGATGATTTTTGCCGGATTTTCCAGGATCTCCGCATGTATTTTACCAAGTACTGTCGCAAATCTTTCAGTGGAATTTTGAAGGAATACATTTTTGTTTTTAGATTCAATTTCCAGTTCAATTCCTGTTGCATCGTTCTTTTGCAGTAAATTCCATGTTTGCTGATTGTTCAAACTTTGTGGGGTGATTTTGGAAATCAAAAAAGTTTTGTCAGATATCTCAGCTGCCCAAATAATTTTTGGTGCAATTAAAAGGAGGGTATAAATAAATATTCTAACGCAAATCACTCTTTTTTTCACAATTCAAACAAACTTTATTGGTATTTCAGAATACTTAATTTGGAGTTATTTTTACGCCAAAAGTATTAAAATAGATTGTAAAACGAATAAAAATATATATTTTTTCAGATTTTATAATAGCTACTAATTCAAATGATTACGTTTTAAATTAAGCATAAATTAAGTTGCAGTTAACCATCTGTCGATGTAGTGGTTAAGTATTTTGTAATATGCGGTGTATAATATTGTAACAAATTATGGTTGGAATGACTGATAAAATGATCAAGAGAAAACACTATTTGTTATTTATTGTTGGTGGTTTAAGTGCAATTCTTTTGCTGGCATTAACAAACAAAACAATTCATTATACGTCAACAGACGAATTTTGCGAATCATGCCATGTGCATCCCCACGCGGAGGCAACATGGAAATTATCAGTTCATCACAATACCCGTAGCGGGGTTTCAGTTAATTGTGTTGATTGCCATTTACCACCCGAAGATCAACCTGTCCGGTTTTTAACAAGAAAAGCATATCATGGTGCCCATGATTTTTATGTTTATATGACAAAGGATTCATCGGAGATCGATTGGAATGAAAAACGCACAATAGAGGCAGCTAAGCGATTTGTTTACGAAGACGGTTGCAAAAAATGCCATACAAATTTGTTCCCTTCAACACTTAATGCTTTAGGTGCTGAATCACATTTAAAATACCTGCGAAACCCCGACAATACCTCTTGTTTGCAATGTCATCTCAACGTTGGTCATTATCGTGGGAAAACTGGTTTGACAGGTGGAGATCTGTTAGTTTCTGGTTCGAAAGAAATATTCACTGAACCGGAAGTGGTTACAAGTTTTAAAACATTTGATGAGAAATTGCCGGGCACCCCGGTTTCTTTTAAAATGGTGGCCATTCCAGGTGGTCAATTTAATATGGGGACGCCAGCAGATGAACCTTTCAGAAGAAATGATGAGGGACCTGTTATTAATGTTGCTGTTGACAGTTTCTGGATTGGTGAAATTGAAGTTTCGTGGAATGAATATCTTGCATTTTTTAATGCAACAGCGTCACAGGGAAGAAAAGAAGCTGTTGAAGCAGACGAGGAAACCGATGGTATTTCCGGTGCAACACCACCATGGGGAGCACCGGATCAAGGTTGGGGCAAGGGTACACGACCAGCAATTACAATGAGTTATCACGGCGCTGAAACATATTGTCGTTGGATAAGCAGTGTAACAGGGAAAAAATACAGGTTACCAACCGAAGCAGAGTGGGAATACGCTGCCCGGGGAGGAACAGAAACACCCTACTTTTTTGAAGGTTCGCCAAAAGACTATGAATCAAAAGGATTTTGGAGCAAAATATTTGGTGTTGATACAACAATAATCAATTCTTATGTTATTTATCAGGAAAACAGCCCTGTTAAAACACAAGAACCAGCTATGGTTATGGCAAATCCATATGGTTTGAAAAATATGCTTGGTAATGTTTCAGAGTTTTGTCTCGATTTTTATGATCCGGCAGTGTATTCAAAATATCCAAAAACGTTGGTGAAAAATCCGCGTGGACCGCGCGATGGGATGGAGCACGTAGTTCGCGGGGGTGCTTATAATAATTCAGCTAAAGATCTGCGTGTTGGCCGCCGTGATTTTACACGAACAAAAGAATGGCTGGTTACTGATCCTCAGATACCAAAAAGTATTTGGTGGTATTCCGACAGCAAGAATGTCGGATTTAGGGTTGTTTGCGAATACCGAGCTGCAGATTTAAAATCAGAAAAAAATAATAACTAAAATATCATGGAAAAAAGTCAACTATCACGCAGGAATTTTCTTGGAAAATCAGCAATTATTGGAGCTGCCGGGGTTATCGGAATGAATGCAATTGCTTCCTGCAGTTCAAAAACAAAAACAGTTGATTATGCATTTCCAACCATCCTTGATAAAGCTCCTGATGGAAAAAAATTGCGGGCAGGACTTGTTGGCTGCGGAAACCGTGGAACTGGGGCAGCATTGAATTTTCTAGCCGCCGGAAATGATTTGGAATTGGTTGCTTTGGCCGATGTTTTCGAAGATAAAGTTTGGGATTGTCGCAGTAAATTAAGTAAACAGCGTGTTGAAGTTCCCGAAGCAAATTGCTTTTGGGGTTTTGACAGCTACAAAAGTTTGCTAGATGTTGATTTGGATGTGGTTATACTCGCCACACCACCACATTTCAGACCGGCTTATTTTGATGCCTGTGTTCAAGCCAAAAAACATGTTTTTATGGAAAAACCTGTTTGTGTTGATCCGGTTGGTGCACGTCAAATAATTGCAACTTCTAAAAAGGCTGAAAACATGGGGCTTACCGTGATTACTGGTACGCAACGCCGTCATCAGCGCGATTATCTTGAAACCTATAAACAAGTGGCATCGGGAGCAATTGGAGAAATTACTTCGGCAAAAGCCTGGTGGCTGCAAAATCATGTATGGTTCCGTACACGCGAAGAAGGTTGGAGCGACATGGAATACATGATCCGTAACTGGAATAATTTCTGCTGGTTATGCGGTGATCATATTCTTGATACTCACGTTCATAATATAGATATCATTAACTGGTTTTTGGGGAAACATCCCGATGAAGCCATAGGTTTTGGTGGCCGGGCACGTAGATTGACTGGTGATCAATATGATTTTTTCAGTATCGATTTCAATTTTGGAAATGGTGTTTATTCACATAGTATGTCGCGTCAAATCGATGATTGTGCCAATACTTTGGGAGAGCAAATCAATGGAACTGAAGGTTTTACAAACTGTAAAAATACGGTTTATAATTTGGATGGTTCTGTAAAATGGAAATATGAATACCCTAAGGATAAGGATGGTAAATCGACAGAAGTAGTTGCCGTTTCGCCTTATATTCAGGAACATATAAGCCTTGTAACTTCAATCCGGACAAATCAACCGGTTGTTGAGGCCGAACGCACTGCAATTTCGACATTGACTGCAATTATGGGTAGAACGGCAGCTTACACGGGCCAATTGGTTACCTGGGAAGAAATGATGAATTCAACGGTAAAATTAGGGCCTGATAAATATGAAATGGGCCCGGTTGACATGGAATTTCCTGTGCCAATTCCGGGTGCGCAGCACAGATCATAAATTATAAAAAATGATATCAGTTGTCATACCACTTTTAAACGAAAGCAACCTTGTTTCGCAGTTGGTAGAAGAGATCTTTGAAAATCTTCAATCAACAGGTGAAGCTTTTGAAATAGTGTGTGTTGACGATGGAAGCACAGATTCAACTTTGCAAAAACTTCTTGATTTCAGAAGTAAAAACAAACAATTAAAAGTAATTTCGTTTTCGCGCAATTTTGGATTGCAGGCGGCAATTACTGCTGGATTAGATTTTGCAACAGGCGACTTTGTGATAATGATGGATGGTGATTTTCAGGATCCACCTGAATTAATTCCTGTTCTGTTCAATAAAATTACAGCAACCAGGTCAGACATAGTAACAGCTGTTCGAGACCAGCGGAATGAAAAATTTTCACGAAGATTATTTACAAGTATTTTTCATCGCATTTTTAGCAAAATGAGTGAAGAGCAGCAGGTTACCAAAGCTGGTAATTTCTGTATTATGAACAAAAAGGCGCACCAGGCAATTTTGCGTTTTTCAGAAAAAAACCGTTACATGCCTGGCATTCGGAATTTCGTGGGATTCAAACACGAGTTTATCGAGTTTGACCGCCCCGACAGGTTAAAAGGAAAAGCAAAAATGAGTTTTTGGAAACTTTTCACACTGGCTTCCGATGCAATTTATTCTTTTTCGAAATGGCCTATAAAAGCATGTTTGTTTGTGGGATTACTAGGTGTATTTGTTTTTCTGGGTGCCATTATTTACACGTTGGTTTCGAAAGCTATGGGTTTTGCACCAATCGGTTGGTCATCTATGATTTTGGCAATAAGCTTTTTTGGTTCGGTGCAATTGACTTTTCTTGGCTTAATAGGGGAGTATATATATCTGATATTTAAAGAAGTACAAAACAGACCTGTGTATATCGTAAAAGATATTTATGAATAATCAAGTGAACATATTAACCGCAAGAAATGCTTTTGTTGCCAGCTTATTTGTAGCTGCGATATTGCTTGCATTTTTGGCCCCAAAGGCGGCGGTAAATGTTGACGAACAGTTGCATTATCCACATGCAAAACAAGTTGTTAACTGGTATTTTACTGGCGGTAACGATACTTCATGTTTGGAAACTCCTGTAACCAATTTAAAATATTACGGACAGTCGGTTGATAATTTCACTGCCTTGATTAACAGGGTTTTTAATGTGGAAAATGAATTTTTAACGCGTCATTTAACAGGAGCCTTTTTCTTTTGGCTTTTGTTACTTTTTGCCGGATTGATTGCATTTCAACTAACCGGTTCCTTTTGGGTTTCGGTAGTTACTGTTGTTTCAATTCTTGCAATGCCGCGTTTGTTTGGACAGGCTTTCGGAAACCTTAAGGATATTCCGTTTGCGACGGGTTATTTGGCTGGTATTTATATGATTGTGAGATTCATAAAGGAGTTGCCAACACCCAAATGGAAAACTGCAGTTTTGTTGGGATTGGCAATTGCATTTACAAGTTCAGTTCGAGTAGGCGGGCTCATTTTAATTGGCCATTTGGCCGTTGGTATTATTGCCGCATTTATTTTGAAGCCTTTTTTACCTAATTATATTTTTTCAACTAAATCTTGTCTTGTAAGGCTATTGGGCCAAGGCTTGGCAATCCTGCTGATTGGTTATTTTGCGGGATTACTTTTATGGCCCTTTGCCTTGCAAAACGTCTTTCAAAATCCGTTGGAAAGCTTGCAGGTAATGGAACATTACAAAGTAAGTATCCGACAAATATTTGAAGGAGAGTGGCTTTGGAGTACTCAACTTCCGTGGTATTATTTACCAAAGTGGCTTTCCATTTCAACACCGGAATACATTATTTTTGGGCTCGCTGTTTTTCTGGCAGTGTTTTTCAAAAAAATAAATAAACAAAATAGCGAACAACTCTTAACAGGGTTGTTTTTGCTTTTTACCCTTTTGTTCCCAATTTTTTATGTGATGGCAATCAAAGCAAATTTGTACAGTGGAGTTCGTCAAATGCTTTTTGTATTGCCACTTTTGGCTGTTTTTTCAGCCGCCGGTATTTGGTTTTTATTGAACAGTTTTTCTAAGGTATGGTTAAAATCAACAGTTGTAATTTTTTATTTTTTTTTGATGATTGTTCCCATAAAACACCAGATAACGTCATTTCCTGCTGATTATATTTATTTTAATACGATTTCAGGGGGAAACAAAAAGGCTTGGTCGAATTATGAGTATGATTATTATTTTCATGGGATAAAACAATCATCGGAATATGTTATTGATTTGGTGGGCAACAATGAAATAACTTTAGCTACAAATTGTAACCTCTCCAATTATTTTGAAACAAAGCCAAATATAAAATACCAATATGTTCGGTATTTGGAAAGGAGTTTGATAGATTGGGATTTTGGTTTGTTTGGTGTTGACTACATTCATCCTGATTTGTTGAAAAATGGAAAATGGCAATCAACAGAAATTGTGAAAACGTTTTATCATGCAGGAAATCCAATAGTTGTTTTGCTGAAAAGAAAGGATAAAAAGGATTTTGAGGGAATTTCGAAATCGGAATCCAGTAATTACACTGAAGCACAAAATTTGCTGGAAAGCGCCATTAAGTCTGATGAAAACAATGTGTGGTTATATTTACAAATGGCAAAAAATTCCTTGAAACAAAGCGATTTTGAAAGTTTTAACAGATATTTGCAAAAAGGTCGTGCTGTTTATCCGCTTTATGAACCTTTTTATTTGCTTGAAGCTCAGTATTTTTATAGCCAAAATAAATATCGGGAGGCAAAAGTTGTCCTTGATGAATTGGTGCTAATCAATCCCCGATACGGTGTGGCTTCGAGGTTGATTGAAAAAGTAAACGAGAAATTAGAAATAGATAAGTTAAATTTAATAGTAAATTAAAAATCATGAAAAAGATGAAAAATTTAATGGCAATTTTTGCCTCATTCATTTTAAGCCTTCCATTTATGGCGGCAGCACAAGACACAGCAACATATATTGATAACCTGAACGTTCAGGATAGTTCGTATATGGAACAAGATTTACTGGCCGGTGCCGAAACAGCATCTTCAGGAAGTAGTAGCACTACAATCATCATTATTGTGGTAGTGGTAATCATTGCAATTGTTGCCTTTGTTATGATGAAAAAGAAAAAAAAGTAACTATTCGTTAAAAGGATAAAAAAACCTGTCTTTGTAAAAGGACAGGTTTTTTTTATGAGTTATATGAACGTTGAAAAAGTTACTATTTTTAACCTGTGCAAAATGCGTATGAAATATCAGCCAATATAAAATCAAAAGCCCGTGAATTGGGTTTACTTGATTGCGCAATTCTTCGCACCGATTTTCTTTCAGAAGAACAAGTCCCATTTCAAACCTGGTTGTCAAATGGTTTGCACGGCGAAATGGCATACATGGAACGCAATATTGATAAACGTCTCGATCCATGCAAGTTGTATGAAAACGCGAAAACCATTATAGTTGTCCTTCAAAATTATTTTCCGGCTGAAGTTCAAACAGATACATCGGCCCCAATTATTTCAAAATACGCTTACGGAACCGATTACCATTTTGTTTTAAAAGACAAATTGAAATCACTTTTAAGCTATATTCAAACCGAAATAAAACAATGTAATGGCCGCCCCTTTGTTGATTCTGCCCCTGTTTTGGAACGTGCCTGGGCAAAACGTGCAGGTTTGGGTTGGATTGGCAAAAACAGTAACTTAATTTCAGTTGAACATGGCAGCTTCTTTTTTATTGGTGAATTGATCTTGGATATTGAATTACCCTATGACGAACAGAAACTGGTGCGCGACCATTGTGGAAACTGTACGAAATGCATTGACGCCTGCCCTACAAAAGCAATAGTTGCCGATAGAGTTGTGGACGCCCGCCGCTGCATTTCGTATCAAACCATCGAATTAAAGGGCGATCTGGATGAATCCCTAAAAGAAAAGTTTGAAAACCGTGTTTTTGGTTGCGATATTTGTCAGGATGTGTGCCCCTGGAACCTAAAATCGAAACCACACGATGAACCGAATTTCAGACCAAAAACGGAATTGCTTGAGCTAAAAAGCATCGGTTGGAATCAGATGGAAAAACCACTTTTCAATGAATTGTTTAAAAACTCAGCTGTAAAACGAACGGGTTTTAATGGGTTGAAACGAAATCTGAAATTTATTCAACCACGTTGATATGTTGAAAAAGTATGAATATGAAACTGAATTAATTAAAGGTCCGCATAACCATATTTATGCAGGATTTCCGTTTGATTGTTCTGCTGAGTTTGGTTCCCGTAAAACCATAAGAGTTAAAGTTTCATTCGGTATGGATTACCAGAAGTTCTGGATTCAGGAAATCGAGGGAACCAAAAATGAAGAGACCAAAATAGAACGTATCAACAAGCTTTTCAATTTTTTACGGAGTGGTAGCAAAACAGGATATTAGAGGTTGAAGTATTTACAGTTGTAACTTTCTATCGCTTTTTCAAAGAATTTGGTTCACGATATGGCTTTTCATTCTGATAGCTGTTTGGGTATTGAACGGACTAATCTTCTTCTGGATACTAAAGTCGCCAGCCATTTTTGGTATGGTGTAAATACACAAGCTAAATTATAAGATGATAAGAGTTTGTTGTTTATAACTATTATAACTGATTATAAATGTGATTTATGATTGTTTTGTGTCAGCATGGTAAATATTTCGTTTTCCAGTCAGGTATTAAATACGATGGTACTGCAGGGCTAATTGTTAAATAAAAAAAGGTTGGGCAACCTGTTAGAACAGGAATGAAAATATTATGAAACGAACATGCAGAAATGCTTCACAAACAAGCAGGATTAAATTAAGGGAGTTACATCCAATACCTTTGAAAACTTTCAATTTTAATTGGATGAAATACTAATTAAGGTAATTGCCAAGAAAACGTTTACTTGAATTATTAAATTTAGATTTGTAATTTACATCTTCCAATTCAAATTCTCTTAATACACTCTTTGCTCGTAAATAAATTAATTTATTCTTTTTTCTGCTAAATAAACCTTTTGACTTTTTTTCAAGTTCATCATTTATGCTTTCAAGTGATTCGATAATTTTTGACCTAAAGTGCATGGCACAATTTGTACATGGGTGGTTTAATAATTCAGCAGATCGGTGAAATGCGCTTTTTAAGGTATCAATAGATTTATTAAAGTCT
>JBFHJA010000012.1:0-25594 GCA_041596165.1 Draconibacterium sp. | reverse complement strand
CTGTTTTTATGCGGTTGTAAAAGACTTTAATGGTAAACTTACAGGAAGTGTACCTGGACTGGCTTTGTTAAAATCAACCGATGGATTTGATTGGAAACCAGCAGATTTTCCACTTTTTATGAAAAAAGAACTTGTACTAAAAGATGGAACAATCCTAAAAGTTGACCGGTTGGAAAGACCCCAGATTTTGCTTGATAAAAACGATAATCCAATATTATTATACGCTGCTTGTTCAATTGATCCCTGCAATGAAAAACAGGATGGTGGAACTTTCAATGTACAAATTCCAATGATGAAGATTTCAACTGCAAAATAGAAATTTATTTAGGTTATTATAAAAAGAAAAAGAGTAGAATTCTTTGGACGCTATTTGATGTGTGTGTGATTGAAAAATTTTACAAACCCTTTTATAAAACCAACCATTAATACAAGATATTCTACTCTTTTCAAAACTGGTTACAATTTGGATATAACCATAATGTGCTTACAAGTTATGACAAAACTTTCGGTTTGTAGCTATATTTTGTGATAAAAATCAGGCTTTTAAGTTTTTTTTGCAATTGATATTTACAAATTTTTAATTGCTATAAATGCCACCGGCAGTAAGTGAAAAGGCCTTCAAACTGCACCTATTGTTGTATTAAATGAGATTTGAATTTTTGCAAATGATTGTTCTGGCTAATTAAAACAAAACCTTTCTGTTAACATTTTTCAACATTATTTCCCTATCCATTCCTCAGGATTTAGTTTTTGGGTTTCTAACCAGATTTGGAATTTAAGTATGGATTTATTTTCATCGTCAGAATCGGTATAAACTGTACCAATTACTTGTTTAGTTGATATTTTGTCGCCTTTTTTAACCAATACTTCACGCAAATTGGAATACACAGTTAGATATTTCCCGTGTCTGATAATAACCGCTGTGTTGCCACCCGTAATACCAAATACCCTACTCACTTCTCCATTAAAAACCGACCTGACTTTAGCTCCTGCTTCAGTTGAAATGCTGATTCCATTATTGCGGGTTTGTACATTACTCAGCACCGGATGCTGGTTGATACCAAAATGTTCCGTAATCACTCCGCGTTCAACCGGCCATGGCAAGCGTTTTTTGTTTTGAACAAAACTTTCTCCAACCAATTTTTGTTCGGGTGTAAGGTCAAAACCCGCACCAGTTCCACCAGCAGCTTTGCTTTTTTTAGCTTCCTCTTCTATTATCTTTTGAATTTCCTTTTCAAGTTGCTGCTCAATATCACGCTGTTGTTGTATTTTTTTTCGGAGTGATTGCTGCTCCTTTTGTAATTTTTGGATTTCGCTGTTTTTCTGGGTTTTTTCCTGCGCCAGTTGCTGAGTTTCCTTTTTAATATCGGTTAACAATTGCAGTTTTATAAGTTTTTGTTGCTCCAGGTTTTCTTTTTTCTGGTTCAGCATTTCCTGAATTGTACCAATAATTTCAGCTTGGTTTTCGCGATAGGCAGTGTAATGTTTCATGTACAAATGCCTGCGAAAAGCCTGGTTTACATTGTCAGCCGAAAGCAATAATAACAACCCGTCATATGCATTTTTATTGCGAAAAGCAGATCTAACCAACTCGGCATATTCCTTTTTGATATCTTCCACATCACTGTTCATTAGACTGATTGCCAGAGAGTTGTTTTCTATCAATTCCTGGTAAATATCTACTTCACTGTTTATTGAAGCAACTACTGTATTTCTTTTCTCGATTTGATTATTTAATAATTGGAGGCGGTTGAGTGACAATTTTTGATTTTTCTGAACTTCGTTGAGCAATTTTGTGGTGTACTTGATCTCATTTTCAGCGTCTTGTTTTTTCTTCTGCAGTTCGTCTATCGACTGCGAAAAACCAAGTAAACATTGAAATATAAAGAATCCGGATACGAGCAATAACTTCATTCGAAAATAAAATTTTGTTCCTGCGAAAGTAATGGTTTAAGTGTTTAATTTACCTTGATCTGTTGATATTTTTGAGGAATTTCTAAATTTAGCGATTCTAATTTTTCAGTTGAAAAACCACTCATTCTTAATTTTAACGAGATTTTATCGGTTTCAGAAATAAAACTCATATCAATTGCACCAGGATAATCTTTATTCAGCACTTTTTCAAATTCAGCAAAGTTCATTTCCATTATTCGATTGTTGGTTTTATCTTCGATGAGCAGCCTTATTAAAGCAAAATTAATTGGGTTAAAACTCATTTTTTGCAGTATTAACGCATTGTCATCCAATCGCTTTAAACGACGTTCAATTTTACTGGTTTTCCCCTTTTCATCCATTCTAAAAACTTTCCGCTCTTTCTCTGACTGTAAAACATACATTTCATTCTCAACTGAAGTACTAAAGGTTTTGAAATCTTTGTCCTTTTCATCATTTCGATACGAAAAAGCACTGTTGGAAATAATAGATTGAATGGTGGAAAAATCGAGGTCAATATTAAGGAAATTGCTTAAATAGGTGTAATCGTCGATAAAATAGTTCCTGTCGATATAGTTCACATACACAACGCTGTCAGGGGTAAGTAGAACGCGTCCAACCGGAATGTTCAATTTGGTAATCGAAGCTAAAATTTGCCTGTCTTTTATCGCCTTTAAACTGATTTTGAAAGAAGTTTTTGATTGGTTGCTGTTGAACTGGCAATTGATGCGACTGATTGATAAATCCTCGAAAACCAAACTGTTTTCAGCCACATTTTTAAGTAGTTTGGCTGTCCCAATTGGTTTTACGCTTGCTTTTGGAATTTCACGGGTTGTTTTACACGAAGAAAAACCAAGCACAATAATCAGAAAAATAAACCCAAATACATTGAATTGTGATTGAAGTCTTCCCATATTATTATTCTTCGTAATATTTTTGCTCGCGGATTTTTCGCATTAAAACTTCCGATGTACTTCCACTGTTTTTCGCTTTCTCCCAATATTGTTTTGCTTCCTCTAATTTATTGAGCATAAACAATATATCGCCATAATGTTCGAACATAACGGCATTATCATCACCCCCATTTTTAATGGCAGTTTCCATATAAAACTTAGCCAGTGTGTAATTTCCTTTTTTAAAAAGTATCCAGGCATAAGTATCGAGGTAAGTAGCATTGTTGGGAAATCGTTCGATCACTTTCCCACTCATTCTTTCGGCTTTGTCCAAATTACGACCAGCAATTGATAAATAATAAGCGTAATTGTTTAAACCAACATAATTATCGGGATTTGTTTCAATTGATTTATCAAAGAATTTAAAGGCTTCATCCAGTTTGTTTTGTTTGTAAAGTGCTTCGCCTTTTAACATTAGAAACTGCCCTTTTAACGCAGGATTGTCAACAACAAAATCCATTCCTTCGTCAACAATTACTATAGTTTCGTCATATTTTTCGAGTTGGATTCCGGCCACGCTTTTTAAAAGATAAACATTGGGTTGGTTTGGGAATAGTTCAATAGCATTCGTACTGTGTTCGTAAAGTGCTTTCCAGTCCTGCAAATCGTTGTCAACAAAAAGAAGCCGTTCCCAAATCATGTAATCATTGCTTTCCAATTCAAGTGCCTTTAAAAGGGCTTCCCTACCCTCTGCAAGTTTGTTGTTCCGCAATAAATTATCGGACTGAATTGTATAAACTAAAAATTCATCGGGATGATTTTCAAGCAAAATATCAATCAACCCAGTTTCTTTTTCACCTGTAACTTTTGATTCTTCAGGATTGGAAACCAACATCATATACAACTGAATTTTGGTTTGAAGTTCAACATTTTTGCTTGCAAAACCTTTTTTAGTTTCTTCGAAAGATTTGTCAAAATCCTGATGTTCAAGATAATAATTGGCAAGCGAAAAATGAACAAATCCACTTTCGGGATCCATTTCGAGGATTTTATTATAGTTTTTCAAAGCGTTGACACTGTCTCCCTGACTTTGGTATAAATCCGCCAACAAGCCATAATATTTGGCTTCTGATGGATTGTCCTTTATCAGTTTTTCAATCTCTCCAAAAGCTTTATCAACCTGTTTATTGGCAACGTAGAGTTGCTGCATTTCTACCGAAATCTGTTCATTAATACCGGTTTTTGATTCGAGCAATTTATAGGTTTTAATCGCCTCTTCATATTTTTGTGCGTTAGCCAGCAAAACAGCTTTAGTATATAAATATTCCTGATTGTCAGGGTCTTTCTTTAGCAATTCGGAATAAACGCCAGCAGCTTCCTCAAATTTTTTCGATTGCTGGTAAATTTGCGCCAACATTTGTTTGTACCAAATATTATCGGGATTTAAACTGATAGCTTTTTCAAGCAACATTGTAGAACTTGTGAAATCGTTGTTTGCTGCATGAATGCTTGCCAATTCATACATTGCCGCCGATGAATTCGGGTCGATTTGAAGACAGCTCGACAAAATTTGAATGGCATTCTGCGTGTTCCCGAACAATTTTTGCTTTATCGCTTCCGAAAACAAATAATCGAATTCCATTTGTTTTTTTTCGTCAACTTCCTTTTTCTCGGGCTGAACTGCTGCTTTTACAACCTGCTGTTCGGTTATCTTTTTACCTCCTGAGCAAGAAACAAACGAAGCAAAAAGTGCAATACAGGAAACATATATTATTTTTTTCATTCTTTTATTTTTTACCGGTGTGACCAAAGCCACCTTCTCCCCTTTTCGTTTCTTCCAATTTTTCGACCAAATTCCATTGCACTGTTTCGTGAGCAGCAATAATCATCTGGCAAATCCTTTCGCCACTTTCAATCACAAAATCTTCGTTTGACAGATTAATTAAAATTATACCAATTTCACCCCTGTAATCGGCATCTATAGTTCCGGGTGAGTTTAAAACTGTGATTCCTTTTTTAAGTGCCAAACCGCTTCTTGGCCTGATCTGGGCTTCGTATCCTTCGGGTATTTCAACATACAATCCCGTAGGAATTAATTTTCTTTCCAAAGGTTTAAGTATAACCGGAGCGGGTAAAAACGCCCGCAAATCCATACCTGCAGAATATTGTGTGCTATAAGCAGGGTTTTCGTTATTCGATTTATTTACAATTTTAATATCCATTCAATCCTCTTTTTTTGAGAACCGCAAATATATGGATTAATAAAGATTTTATAGCCATATTAACATTATTTGTCAATTGATTTTAGTAATTCAACTTGTTGGATAACAATTAAATGAACATAAGGTTCGCCATAATTTCATCGGATACAAACATTCCTTTTTCGGTTAATTTGTAAATTCCATTTTCCAATTTAACCAAACCTGAGTTGATATATTTGTGGATATTTTTACTGAAATATGTCGATTTTTCACTTCCAAAAAGCTGCTCCAATTCTTTGGCCGAAATGCCCCAAATAGTTCGAATCCGGGTTAATACAAATTCGTTGTACTTATTGTTATCACTGAGGGTTTCTTCTTCAAAATAAGGTAAACCAGATTCAAGAGCTTTTATGTAACTCTCAATATGTGAGTTGTTCCAGCTTCTTGAAACACCATTAAATGAATGTGCCGAAGGACCCAGCCCGAGGTATTTTACGCCCTTCCAATAAGAGGAGTTGTGTTGCGAATATCGGCCTTCTTTTGCAAAATTTGATATTTCATATTGTTCAAATCCGTTTTCCTTCGCCATTTGAATAAGAATCTCAAACTGCTTAATACTTTCTGTTTCTTTTAGTGCTTTTAAAGTACCTTTTTTTAACCACGTATAAAATGGCGTTCCTTTGTGATAGGTTAAATGATAGGCAGAAAGGTGTTGGACCGGAAGATTGAAAACCTGCTCCATATCGGTCTTCCATTGATCAATTTTTAGTCCTGGCAAACCATAAATCAAATCGACACTGATATCCTTAAATCCAATTTTAGTTGCATTTTTAACTGCTTCAATTGCCTGATTTGCATCGTGTCGGCGGTTCATTTTTTGTAAAAATTCATTTTGAAACGACTGAATACCAATACTTAACCGACGAACTCCTGTGCTGTATATATCTTTTAAATATTCAATTGAAAGGTCATCAGGATTGGCTTCGAAGGTAATCTCCACAGTTTCCGAAACATTGAATTGCTGTCGTATAAAAACAATTATTCCGCTTAATTCTGTTTTAGTTAAAATCGACGGAGTTCCTCCACCAAAATAAATGGTTTTAATTTCTTCGTTTTCCAAATAATTCTTTCGTTGAACGATTTCAGTTTTCAGTGTTGACAAGAACTTTTCTGTAAGCGAAGTATTTACTGTTTTGTAAAAATCGCAGTAATAGCATTTCTGGCGGCAAAATGGAATATGTATGTAAATACCGGCCATTTGATTTCGAATTTGTTAACTGTTTAAAAATATGGAATTGCTCAAAAAAGCTTAATATTGCAAACCTTTTTGATTTGTTGGTGGTTTACAATTTTTAATTTCAATACACAAAATGAAAATATTATACTTTTGGAAACCCTTTTTGTGGCTCGCAATTATCTGTTATTTGCTCTTTATCCCAGCCAATGATTTACCGACAGGTTTCTTTTTTAGGATCCCGCACTTCGATAAAATAGTTCACTTCACGCTTTTTTTTGTTTTTTGCCTGTTCCTTTTACGACCACTGAAAAGACTTCAGTTTAAACACTACATAATTGCACCTCTAATTTCAATCATTTCCAGTGGGTTACTTGAATTTATACAACATACTTTATCAAACAGCCGCAGCAGTGATATTTATGATTTTTTGGCCAATTCAATTGGTGTTTTAGCCTCAGTACTGTTTTTTAAACTATTTGTATCGGGCAGAAAATGGGAATTTCTCTTTTAAAGTTTTACGAACTCCTCGTACTTGTCAATATCCTTACTAATTATTTCCAGCGTGGTGTCCTTGTAAAAAGTGCAAATATCATTGCGTAGCTTATCATATTGAGAATGAACCGGGCAAAGCGGTTTGGTAGGATCATGTGTTTTACACGGTTCAAGTGTAATCAAACAATTGGTAAAAAACTCCTCACCGTCAACTTTTGTAACAATATCCCATAGTGTAATATTCTCCGGATTTTTACCTAAAGCAAACCCTCCGTTTGGACCTTTTGTCGATACAAGTAGTTTTTGCTTTACAAGGTTTTGAAGTATTTTACCTAGAAATGGAGATGACAACTCCAAATCTTCCGAAATCTTTTTAATGCCGATACGCGAATCTTTTTCAGAATATTTTCCAAGATAGATAAGCGCCCGCAATGCGTATTTACAAGTATTCGATAACATAACTATGATTTTAAATTTAATTTCCAGGTTTTACTAAACGAATTTTTAGCGAAGGAAGGAAACTCCTTTTGATTTCCCAACGCATCTTTATTTAATTTCATCATTGTATTTTTGATTGTACCACCCACTAAATCAAGGTTTTTACGCTTTTTGAATGCCCATTCATAGGCTTTCATACCTATGTTCCATTCCAAAGTGCCAAGATTTTGTTCCACACTCTTTTTACGGTTCAGCAACAACAAATCGTGAAGTGGTATTTTCACAGGGCAAACTTCGGAACATGCACCACAAACTGAGCATGCATAACTCAAATGGTTGTATTTGTCGAACCCATTAAAAAACGGCGTAATTACCGAACCAATTGGCCCTGTGTAAGTAGATCCAAAAGTATAACCACCAACGTTTTTATAGATAGGACAAGCATTTAAACAAGCTCCGCAGCGGATACATTTTAAGGCTTTGTAATGCTCTTTTTCGTTCGCAATTTTTGTTCGGTTATTGTCAATCAAAACCACGAACATTTTCTCCGGACCGTTTGCTTCACCTTCTTTTTTTGGACCAGTTAAAAGCGAATTGTATACCGTTACCTGCTGACCAGTTCCGTGTGCTGCTAAAAGTGGCAGAAACAGCGGTAAATCGGCAATTGAGGGAAGTATTTTTTCGATACCGGTAATAACAATATGTATTTTTGGGAAAGCTACCGACATGAAACCATTCCCTTCGTTTTCAGTGAGCGCAATGCCGCCAACATCGGCGACCAAAAAATTGGCTCCGCTAACCCCAACTTCAGCCGAAGTAAATTTTTTGCGCAAAATATCACGCACAAAAAGTGTAATTTCCGTTGGTGTTGAATTTGGTGGTGTATTGAATTTTTTATTGAAAAGTTCGGCAACATCTTCCTTTGATTTGTGCATTGCCGGAGTTAAAATATGATAAGGTTTTTCTCCAGCAACCTGAACTATAAATTCGCCCAAATCAGTTTCAACAGGTTCAAAACCTGCTTTTTCAAGGTTTTCATTCAGTTCAATTTCTTCGGAAATCATCGATTTGCTTTTTACAAGCAAATGTGCCTCGTTTTCCTTTAAAACTTTAATGATTTCAGAAACCGCTTCCTCACTGTTTCTTGCCCAAATGAGTTGAATATTATTTTTGGTGGCATTTCTTTCAAATTCTTCCAAATAATCAGCAAGGTTTGCCACAACTTTTCCTTTGACATAGGAGGCACGTTGTTTTGCCAATTCGAGGTTTACATAACGAAGTTTTCCTCGCGAAACAGCCTCGTCATAACGCGAAATATTAAAATTTATAGTTTTCCTGTGCTTCTTGTCAAAAGCAATCCTGGAATCATCAAGAAATATGTTTTTTGTGTTCGACATTTATTATTTAAGAGGGATTTGGGCCACTCTGCGGGCATGTCTTCCGCCTTCAAATTCGGCATTTAAATATGCCTCAACAATAGCTATAGCTTCTTCATCAGTAACAAACCTTCCGGGGATTGCACAAATGTTTGCATCGTTGTGTTGTTTTGCCAGGGCTGCAATTTCCGGCATCCAGCAAGTTGCTGAACGAACATGTTGAAATTTGTTTGCAGCTATGCTAATTCCTTGTCCGCTACCGCAAAATGTTATTCCAGTTTCAAATTCACCGTTTTCAATGGCTAATCCAATAGCATGGGCAAATTCAGGATAATCCACACTTTCATTCGAAAAGCAGCCAAAATCTTTATAGGCAATTCCTTTTTCCCTCAAATATTTGAGTATAACCTGCTTCTTATCGAATCCGGCATGGTCACTGGCCACTGCAATTATTTTGTTTTTCAAATTTTTCATTTGTGCAAAAATAATACTTTTTGGTACTTAATTCTTTTTATTGATTTTAAATAAGCTTTTTAACTCACTGTTTTCGAACATATACACGGATGTAAAAAAGGCAAAAAGTAAAAGTGTATTGATTAAATACTTCAAAACCGCTGAAAATGAGTACGTATATATCGAAATAAAATAAATAATACCGGCAATTAAAAAGTATGTAAGAATACGCTTCACCGGATATGGAACCGGGTAATATTTTTGACCAAGAATATAGGAAACAATCATCATTATTAAAAACCCAAGAAAAGTGCTGATTGCCGATCCCATATATCCCATTACCGGAACTAACAAAACATTTAAAATAACTGTGATTACTGCGCCAAATATAGCAACGTACGCGCCCAGTTTTGTTTTATCAGTAAGTTTGTACCACAATGAAAGTGTAAAATAGATACCAAAAAACAAATTTGCCATTAGCACCAACGGAATTGCTTTCATTCCTTCCTGGTAATCTTTTTGGATAATAATTTTAAGCAAATCGACATAAAGCATCATTCCAAGGAAAATGAGCAATCCAAAAATCACGAAATATTTCATGATAACTGCATAAATTTTCGGGTCGTTTTTTTTGCCGCTGTGTGAAAAGAAAAACGGTTCGAATGCATATCTGAAAGCTTGTATAAACACATTCATTAAAATTGCAACCTTGAAATTTCCTCCGTAAATACCGAGTTGCTGCATGGGATTTTGATTTTCCGGCACTAAAAAAGGAATTAAAATTTTATCGATTCCCTGGCTAACCATTCCTGCCAAACCAACAACCAAAATTCCCCCGCCATAAGTAAGCATTAGTTTAAATTGCTTTTGGTCGAACTGAAATGAAATCTTCAGCATTTCCGGCAGTAATAAAATCAATGTTGAAAGTGATGCCAGTAGATTTGCAACAAAAACGTAACCCACTCCTACTTCTTGTGAATAAATATATTTTACAATTGAATCGGGATTATTTTTGAGTAAATACGGGCAAAGCGAAAGAAAAAACAGGTTGAACGCAATGTTAAATGCAATGTTTATGATTTTAATTGTAGCAAACCGAACTGGTCTGTTTTTCAACCTTAACTGCGCAAATGGAATGGCAGTCAGCGCATCGATACCCAGAATAATTGCAAGCCACAAAATATACTCAGGATGCCCGGGATACTGCAAAATTCCGGCAACAAAATCACTTATAAAGAAAAACGGGATGACAAATAAAACTGAAGTTGAAAACAATGAAATTACTGCAGTAGAGTACACTTTATCAGGTTCTTCGCTTTTTGAGGCATACCTGAAAAAAGAGGTTTCCATTCCGTAAGTGAGCAAAATCATAAGAAAAGCCACATACTGATATAAATTGGTCATTATCCCAAAATCTTCAGGGGCAAAAATTACCATGTAGTATGGGGCAAGGCACCAGTTTAAAATTCGCCCAACGATACTGCTCATACCATAAATAACAGTGTCGCCCGCAAGTTTTTTATAACTATTCAAAATGATTTAAATTTTGGGTAAAGATATAATTCATCTGCCACAATTGAACAGACAATTTGGTATTTTACTTTTGAAAAGACGTAGAAACATTTTTATATTATTTTTACTGCCTCATTTAATTTTTAATTGAAAATGAAACTATTCTCTTTATCGTTGGTAATACTTTTAAGTCTGTTTATTACGGCTTTTTCATGTTCTAATAATTCATCAAAATCACGCAAACCTGTTTGTTCTATTTCCATTCAACCCAATAAAAGTTCTTATGTTTTTGGAGAAAAAGTTGCTGTAAATATCTCCACCAAAGTAAAAAACGGCGAGATAGAAAACATAAAAGTTTTCTATAAAAACGAACTGATAAAAGAAAGCAAGGAGTTAGATTTTACGATTGAAGGTATAGAAATCAACATATTGGGAAACAGTGTAATTTCTGTTGAGGCTATAAAAACAGACGGTGTAAGTAACACTCAATCAAAAACTTTACACACACTTTCCAATATTGTTCCTGAAAAATTAACTTACAAAACAGTTAATATTTATCCACATTCAAAAGATTATTTTACCGAAGGATTGGAATTTCATAACGGATATCTTTATGAAGGAACCGGCGAAAATGGTGCTTCGGGAATCTATAAAGTGAATTTAACAACAGGTAAAGCAGTTCAAGCGGTTGAATTAAACGAAAAGTATTTTGGCGAAGGAATAACAGTTTTAAATGACAAAATTTACCAGTTGACTTACCGCGCAAAAAAAGGTTTTATTTATAATTTCAACAGTTTTGCATTAATCGATAGTTTTCAATTTACTTCAACAACAAACGAAGGATGGGGATTGACCAATGATGGCAAAAACCTTATTATGAGTGACGGATCTCAGTTTTTAACGTGGTTAAATCCAAACGATTTTTCAATTGTAAAACGTGTTGAAGTGGGAAACAACAAAGCTATTTACAAAAATGTAAATGAGTTGGAATATATTAACGAAACTATTTACGCCAACATTTATACCACCGAAATGATTGTACAAATTGATCCGGAAACAGGCAGAATTTTATCGGAAATCAACTTTCCGGACATGATAAAAATGTACCATAACCAAAAAGACAGGATTGATTTGATGAATGGAATTGCCTGGGATGAAAAAAATAACAGGCTTTTTGTAACCGGAAAGTTGTGGCCAAAATTGTTTGAAATAGAACTTATTCCGTTAAAATAGGGAAAGAGTATCTCCGTATTTTATTCTTCCCAAATGTTTATAAGCCAAATCGGTAACTTCTCTACCCCGGGGAGTTCTTTTAATAAAACCTTCCTTTATCAAAAATGGTTCGTAAACCTCTTCAATTGTTCCACTGTCCTCTCCCACCGCAGTTGCAATTGTTGAAATTCCAACTGGTCCACCCTTAAATTTGTCGATAATGCAAAGTAAAATGCGATTGTCCATTTCATCTAATCCGTATTCATCGATATTAAGCGCTTTCAGGGCATGTTTTGTAATTTCCATATCAATGCTCCCATTTCCTTTTACCTGCGCGAAATCGCGTACACGGCGCAACAGGGAGTTTACAATTCGTGGCGTTCCACGACTTCTGAATGCAATTTCACTGGCAGCATCATCTTCAATTTTAACGTCAATAATACGTGCCGAACGTTTTACAATCCCTGTAAGCACTTCAGCATCATAATATTCCAGGTGGGCATTAATTCCAAACCTTGCACGCAAAGGCGCAGTCAATAATCCGGATCGGGTAGTTGCACCAATCAAAGTAAACGGATTTAATTCAATTTGAACTGAACGTGCACTTGGACCTTTATCAATCATAATATCAATCCTGAAATCTTCCATTGCCGAGTACAAATATTCCTCAACGATGGGCGATAAACGGTGTATTTCATCGATAAATAGTACGTCGTTTGTATCAAGATTTGTAAGTAAGCCCGCCAAATCGCCGGGTTTGTCCAAAACAGGCCCCGAGGTAACTTTTAAGCCCACTCCCATTTCGTTTGAAATTATATTTGAAAGTGTAGTTTTCCCCAATCCTGGTGGACCATGCAACAAAACATGATCCAATGATTCGCCGCGCATTATAGCTGCTTTTACAAATATTTCAAGGTTTTCTACAATTTGTTTTTGCCCGCTGAAATCTCTAAACTGAAGTGGTCTGAGTTTAATATCCAGCTCCTTGTCATTGTCAGAATAATTTTCGCCCCTAATGTCTAAATCTATTGTCATGCTTTTAATTATTCTATGAACTATATTTTTCGATTGTGCTAATTAATTGTTGAGCTGAAAATGGTTTTGATAAATAATCGTTCATACCTACACTTAAACATTTCTCTTTATCGTTCTCGTATGTATTTGCAGTTAAGGCAATTATGATTACAGTATTGGCAACTTCATTAATTTTTTCAAGTTTTCTTATTTCTGCTGTAATATCGTAGCCGTTCATTTCAGGTAACATGATATCCATTAAAACGATATCAAATTTACTATTTTTAAAGGTTTCAAGAGCTTCTTTGCCATTTGAGACAGCAATAATTTCGCAGTTCAATTTTTTCAAATTAAACATTACCACTTTTTGGTTCATCAAATTATCTTCAACTAAAAGTATCTTCAAAGCGTAATTATTATTTATATTCTTTATTGAACAAATATAAGATAGAATATTACTTATTATATCCTGTTTATTCTGTTCATTTCTATTTTCCTATTTTTTATGAGTTTGTAATGAACACATTTTTCCTGTGTTTTTCAACATCTTTTTTGCTGTTTAAATTGTTAAGCTATAAATATATAACTTTAGTTTTAAACAACTGTTAATAGCTTTTGAACGTTATAAAATCACATTATAAACAGGTTTACAAATTGTGAATATGTTTCGTTTAAAAACTGAAAGTTATTTGTGCTATTTAATTTTATGGTTTTATATGGATTAAAAACTGAAAAATGCAAATTTTATATTAAAAGATTACTTTTGTTTTTTGAACTATTTTTACACACATATTAACAATTTAGGTTTTTGTAATTTATTGGTTTTAAAATATTTATAATTAATGTCGGAAAACTTTAACATACTTGTTGATAAGCTTAATTCATTCAAACTGAGATACTACTCTTTTAAGTTATTAAAGGGCGCGGTTATTTCTTTATTTTTTATTTTGATTGTTTATACTGTATTTTCATTAATCGAATACTTTGTATATCTCTCTTCTGACGTTCGTAAAATGGTGTTTTTCGGATTTCTTATTTTTTCTGGTTTTTTACTTATCCAATTTGTCGGCATTCCATTGTTAAAAATGGTTCATATATTAAAACCAATTGATTTAAAGGCAACTACAAAAATAATTCAAAAACATTTTTCAGGAATTGAAGATAGGCTTTTAAATATAATTGAGCTCAACGATTTAAATCAAAATCAATATTCAAAAGAACTTGTTTTGGCAAGTATCGACCAAAAAATTGAGCAGCTTAAAGTTTTTGATTTCAATGATGCGATTCAGTTCAAAAATATAAAAGCTGTGTTTATATATTTTATTATCAGTGTTTTAGTGACTTTTGGAATTTATATATCAAACAAAAATGTGTTTATAGATTCCACAAATAGATTGGTACATTTTAATACTACTTTTATTAAACCGGCCCCTTTTCAATTCAAATTGGAGAATACTGAATTGGAAGTAAAAAAAGGGGATTCATATAATATAAGAATGTCGGTTGACGGCGATGAGCTTCCTGAAATAGTATATATTAACATTGAAGGAAATAATTATCTGATGAAAACCATGTCGGCTGGTTTATTCGAGTTTGAAATGGTTTCGGTTATTAATCCTGTTAAGTTCTATTTTACTGATTTAAAATATGATTCAGAAAAATACAACATTAAATTGTTACCAAAACCTGGAATTACACAATTCAAAACAACAATTACGCCACCTGTTTATACAGGGCTTCAAAAGCAGGTTTTGGATAATATTGGAGATTTACAGGTTCCAAACGGTACTAAAGTCGAATGGAATTTTTCAGGGATAGACATTGATTCAGTATATATATTAGTTAGTGATTCGGTGCGGATTGATGCTGACAATATGAGTAAAAATTATGTATTAAGTTCAAATTTTTATAAATCAACCAATTATAACGTTTTTATTCAGAATAGAATAACGGAACCTGAATTAGCTTTGTCTTATTCTATTGAAGTTATTCCGGATTTATTTCCTGAAATAGAAATTAACCAGATTGTAGATTCGTTGCAATTAACGCGTTTCTATTTTAAAGGTAATATTGGAGATGATTATGGTTTTTCCAAACTTCAGTTTCATTATAATGTAGACAATTCAGATTCGGCAATTACAATACCGATTGTAAAGATGTTAACTGATCAGGATTTTTATTTTGTGTTTGATTTTCAGGATTTAAGTAATAGGGAAGGGATTGTTTCTTACTATTTTTCGGTAAGCGATAACGATTTTGTAAATAATTATAAAACAACTACCTCTAATAGTTTTACATTTCAATTTCCTGATAGTGAGGAAATTTTGGAAAGAGACAAGGAGCAGTTTGAAAAGTTACAGGCTAATATTGATAAAAGCCGCGAGCTGGCTAAAGAAATTAAACAGGATTTAAACAATCTGCAAATAAAAAATATGGATAACAATGTTTCGGATTGGGAGAAATCGCAAATGGTAAGCGATGTAATTTCGAAACAAAATAAATTGGAACAGTTGTACGATCAAATCAAACAGGATAATCAAAATTTAAATAATTACCTGAATTCGTTTGATGAAAAAAATCAGGCAATTCAAGAAAAACAAAAGCAAATAGAAGAGTTGCTAAATGAAGTTTTTACTGATGAATTAAAAAAACTAATGGAAGAGTTCAATAAACTGGCAGAAGAATTTAACAGCCAAAAATTGAATCAACTTTCAGAAAATATGAATTTAACTCTTGAAGATCTTGAAAAACAATTGGAAAGAAACCTTGAAATGTTGCAAAAAATGAAGGTTGAACAAAAACTGCAGGATGTTATTGATCAAATAAATAAAATTGCAGAGGAGGAAGAAAAACTGGCTGAGGAAGTTCAGGAAAACAAAGATTTTGAAGAGACTGAAAAGCAAGTTTCAAAACATCAGGAGCAAACAAAAGAACTTGAAAAGAATATTAAGGATGCACTTGATCTGAATAATGAACTTAAAAAACCAATGAATTTTGATGATTTTGATGAAGAATTCAAAGACGTCAATAATAGTTTTGAAGAAAGTAAAAGCGATTTAAACAAAAAGAACAAAAAGAAATCGGGTGAAAGCATAAAAAATACAAGCGAAAAAATGAAAAATTTGTCCTTTGGAATGCAGCAAATGTTGGATTCCAACACAAAGGAACAAAATATGGAAAACATTGAAAATTTAAAGCAAATACTTAGCAATTTGATTTTCCTTTCTTTTTCACAGGAAAAGGTATTGGCTGATTTGAATGGAATTGCGGATAAAGATCCCGCCTTAAATCAACTTAATAGAGATCAAAAAAGAATTCTGGAACAAAGTCAGATTGTAAAGGATTCGCTATACGCACTTGCCATGCGAACACCTCAAATTACAAGTATGGTAAACAACGAATTGCTTTCGATGGAGATATATTTGAAACGGGCAAATGAAGAAATGCAGGAAGCTCTTTTTCCAAATGCAAGAGTAAGTCAGCAATTTGTGGTTACTGCGTTAAACAATCTGGCATTGATGTTGAACGAAGCGCTTGAAAATCTAGAAAATCAAATGGCAAATTCAGAACCAGGGGATCAGGAATGTGAAAAACCTGGAGGAAAAGGAAAACCTGGAATGAACATGTTGAAACAAGCTTCTGAAAGCATAAAACAACAGTTGCAGCAAATGATTGAGCAGATGAAGAATGGAAATCCCCAAAACATGGGTAAACAAATGGGACAGAGCCTGATGCAACACGAAATGATGCAACAGATGCTAAGGGACATGATGAACAATGGAAGCGTAGGAAGCGATGCAAAACAGCAGTTGCAACAAATTGATAATATGCTGGAACAAAACCGTAAGGAACTCATGAACAAATCGGTAAATGCCCAGACAATTGCACGACAAAACCAAATCACTACTCGGTTATTGCAAGCAGAAAAAGCAGAAATGGAAAGAGATTTTGAAGATAAAAGAGAATCGGAAACTGCCGATGAATTTTACAGTAACCCGATTAAGTTTTTCGAGTATAAGCAAAAAGACAATTATAGCATCGAATATTTAAATAAAAATTCTCATAAATTGCATAATTTTTATAATAACAAATATAAGCAGTACCTAAAAAATATAGAATAAATTTGTGATAACCAGGCCTCCTAAAATGCTAGTGATTAAATCAGATGTTACAGAATTAAAGAAAGTTGAAGATTTTCTAATTAACATCTTTAATGAATATAAATTGGAGAAAAAATATTTCAATAAAATATACTTGTGTATTTCTGAAGCTGTAATAAATTCAATAAAGCATGGTAATAAAAATGATTGGAACAAGCAGGTTTCGATAATTGTGAATTTTAGTAAAGATGAAATGGATATTCAAATTGAAGATGAAGGAGATGGATTTGATATTAACGAAGTAAAAAATCCAATATTAAAAGAAAATATTAATAAGGAATCGGGTAGGGGTATTTTTATTATTAAGAATTTGTCGGATAAAATTGAATATAATGAAAAAGGAAATCGGGTTCAATTAAAAATTGAGTGTAAGTGAACAAAATTGAAATATTTTTCGAGGATATAAAACCATTAAAACTCAATAAACCTCACATTAATAAATATGCTAAATATCTGATAAACAATGAGATAAAGAAAACAGGAAATATTTCGTTGATTTTTTGTTCAGATAAGTATTTATTAGATATCAATATAAATTATTTAAATCATAATTATTATACCGACATTATCACTTTCAATTATGTCGAAGGCGATGTAATTTCAGGGGATTTGTTTATAAGCATTGACAGGGTAAGAGAAAATGCGGTTGAGTTTGATGCTATTTTCATTAAAGAGGTTTATAGAGTTATTTTTCATGGTTTGTTGCATTTAGTAGGTTATAACGATAAAACCAAAGAGGAAAAAAAGTTAATGAGAGAAAAAGAGGATTTATATTTAAGTGAAGTTGATTTTAAAGGGATAGAAATATGATGCCAATTTATGATGTTATTGTTGTAGGAGGTGGTCATGCGGGATGTGAAGCAGCCGCAGCCGCAGCTAATTTGGGTTCGAAAACCTTACTTATTACAATGGATATGACCAAATATGGTCAAATGTCATGCAATCCTGCTATGGGAGGAATTGCCAAGGGACAGATAGTTAGGGAAATAGATGCTCTTGGTGGTTATTCCGGTATAATTGCGGATAAAACGACAATTCAATTTAGGATGCTTAATAAATCAAAAGGACCGGCAATGTGGAGTCCTCGGGCGCAAAATGATAGATTCAGGTTTACTGAACTTTGGCGCGATATGCTTGAAAGTACTGACAATTTGGATTTGTGGCAGGATGCAGTTACGCAACTTATTATCGAAAACCAAGCGGTTACAGGTGTAATAACAAAAGTTGGAATAGAGTTTAAAGCTAAAACAGTTATCCTTACAAACGGTACATTTTTAAATGGACTGATGCACATTGGATCGGCAAAAATGAAAGGTGGTAGAATAGGGGAGGCCGCGTCATATAATATTTCTGAACAATTAGTTGAATTGGGTTTTAAAACCGGAAGATTAAAAACCGGTACTCCGGTTCGTATTGATGGACGAACTATTGATTTCACTTCTTTGGTTGAGCAAAAAGGTGATGAAGGCCATTATAAATTTTCGTATTTACCAGGAACTGAAAGTAAGTTAAAACAACGGTCATGTTGGATTACAAATACAAATATTGATGTTCACGATGAATTAAAAACAGGTTTCGAAGAATCACCCATGTTTGATGGAACAATTCAAAGTACCGGACCCCGTTATTGCCCAAGTATAGAATCGAAACTTGTTACTTTTTCAGAAAAGGAATCACACCAGTTATTTTTAGAACCTGAAGGCGAAAAAACTATTGAATATTATCTGAATGGATTTTCTTCGTCGCTTCCCTGGGATGTTCAATATAATGGGTTAAAAAAAATAAAGGGCTTGGAAGGTGTCAAAATATTTCGTCCGGGTTATGCGATAGAGTATGATTATTTTGAACCAACACAACTTAACCACACACTTGAAACAAAACTTATAAAAAATTTATTTTTTGCAGGACAAATAAACGGCACCACTGGATATGAGGAAGCCGGTGCACAAGGATTGATGGCCGGAATCAATGCTCACTTAAACTGTTACAAACCCAACGAACAATTTATATTAAAACGTAACGAAGCATATATTGGAGTTTTAATTGATGATTTGGTGACAAAAGGAGTTGACGAGCCTTATCGGATGTTTACAAGTAGGGCTGAATTTAGAATTTTATTGCGTCAGGATAACGCAGACCTGCGTTTAACTGAAAAATCCTATAAATTGGGGTTAGCTTCTGTAGAACGCCTTAATTTGCTGATTGAAAAAACCAGATTAATTGATGAAATTATTGATTTTACAAGAAAGTTTAGTGTAAAGCAAAGGTTTGTAAATCAACTGCTTGTGGAAAAGGGTACCTCTGAATTAAAGCAAAGTGTAAAACTTTTCGACATTATTTTACGTCCTCAGATTTCAATATTTGATTTGATCGAACACATTACCCCGTTTAAAACGTTTCTGGAAGTGGTTCCTGAGGATAGAAAATTGGAAATTATTGAAGGAGCCGAAATAATTATAAAATATGAAGGTTATATTAATCGTGAAAAAATACTGGCTGAAAAATTGGATAAATTTGAAAATATAAATATTGAAGACAGATTTAGTTATTCAGAATTAAAATCAATTTCAACGGAAGCCCGACAAAAACTTGAAAAAATAAAGCCAAAAACAATTGGTCAGGCAAAGCGTATTTCAGGTGTGTCGCCGTCTGATATTAATGTGCTTTTAATTATGTTGGGTAGATAGTGTTTCACGTGGAACAAAACATAAATACAAAATGGATTTAAAAAAGGAAATTAGGGAAGTGCAGGACTACCCAAAAGTGGGTATTAATTTTAAGGATATTACAACTTTGATTAAAAACCCAAAAGCACTCAATTTTGTGATTGATTCAGTTGTTGATGAATTCAAGGATAAGGGAGTAACAAAAGTAGTAGGACTTGAAGCAAGGGGTTTTATTCTAGGTGGAGCAATTGCAAGTCGGTTGAATGCTGGCTTTGTTCCCATTCGGAAAAAAAACAAACTCCCTGCGAAAGTATTGACAGAAACATATCAACTTGAATATGGTGAAGATCGGATTGAAATGCATATCGATGGATTGATTGAAAATGATGTGGTGTTAATTCACGATGATTTACTGGCTACAGGTGGTACCGCCCATGCAGCCTTAAAAATGATTGAAAGATGTGGGGTAGCATTGGTTTACTTCAGTTTTGTTTGTGACCTGGAATTTATCGATACCCCAAGTAAAAGATTATTAAAAAATTATTCAACTCAAGTTCTAGTTAAGTACTCCTAATTGAAATATAATACTATAAATAGGAATATTGATTATTTAAAATCGCTGGTTTCTGTTCTTCCCAATAAACCTGGTATTTATCAGTATTTTGATGATACTGGTAAAATAATTTATATTGGAAAGGCAAAGGATTTACGGAAAAGAGTATCTTCTTATTTCTCAAAAACACACGATCATCGCAAAACTTCTTTGTTGGTAAGAAATATTGCCGACATTAAACACATGGTTGTGCAAAGTGAACAGGACGCACTACTATTAGAAAACAATCTGATTAAAAAGTATCAACCTCGATACAATATTCAGCTCAAAGACGACAAAAGCTTTCCATGGATTTGTGTAAAAAATGAGCCGTTTCCAAGAGTTGTAAAAACACGCGAACTTGAAAAAGATGGATCAAAATATTATGGTCCATATACTTCGGTTTATACTGTACGAACTTTATTGGAATTGTTTAAATCAGAATACAAATTGCGGACTTGCAATTATAATTTAACGGATGAAAATATAAGAAATGGCAAGTATAAAGTTTGTCTCGAGTATCATATAGGAAACTGTTTAGGACCTTGTGAAGGGCTGATTTCATCTGAAAAGTATAACGAAGGAATAACCGATATCAATAATATTCTAAAAGGAAATATTTCTGGGGTAATAAAACATTTGAAGGAGATAATGATTGAATTGGCAGATTCCTTAAATTTTGAGGATGCAGCAAAAATTAAGGAAAAATATGATTCACTTAATCGTTATCAAAGCCGCTCAACTATTGTGTCTCCAAACATTACTGATGTAGATGTATTTTCAATAGAAGAGGACGATAAATTTGCTTTTATTAATTATTTGAAAGTAATAAAAGGAGCAATTATACAAACATTTACTCTTGAAATAAAAAAGGTTTTGGATGAAACTTCGGAGGAATTATTGCTTTCAGGAATTGTAGAAATCAGACAAAAAATATTCAGCAATTCAAAGGAAATATTGGTGCCGATAAAGTTGGATTTTAATTTGGAAAATGTGGCATTCAAAATTCCCCAAAGGGGAGAAAAGAAAGAATTACTTGAACTTTCTCAGAGAAATGCAAAGTATTTCAGATTGGAAAAAGATAAACATGCCGTATTGAAGAATCCAAATGTTAGGCTGGAACAATTACTTGGAACAATGAAAAATGATTTGCAACTGGCAGTAGATCCTGTGCATATTGAATGTTTTGATAATAGTAATTTACAAGGTACAAATCCAGTTGCTGCATGTGTTGTTTTTAAGAATGCTAAACCAAACGTAAAAGAATATAGACATTACAATATAAAGACAGTTGAAGGTCCTAACGATTTTGCATCTATGGAAGAAGTTGTTTATAGAAGGTATAAACGATTGGTCGAAGAAAACAAATCATTGCCTCAATTAATTGTCATTGACGGTGGTAAAGGCCAGTTAACTTCAGCGGTTTCCGCACTTGAAAAGTTGGAATTAAGAGGTAAAATTTCAATTATTGGAATTGCTAAAAAGTTGGAAGAAATTTATTTTCCCGGAGATTCAATACCGATTTATATTAATAAAAATTCTCAAACTTTAAAAGTAATTCAACAACTTCGTGATGAAGCACACAGGTTTGGTATAACTTTCCACCGAAATAAAAGATCAAAGGAATTTATAAATTCCGAATTAAAAGCAATTGAAGGAATAGGGGAAAAAACAATGCAAAAATTGCTTAAAGAATTTAAATCTGTTAAGACAATAAAAGAACAATCATTGCAAATTTTAGAAGGTTGTATTGGAAAATCAAAAGCAAAAATCGTTTTTAATCATTTCAATAAATAAAAACCGGTTTATTTTTAAGGTTGATTCTTTTTTCACTAAAATCATAAAAAAAGCATGAAATTTGGGCTAGATGATCAAAGTTACAAGGTTGTTTATTTCTTGTTTTATGATTGTTTTAATAGTACTAATGGTGTTGTAAATAACTGAAAAACAGACATATAAAAGTATGCTTATATTCAAAATAATTAAAACATTGTGAGATTTAACCGCACGAGAATTGAATATTTTGCATTTTAATGGGGTAGGGGTTGAAATATTTTATTTTCGAGGGATGAAATCTGATTAAATTGTAAAAAGTTATGGGATGATTGAAATCGTAGAATCTTAATGGATTTATAATCTTAACAAAGTTTTTAAAAAGCAGGTCTGTATTTGTCATCTGTTTCTAATAAACCCAAATAACTAATAAATCGGGATTTGGCAATTTCATTATTTTCTACTGCTATTTTAACAGCGCAACCGGGTTCGTGAGTATGTGAACAATTTTTGTATTGGCAGTCAGCTGAAATTTTAAAAATTTCAGGAAAATAGTGAGAAATTTCCCAGGCTTCCATTTCAAGCATACCAAATGCTTTTATTCCGGGAGTGTCGATAATATAACCACCAAAATTTAATTTGTAAAGCGTAGTAAAAGTGGTTGTATGTTTTCCGGTGTTATGAACGTCTGAAATATCCATTGTTTTCAATTTTAAACCAGGTTCAAGGATATTAATGAGCGTTGATTTTCCAACACCGCTGTGGCCATTAACAACATTAATTTTGTGTTTTAAAGCTTCTTTTAAACTTTCAATTCCGAGTAAAGTTGTCGCAGAAGTTTTAATGCAGGAGTAGCCAATTTTGGTATAAATGTCAATGATAGCATTTAAAGAAACTTGTTGCTCTTTGTTTAACCTATCGTTTTTATTGAATACAATTAGAACAGGAATGCGGTAGGCTTCCGCTGATGCGAGATATCGGTCGATGAAAGTTGTTGTTGTAACAGGATAAAACATAGTTACTACCAAAACAGCCTGATCTATATTGGCAGCAATAATGTGCGATTGTTTCGATAGGTTTTGTGAACGACGGATAATATAATTTTTTCTTTCTTCAATACCCGAAATTAAGCCAATATTTTGTGTATTATCCTGGTTTGTGGATGATTGAATTGTGAATTCAACTTTATCGCCAACAGCTACAGGATTGGTACTTTTTATGTCTTTTATTCGAAATTTGCCCTTAATTTTGCATTCAAATTTCTCCCCGTTTTCCGTTTCGACGGTGTACCAACTGCCAGTCGATTTAATTACAATTCCTTTTTTCAAGATGAATTTTTTTCAAAAGTAATTTTTTTACTTCAAAAATGAAATAAGGCAAGATGTTGGATTTCACGTGAAACAATTTTCCCGGTAATTGATATTCAATTTTTTACGATGGAAAATCAAAAAAAATATCTATTCCCAATTCAGAATTATCTTCCCGCAATCTCCTTTTTCCATAATTTCAAAGGCTTTTTGAAAATCATCGGCAGGGAAACGGTGAGTAATAATAGGGGAAATATCAAGTCCACTGGTCAGCATCATTTCCATTTGATACCAGGTTTCATACATTTCACGGCCATAAATGCCTTTTAAGGTTAAACCCTTGAATATTAATTTACTCCAGTTGATTTGTGTGTTTTGAGGCAAAAGTCCAAGCAAACTTATTTTACCTCCGTTGTACATGTGGTTTACCATGTCGTTAAATGCGGCAGGTGAACCGGAACATTCTAATCCAATATCGAAACCAGCTACCATTTCATGTTTTGCCATGGCCTCTTTGATGCTTTCTTTTGTTGGGTCAATCACACGGGTAGCACCCATTTTTTTGGCTAAATCACGGCGATATTGGCTTAAATCAGTACCAATTATATTCCGTGCGCCTGAAAATTTGCAGATTGCAGCTGCCATGGCTCCAATAGGACCGCCAATACCTGTTATAAGCACGTCTTCGCCCAGTAAAGGGAATGAAAGTGCAGTATGCGTTGCGTTGCCCAACGGGTCCATAATGGCCATCATTTCGTCGGAAATGCGGTTGTCGATATGCAACACGTTTTTTGCGGGAACCGATATATATTCAGCAAAACCGCCGTTACGATTAACACCAATTCCAACAGTATGATCGCAGATATGCTGTCTGCCGCGACGGCAATTACGGCAAAAGCCACAGGAAATGTGTCCTTCCACAGTAACCCTTTCGCCAATCTGCACTCGATCAACTTCTGAACCAACTTCAACCACTTCGCCCATATATTCGTGGCCAATTGTAACCGGGGTTTTTATGGTTTGCTGCGCCCATTCATCCCATTTATAAATGTGCAGATCGGTGCCGCAAATGGCAGATTTTTTTACTTTAATTAATACGTCGTTGGGACCAATTGCCGGAATCGGTACTTCTTCCATCCAAATTCCTTTTTCGGCTTTACTTTTAACTATTGCTTTCACGTCGATTTTATTTTTAAAGGTGCAAGATATAACAAAATACAAGTTCAAATTATAACGAAAATCAGGATTCTATTTTTTTAGAAATTAAACAGAAAAGTCAGTTAATAAACAGATATATAGTGGATTATATGTTTTGGTCAGTCAAATATTTTTGTGAAATAAATTTTATGGGATACCACGAAGCAAAAAAACCGATCAGCAAAACAACAATAAAAATCAGAATAATATCTGTAAAAACTATTTGAACCGGATAACCGGTAATCAGAAATGTGCCGTTGTTTGGGAATGAAATTATTTCGAAAGTAATTTGTAGCCAACATAAAACCAAACCTAGCAATGTACCGGTAATTGCTCCAACAAGAGAAATCAACCAGCCTTCGAAAAGAAAAATTTGGCCAATTGTTTTTGTATTTGCGCCCATGCTGCGAAGAATCATAATGTCCTCTTTTTTGTCGATTATCAGCATCGAAAGGCTACTTAGAATGTTGAATGAAGCAATTACAAGAATAAAAACAAGAATTAAATAGGCAGCCCATTTTTCGGATTGCATTGTTTTAAAAATCAAGTCGTGTTGCTGATATTTGTTTTTCACGTGGAACCCACTGCCCAGAATATTTTCAATTTCGCGTTGTATTTTTTTTGGATTGATTTCGTTGGACAAGCCAATTTCAACAGTAGAAACCTGTTTTTCGCTTTCGAATAAATCGGCAGCAAATTTATGCGAAACGATAATGTATTTTGCATCAATTTCTTCCAAAACAGCAAAAACACCTGATGGGAAAACATAATTATGATTAATAGCGCGTGCAGGATTTACTGAAACCTGTTTTCCTTTTCTGGGTACATAAATCAACAAAGGATCGGTAAATTCCGGGCGGATTCCCAAATTATAAGCAACTCCCTGACCAACTACAGTATAATTAATTCCTTGATTTTCAAGTACAAATTTACCATCAATTATCAAACTGTCGATACCTGTATATTTTGTATAGTTTTCAGGAACTCCTTTAACAACCGCCGGATAAATCTGTGTTCCGTATTTTAACAGCGCAACTTCCTCGATTATCTCAGCATAATGAACAACTCCGGGCAGATTTTTTATTTTTTCAAACTCAAATTCTTTTGGATCGAACATTTTTCCTTCAACCGGCGATATT
>JBFHJA010000011.1:0-26164 GCA_041596165.1 Draconibacterium sp. | reverse complement strand
CAACTTCAATCTCTCCAAGTGTTTGAAGTGTTTTGTCAACGGGGCAACCAAACAATGTAATTTTTGAACCGATAATTCCGCCATCATCAAAAACCGGCGAAACATATTTTTCATGGTTCAGATTTGAAATAATCCTTTCTTTAGTCCGGTTTCGGCAATATGCTTGTAATGTACTTCCGAATTTTTCGGGTTTTGCGGCTTCTACACGGTAAAGCGTTTCTCGTTTGTTTTCTTCGCTTAAATCAGAATAATCTTCCTGTTCAAAAATATCGAATTGCGGCATACAATCATTATCTGTCCATGGAAAACCTCCCAGTGTTTTTGGGTTGAGTGCCTGGATTCCGAGAGCAAAATCATCACCACGAACAACACCAACCGTTTCGCCAATTATTTTACCGATGGTAGTTGGGATTGGTCCCCAAACAATTAATTCAACATTCTCCGGAGAGTTGAAATCAACAAGTTCAAAAGTGATATGCGTTGGTTTTTCTTCAACTTTAATTTTTGCTTCCAGATTTTTGTCGAATAGAACAGATAATATGTTATTCTCAAATGAAGCAGAAACGGGATGCAACATTTCTGAATTTATCATGCAAGTTAAAAGCGAGGAAATTGTATCTGCGGAAATGTAATCTTTACTATTCTGAATATCAAATAATTGGTTTACTTTTCCATTTTTGTCGATGCCGATCTGAAAATTATTGGATTTGAAAGTTACCAAAGATTGATTATTGCCGCACGAAGTAAAAAACAAGATGATGACGGCAACGAAATACAGATTTCTGACCATTTGATTGAAGTATTTAAGTTTTGATTTCAAACATAGCAAAATTTGGTAAACGGCAATTTAGAAAAACTTTACTAACGCTGTTTCTTCAATAATTGATAGCTTTGTAATTCAATAAATAACTATTCAAGAATGAAAAAACTATTTGTCCTTATCTTGACTTCTGTGTTTGTATTCAATGGGTTTTCCCAAACCGGTAAAGTGATGGAATCTTTAAAGTTTGAAAGCAAAAAAGTAGGTTACCCTGTTGAATATTCGATTTATCTGCCTGCGGATTATGAAACATCCAATCGTAGTTATCCTGTAATGTATTTATTACATGGTTATTCGGACGACGAAACGGGTTGGATACAGTTTGGCGAGGCAAATATAATTGCCGACAAAGGTATTGCGAATGGCGATTTTTCTTCGTGCATTATTGTTATGCCCGATGGAAAAGTATCATGGTATGTCAATAGTTTCGATGGGAAAGATCCTTGGGAGGATATGTTTGTTCAGGAGTTCATTCCTTTTGTCGAAAAAGAATACAGAATTCGTGCTCAAAAAGAATTTCGTGCCATTGCCGGACTTTCGATGGGCGGATATGGAGCATTAACATTATCCATGAGAAATCCCGATTTATTTTCAAGTTGCGTGGCTTTAAGTTCAGGGACTTTTACTGACGAGGAAATTACTTCCAACGATAATTATGATGGCTATTTTAAAGATATTTATGGACCAAAATCAGCTGGAAAAGTGAGCGAACACTGGAAAACTTACAGCCCTCTGCATTTGCTTTACAGCGTTGACAAGGAAAAACTTAAATCCATTAGGTTTTATATCGATTGTGGTGATGATGACTTTTTGTACAAAGGAAATTCTGAACTACATGTAAAAATGCGCGATTTAGGAATTCCCCATGAATATCGTGTAAGGCAAGGCGGCCACCAATGGAGTTATTGGAGAACTGGGTTATATGATGGTTTGAAATTTATATCAGAAAAATTTCATCGTTAAAACATAAAGTTCAATTCCAATATTTGTTGTCAATTTGTGTTAATTGTAAATAATATTTTAACCTGCGAAATATGAAAAATCTGTTTTTGTCGATTGCCCTGTTTAGCGTTGTTTTATCAGCCTGCACTTATAATCAAAAAATTGTTCCACCAATAGCAAAAAAAATGCCTAAAGAATTAACAATACATGGAGACACCCGGATTGATAATTATTACTGGATGAATGACCGTGATAATCCGGAAGTAATTGCGCATCTTGAAGCAGAAAATGCATATACTGATGCAGTTATGAAACATACTCAACCACTTCAGGAAAAGTTGTTTGAGGAAATAAAATCGAAAATTAAGCAGGACGATGAATCGGTACCATACAAGGATAATGGATATTATTATTATACACGTATGGTTCCTGAGAAAGAATATTATTTAAGTTGCCGGAAAAAAGGAACATTAGATGCTCCGGAGGAAATCGTTCTGGATGTTAACAAAATGGCCGAGGGATTTGAATACTTTTCCATTGGTGGAGCCAAAGTTAGCACCGACAATAAAATTGTTGCATACGGGGTTGATACGGTGAGTAGAAGGCAGTACACGATCTATTTCAAAAATTTAGAAACAGGGGAAGTTCTAGGTGATATTATTCCAAATACAACAGGAGGAGTTACCTGGGCTAACGACAATAAAACTGTTTTTTATATGCTAAAGGATGAAATTACCCTCCGCTCCGAAAAAATAATGAAACATACTTTAGGAACACCTGTTGAAAATGATGAAACAGTATTTTACGAGGAGGATGAAACCTTTAATGCCTATGTTTTTAAAACTAAATCCGAAAAGTATTTGATTATTGGAAGTGAAAGTACTTTGACCTCCGAATTTCGGTTTTTGGATGCCAATAACCCTGATGGAAATTTCAAAATTATTCAACCTAGAATAAGAGGTTTGGAATATTCTGTCGATCATTTTGGCGACTATTTCTATATCCGTACAAATCTGAATGCCCAAAATTTTAAACTTGTTAAAACTCCTGTTATAAAAACAGAAAAGGAGAATTGGGTGGAAGTAATACCACATCGTGATGAAGTCTTTTTTGAAGATTTTGATTTATTCAAAAATTTCCTTGTGGTTTCAGAGCGTGAGGAAGGAATCTCTAAATTGCGGATTAAACCTTGGCAGGGAAACGAATATTATATCGATTTTGAAGAGGAAGTTTATGCCGTTCAATCAAATGTTAATATGGAATTTGACAGTGACATTTTTAGATTTAGTTACACCTCATTAACAACACCTAATTCGATATTTGATTTTAACGTCGTTACAAAAGAGCGGACTTTAATGAAACAAACGGAAGTACTTGGTGGATTTGATAAAAGCAACTACGAAACCAAACGGATTTACTCCACAGCAATGGATGGAGCAAAGATCCCAATGTCGTTAGTTTACAGAAAAGGGATGGAGAAAGATGGAAACAATCCGACTTTGATTTATGGTTATGGATCTTACGGTGCAACAATGGATCCATCATTCAGATTGTCAATCCTTCCATTGCTCGATCGTGGTTTTGTGTTTGCAATTGCACATATCAGAGGCGGTCAGATTAATGGTCGTGCATGGTACGAAAGTGGAAAATTGCTCAATAAAATGAACACGTTTACTGATTTTAATGATTGTGCGCAGTTTTTGATTGATGAAAGATATACAAACAATCAAAAACTTTTTGCGATGGGAGGCAGCGCGGGCGGACTTTTGATGGGTGCCTGTATCAACCTGAAACCTGAATTGTACAAAGGGGTCATTGCCGCCGTTCCGTTTGTCGATGTGGTGACAACAATGCTCGATGAAAGTATCCCTCTTACTACCGGAGAATTTGATGAGTGGGGCAATCCCAAAGAGGAAAAATACTATTATTACATGAAATCCTATTCTCCTTATGATAATGTGGAAGCCAAAAATTACCCTTCCTTATTGGTTACAACCGGATTACACGACTCACAAGTACAGTACTTTGAACCAGCAAAATGGGTTGCCAAACTTCGTGACATGAAAACTGATAAAAACCTATTAATATTTCATATTAACATGGATTATGGTCATGGTGGCGCTTCCGGTCGATTTGAATGGATTAGGGAAACTGCATTGGAATATGCATTTATTTTAGATCAACTTGGTATAAATGATTGAATATTAATATGATAGATGTTTTTTGATGGTCGGTATCTAAACGATTTTGAAATTTATTAAAATATTGATTTATTAGTACTTACTGCATAATTGTTTGATTGTAGTGTTGTTTTGCGACAATATGCTATAAAATTTATGTTGTGTGCGTCAATTTGAGTGTGTCCCCAACGCGTATTAAATGTCCCAATCGTGGAATAAATTACTTTCGGCAAATGAAAAAACTTCGATATGTTGGATGCCTATAATTACCACATTTCCATTTAGATGTGAATGATGCAGTGTAAATTTCAGCCTAAATCATTCTAATAAATTCTAATTATTACAAAAAATGAAATTGGAAAATTCAATTATAATTCAGAACTTGCTTACACCAAATGAGGAAATCCTTTTTACAGGCAATTTTTTCAATTTAAGAAAATAATCTTTTAAAAGTCTTTAATTCCTTACAAAGAAGTCAATCGTTGTGAGTGACAATGGGGAACCCCTGAATATATTACAAAATAAAATTGATTTTCAATATAATAAAAATACGTATAGCGGTATTAATCAGCTTATTGGAAATAATTTATATTCTTAGAATAAATTAGAAAAATTCTAGGAATTATTTTTTTGAATTTACCATATGAATTGCATTAATACAGTTATTTTTTTAAAATCAAGGAAATGCTAAAAAGAAGGTTTAAGAAATCTGAAATACAAAAGGTTTTGCAAGATTATAAAGATGGTAAAACCATACAAGATATTATAAAAGAGTATGGTATCAGCCAGGCAACTTTTTATAACTGGAAAGCAAAATATACAGGAACATCGGAGAATGATAGTCTTTATCTAATCAAGCTTAAAGAGGAAAATGACCGATTAAAAAGAATGTATGCAGATTTAAGCCTTGAAAATTTAATGCTTAAATGGCAACTTGAAAAACGTGAATAAATTTTTAAATTTAACAAGATGATTTAAATGTTAGGTTGAAAAATTTTAATTTATAAATCCAAAAACACTTTTTAAACATACGATGTATGGAAATAGCTATTTTACAAATTGAGCAATTAAGGAATTTTATTTCAGAAATTACCTTTACTGATATTGAGAAGATAAAAGAAGATACCCTTATTTTCGAAGAAGGAATATTTGATTCTTTGGGTTTTCTGTCTCTAATTAGTTTCTTAGATGAAAAATTTGGAGTCGAAGTAGGAAACGATGAATTGAGTGAGGAGAACTTTGAATCCATAAATGCAATCGTGGCATATATTGCCAAAAAGAAAGATCTTCAATAAATTTAATTATGTGTGGTATTGCGGGATACTTTGATAAATCCAATAAAGCCAGTGTAACTGTTTTAAACAGGATGCTGACGCGCATTAATCACAGAGGTCCTGATGAGTGCGGCATTTACACCGACAGTAATATGGGATTTGGTAGTGTGCGTTTGAGTATTATTGATATAGCAGGTGGTCATCAACCAATGCCAAATGAGGATTTAACATTGTGGATTGTATTCAATGGAGAGATTTTTAATTATGTTGAACTTAGAAAAGAACTTGAAGAAAAAGGGCATAAATTCAGGACACAAAGTGATACAGAGGTTATAGTCCATCTATATGAAGAATATGGAGAAAAATGCTTGTCAAAATTGAATGGTCAATTTGTGTTTTCAATTTGGGATAAAAATAAGCAGGAACTTTTTTTGGCAAGGGATAGAGTTGGGATCAGACCTCTGTATTACTATCAGACATCCGATTTATTTGTTTATGGATCAGAAATTAAAGCAATTTTTGAACACGAAAAGGTTAATCGCGAATTATCGGTCGAAGGATTTTCAGAAACATTTACTTTTTGGACTACAATATCTCCAAATACAGCATTTAAAGGAATAAAAGAATGTCCTCCCGGGCACTACATCAAATTTAAAAACAACCAAGTAACAATTAAAAGATATTGGGAACTTCGTTTTGCTACAAAGGACAATTATTTTAAGGGAACTCTTCAAGAAGCTATAGCAACGTTTGAGGAGCTTTTTCATGATTCAGTAAGGATACGTTTACGTGCGGATGTGCCTGTTGCTGCGTATCTAAGTGGAGGAATCGACTCAAGTATCACAACCGCCTATATTAAAAGAATTGAACCCAAAGTACTACAAACCTTCTCCGTGGGATTTACCGAAAAGGAATTTGACGAGTCGCATTATCAAAAAATTGCATCCAATTATTTTAATACTAAACATATCAGCCATACCTGCACTACAAAAGAAGTGGCAGAAAATTTTCCTCAAGTTATTTGGCACTGTGAAATGCCCCTTTTACGCACTTCGCCGTCGCCCATGTTTAGCCTTTCGAAAAAAGTAAGGGAAAACAATATAAAAGTTGTAATTACAGGTGAAGGAGCAGATGAATTATTGGCTGGATATAACATTTTTAAAGAAAATAAAATAAGACATTTTTGGGCCAAAGACCCGAAATCGAGAATTCGTCCGTTGTTACTTAAAAAACTTTACCCTTATATTACAGCATTGCAAAATGCCAATCCTAATGCACTTAAAATGTTTTTTGGATATAAGTTAAGTGAAACGGATTCGCCCATTTATTCCCATTTATTAAGATGGAAAAACTCTTCGAACATAAAAAATCATTTTAGTAAAGCAACGCAGAAAGAACTTACGGACTTTGACCCGTACAGTAACTTAATGGCTAACTTAAGCAAGGAAATGGATAAAATGGACCCATTGGCAAAAGCTCAATATATTGAAATGGTAGTTTTTTTATCTGGTTATTTATTGTCATCACAAGGAGACCGGATGGGAATGGCAAATTCAGTAGAGGGTAGATATCCTTTTCTTGATCATCGCATTATCGAGTTTTGTGCATCGCTTCCACCTGATTTCAAATTGAAAGGACTGAATGAAAAAGTGCTTTTAAAAAAAATGATGAAAGGAAAACTACCGGAGGAAATTTTAAATCGCCCCAAACAGGCCTACAGGGCGCCAATATTGAGCAGCTTCCTTGGCAGCGATGCACCTGAGTTTGTTATGGATTTACTTTCTGAAAATTCATTGCTTGAAGCAGGTGTTTTTAATCCTGAAACCGTTGCTAAATTATTGGCTAAAATGAATTCAGGAAAAGCATATTCTGAGATTGACAATATGGCGCTTACCGCAATTATATCAACTCAACTGATTTACAAACAGTTTATAAAAGAATTCAAATATCTTGATAGAAAAGAATTGATACACTTTACATTACAAACTGAAGAAAATTATAATTGATAAAAAATGAATTTAAAGCCTACATTCTCTAAGGATATTTTAAAAATTAACGATGTTGGAGCTACCGTTAACTCCATTTGTAATGGTCTTAAAAATGATATACATAACGTACTAAGAAGAAAAGGTGGTATTATTGGTATTAGCGGAGGAATAGATTCTTCTGTTACTTTGGCGCTTGCGGTAAGAGCATTAGGAGCGGATAAAATAAAAGGATTAATGTTGCCTGAAAAGGATTCAAGTCCTGAAAGTTTAGAACTTGCAAGAAGGTTGGCTGAAAAATTTCAGATTCAATACGAAGTTGAAGAAATCTCGGGCGCACTTCAAGGATTAAATTGCTACGGGAGGAGAGATGAAGCTGTTAAAAAGGTTTTTACGGAATACAATCCCCAAAATTATAAATTTAAAATAGGGATAACACCGAATCCATTGAATCCTAATTTACCGGCCATTTTTAATGCAACTATCATTAATTCATTAGGTGAACAAAAAAGTAAAATTTTGCCAATTGCTGAGTATTTGCAAATAGTGGCAGCATCTAACTTTAAGCAACGTACAAGAATGTCAATGTTGTATTATTATGCTGAAAAGATGCATTTTGCAGTAATCGGTACCCCTAATAAACATGAAGTTGAACAAGGTTTTTTCGTGAAACACGGCGATGGTGGCGCAGATATAATGCCAATTGCCCATCTCTATAAAACACAGGTTTATCAAATTGCACGTTTTTTAGAAATACCGCAGGAAATTATTGATCGAACACCAACAACCGATACTTATTCTGCTGAACAAACCCAGGAAGAATTCTTTTTCCAATTGCCTTTTCATCAAATGGATTTGCTTTGGTATGCATTTGAAAATAAATATAGCACAGAAGAAGTAAGTGCGGTTATGGGAATGACAGAGAAAGAGGTTCAAGGGATTTTCAATGGTTTTGTTCGTAAAATAAAAACTACCGATTATTTACGAATGTCACCAATTAAGTATTGATATTTTTAAAACTCATGATTAAAATACCGCAACGTTTACTTGGCGAGGCACTTTTAATTTCCGCCGAAAATTTCCCTTCAAAAACTGCAATAATTGCAAAGTCAAAGGAATATTCTTTTTCTGATCTGAAAGAATCAGCAGAAAAACTGGCAAATTATTTAACGAGCACTGGAATTAAAAGGGGCGATAGGGTGGCTATTTATATGAATAATTCATGGCAAAATATTGTCTCAATTTATGGGATAACATTGGCGGGTGCAGTTTTTCTTGTTATTAATCCACAAACTAAAGCCGATAAATTAAGTTATATTTTAAACGATAGCGGTGCCAGGATTCTGATATCGGAAGATGGATTAAGTCACGAATTAGTTGCTGCTTTAAAAGATTCTGAAACCGTTAAGGAGATAATAATAACTGGCGGATATTTAGAAATAGAAGGTTTGCTCGAAACGAAACAAACGATTTACGAAGAAATTCAAACTGCTCCAAAAAGGGAAATTGTTCAAACTAAAATAATTCCAAATGATTTGGCTGCGTTAATTTATACTTCTGGTAGTACGGGATTTCCCAAAGGTGTGATGATGACTCATCAATCAATGGTTTTCACAAGTTGGAGTCTGATCGAATACCTTCGACTGTCGGAAAATGACCGGATGATTTTACTTTCTCCACTTGCGTTTGATTATGGACTTTATCAACTTTTAATGGCTGTTACAACTGGCGGTTCTGTTATTGTAGAACAATCTTTTATATTTCAATCTACAATTTACAAGCAAATTGAAAAATATAAACCAACAGTATTTCCTGGTGTCCCTACAATTTATGCAATGTTGATTGCAGCAAACAAAAAGTCAAATCTTACTTTCGATTGTATACAAAAAGTTACGAATACTGCTGCTGCATTGCCTGCAGAATTTATCCCAGATCTTAAAAAGATATTCCCAAAGGCTTTGATTTTTAAAATGTATGGATTAACGGAGTGTAAACGGGTTTGCTTCCTTGAACCGGAACTTGTAGATCAAAAACCAGGCTCCGTAGGAAAAGCAATTCCGGGAACTGAAGTTTTTTTATTATCTCCAGAGGGAGAACCTGTTCCTTCAAATGAACGAGGAATTCTATATATCCGGGGTCCACATGTAATGTTAGGATATTGGCATAAAGACGAACTCAGCAACGAAATGCTTAAACCGGGACTTTTACCAGGCGAGAGAATTTTGTGTTCAAACGACTGGTTTAAAATGGACGAAGAAGGATTCCTCTATTTTCAGGGAAGAAACGACGATATTATAAAAACGAGAGGCGAAAAAGTTAGTCCGGTTGAAATTGAAAATGTTATTTATAAAATCGACGGAGTAAAAGAAGTTGCTGTATTTGGAATACCTGATGAAATTATGGGAGAATCAATTGTTGCGGTTGTTACTACATACACTAAAAGTCAGTTGGTTGAAAAGGACATTCAAAAAGAATGTGCCTTGAAATTGGAAAATTTTATGGTGCCCCAAAAAATTCATTTTCTTAAAGAAATGCCTAAAAGTACCAATGGAAAAATCGACAAGAAAATTCTAAAAAGTACAATTCTAAAATGAACACCACTGAAATTTATAGCAAAATAATAGTTGAACTGAAAAATAAAATTCAGTTTTTGGAAGATAAACCTGAAGAAAATGTCGATTCAACATTGAAAGCATTGTGGCAAACCGCTTCCGGATTTCCGGTTTCTGCGGAAAAAGCAGTTTCATTTGCGCTACCGGAATTAACAGAAGTCCAATTGAAAACGTTATACAAACTGATAGATTTTAGATTAAAAAACATTCCACTTGCCCATATTACAAAACGACAAAGTTTTATGGGAATTGAATTTAAGGCAGATGAACGTGCACTGATACCTCGTAAAGAAACTGAAATGCTGGGACAAAAAGCACTTGAATTATCTCATATTGTTACAAATTCGCAGGGAACTGGTAATGTTTTAGATGTTTGCTGTGGTGCCGGAAATCTTGGTATTTCCATTTCGTACTTAAATCCGAAATGTAAAGTATTTGCTTCCGATATTTCAAAGGAGGCTGTATCTCTCGCGCAGGAAAATGTTAATTTTCTGAATCAAAATGAAACAGTAAAAGTTATTCAGAGTGATTTATTTACTGAATTTGAATCGGATAAATTTTATGGAAAAATGGATCTGATTATTTGTAATCCTCCCTATATTTCAAGTGCGAAAGTTGTTAAAATGAACCCTGAGATTTCTTCAAATGAACCAGTTCTTGCATTTGACGGAGGCATGTTGGGTGTTAAGATTATTCAAAAATTAATTGCTGAATCACCCCGTTTTTTAGCTCCACAGGGTTGGCTTGTTTTTGAAGTTGGGGCTGGCCAGGGCGATTTTGTCACCAAAATACTTCAAAAAACACTGCAATTTCAAATGATAGATTCTGTATCTGATAACTCAGGAAACATTAGAGTTGTTTATGCTCAAAAATCTACATTGTTAAATTAGTAATATTATAAAAGATCAAATCCGTAATTCAAAAAGTAAAATTTCTGGCTCATTGAATAATGACAAATCCTGGTTTTTAAAGTATAAAAAAAAAGTTCTTATTGCAGAAATCAAATCATCTAAAATATTCACAAAAATGAAAATACTAATAACAGGGAATTTAGGATATGTTGGTCCTGGTGTTATAAATCGCTTGAGGGAAACCTACCCTAATGCGGAATTAATCGGTTATGACACTGGTTTCTTTGCCCAATGTTTGACTAATTCACCCATTTTGCCCGAGGTGAAATTAAATCAGCAGATTTTTGGGGATGTTCGTAATTTTAATCGCAATTTATTAAATAACGTTGATGCCATCGTTTATCTGGCAGCCATTTCAAATGATCCGATGGGTAACAGATTTGAAGAAGTTACAATGGACGTGAATTATAAGGCTGCTATAAACATTGCGAAGTTGGGAAAAGAAAATGGTGTCAGTTCGTTCGTTTTTGCATCGAGCTGTAGTGTTTATGGTGAAGCTGACGATAATGCAAAAGTTGAAACAGACACACTTAACCCACTTACCGCTTATGCACGATCAAAAATAGCAGCCGAGAAAGAATTGGAACCACTTGCCTCCAAAAATTTCACTGTAACTTGTCTTCGTTTTGCAACCGCCTGCGGATACAGCAACCGTTTACGCCTTGATTTGGTGATAAATGATTTTGTGGCAGGAGCTGTTTCTTCAAAAAGAATAGATATTTTAAGTGATGGATCTCCCTGGAGACCGCTAATCAATGTGTTGGACATGGCACGTGTAATTGATTGGGCAATTCAGCGTAAACCCGAACTTGGGGGTAATTTTCTCGCCATAAATTCAGGTAGTAATGAATGGAATTATCAGGTAAAAGAATTGGCCGAAATGGTTGCTGAAGTTGTTGAAGGTTGCAAAGTTACGGTGAATGCAGATGCACCACCTGACAAACGTTCGTACAAAGTAAATTTTGATTTATATAAAAAACTTGCACCCGATCATCAACCTGTATATTCACTAAAACCTACCATAAAAGCACTTTATGATAGTTTAATTGAAATGGGTTTTAACGACCCAAAATTCAGGGAATCGAATTTAATGCGGCTCAATGTTATTAATCAGCTTAAGCAAAACAAGCTTTTGAACAGCGATTTAAATTGGACTTGGAAATAGATATCAACATTAAAAATGATATTTACTGAAACTAAACTAAAAGGCGCTTTCGTTATCGAAATTGAACAGATGAAAGATGAACGAGGTTCCTTCGGCCGGTCGTGGTGTGCAAATGAAATGAAAGAACACGGGTTGAATACAAATATCAGCCAGGCAAATGTTTCTTTCAACAAGTTAAAAGGTACTTTGCGTGGTATGCACTATCAAATTGCGCCATTTCAAGAAGCTAAATTGGTTCGCTGTACAAAAGGTAGCATTTACGACGTGATAATTGATCTGAGGAAAGATTCGAAAACGTTTAAACAATGGATTGGGGTTGAACTTTCGCAGGAGAATTACAAAATGTTGTATGTTCCCGAAGATTTTGCACACGGGTTTATTACATTGGAAGACAGCTGTGAAATCAATTATTTGATGTCGGAGTTTTATGTACCCGGAGCAGGTGCAACAATTCGTTGGAATGATCCCATGTTCAATATTGAATGGCCTTTTGAGCCAATTGTGATGTCTGAAAAAGATGAATCACAACCTGATTTTTGCCAAACAATTAATATATGATTATAAAAAATTTTAATTGAAAACCGTTCAAACACAAATGGAAAAAACAAGCACTACAAGTAAATGCAGGTTCTGCAATAGTAAGTTAGAATACAGTGTTATAAATCTTGGTATGTCACCGCTTTGCCAAAAACATGTAAAACCGGAAAATGCCAACGACATGGAAAAGTTTTATCCTTTACATGCTTTTGTATGTGAAAAATGCTGGTTGATGCAACTGGAAGAATTTGCAACTCCTTATGAGATCTTTGCTGACGAATATGCGTATTTCTCTTCTTACTCACAAAGTTGGCTCGACCATGCCCGTAAATATGCTGAGTTGATGACAGAGCGTTTCAACCTTGACTATAATAGTTTAGTGGTAGAAATTGCAAGTAATGATGGTTATCTTTTACAATGGTTTAAACAAAAAGGAATTCCGGTTTTGGGGATAGACCCTGCGGCAAATGTTGCAGAGGCGGCAAAAGAAAAGGGTGTTAGAACTGAAGTTGAGTTTTTCAGTAAGAATGCCGCCGAGAAAATGGTTTATTTATATGGAAATGCCAATTTGCTACTTGGCAATAATGTGCTGGCGCATGTTCCTGATATTAATGATTTTGTTTCAGGAATGAAAGTAATGTTGGCCAAAAAAGGGGTAATTACAATGGAATTTCCGCATCTGCAGCGTTTAATTGAGCAAAACCAGTTTGACACAATTTATCACGAACATTTTTCATATTTATCTTTTGTTGCCGTAAACCGTATTTTTGCTCATCATGGTATAACTTTATTCGACGTGGAAGAATTACCAACTCACGGCGGTTCATTACGCATATTTGGAAAACATGCTGATGACAGTACAAAAGAAGTGACAGGCAGAGTCACCGAACTTTTACAGCGCGAAATAGATCTTGGTTTTGAGAGTCGTGAATTTTATGCAATGTTCGAAGAAAAAGTAAAAGAAACGAAACGTAAAATCCTGGATTTTTTAATTAATGCCAAACGGAATGGAAAAACTGTTGTAGGATACGGAGCTCCTGGAAAAGGCAACACCCTGCTTAATTATTGTGGTGTTAGAACGGATTTTATTGATTATACAGTTGATATGAGTCCCCACAAGCAAGGCAACTTTTTGCCTGGAACACATATTCCAATCCTACATCCTGACGTGATCAAGGAAACAAAACCTGATTATGTCTTTATCCTACCCTGGAATTTAAAAGACGAAATTATTAATCAGCACATATATGTGCGTGAGTGGGGCGGAAAATTTGTTGTCCCTATTCCTGAATTGAAGATACTCAATTAGTAAAATCATCCCTTAACAAAAAAGATATTATGAAAGTAGTTTTATTTTGCGGTGGTCAAGGTATTCGTTTAAGAGATTATTCAGATCAAATACCTAAACCTATGGTAAATGTTGGTTACAGACCAATCCTTTGGAATATAATGAAATATTATGCGCATTATGGACATAATGACTTTATTTTATGCCTTGGTTACAAAGCTGATTATATCAAAAAATACTTCATTAATTATGATGAAACCATTTCGAATGACTTTATTTTTAAAAATGGAGGAAAAGATATTGAACTTCAAAATTCCGATATCCATGATTGGAAAATAACCTTTGTCGATACTGGATTGAACTCAAATATTGGCATGCGATTAATGAAGGTTAAGGAGTACTTGAAAGACGAAGATATGTTTCTTGCAAATTACAGTGATGGCTTAACCGACCTCCATCTGCCATCGATGATAGATTGGTTTGAAGGAAAAACAGATAAAACGGCGGCCTTTATGTCTTATCAGTCTTTTCAAAGTTTTCATTTTATTGATAAGGAAAGTGATGGAACTGTTAATAAAATAAGTCAAACCGGATCTTCATCACTTCTTGTAAACACTGGCTATTTTATTTTTCGAAGGAATATTTTTGATTTTATGGAATATGGGGATGAAATTGTGGATAAGCCATTTAAACGACTAATCAACGAAAAACGACTAATTTCATGGGAACATGACGGTTTTTGGAGAAGTATGGACACATTTAAGGACAAAGTCACAATTGATGATATCTATGATCAGGGAAACGCTCCATGGGAGGTTTGGAAAAAGGAAGAGCAAGACAGAATGATACATACGGGAAAATAATAAAAGTCGGAATAAGAATGAAATTTGCTTTCGAGAAAAATAAAAAACTTAAAATACTGTGTCTAGGTGCCCACTGTGATGATATTGAGATTGGTGCAGGGGGGACTTTGTTGAAATTATTTCAGGAATATGAAATAGAACAGGTAAACTGGGTAGTTTTTGCATCTAACGAAATTAGAAAACTGGAAGCTACAAAGAGCGCTGAACTTTTTTTGTCGAATGTGGCCAATAAAACAATCATTGTCAATTCTTTTAGAGATGGTTTTCTGCCGTTTCATGGTATAGAAATTAAAGAGTATTTTGAACAGTTAAAACAAGAAATTTCGCCTGATATCATTTTTACTCACTTTAGGAATGACCGCCATCAGGATCATCGTTTAATCAGCGATTTAACATGGAATACATGGCGCAGTCAATTAATTCTGGAATATGAAATACCAAAATATGACGGCGATTTAGGTATCCCAAATTTCTACATGAAATTGGATGAGGATTTAATAGTAAAAAAGAATAAAATACTGCTTGAAACTTTTATTTCACAACAAACAAAACATTGGTTTGATGAAGCGACTTTTAATGCCCTTCCTCGTTTACGTGGAATGGAATCAGCGACCATGTTTGCAGAAGCTTTTTATGCAAGAAAACTAATTCTGTAAAAAAGAACATTAGGGAAAGAATATAAATGACTAATAGCAAAGACTTGCAGGATATTGATGTAGATGCAGAGGGAAGGTTCATGTATGAGCTTGCTGGAAGATTGTATCCAATTTGCAGAAGTATTACGGGGAATGGTGTACGTGAGACGCTTTCAATTCTTAAAGAAACAATTCCTTTGAACATTGTAGAAATTCCTTCAGGAACTGAAGTTTTCGACTGGAAAATACCTGATGAATGGAATATTACAGATGCCTGGATTAAAAATTCTAAAGGAGAAAAGATCGTAGATTTCAAAAATCTCAACCTTCATGTATTGAATTATAGTGAACCGGTTAACAAGCAAATTGATTTAGCAGAACTAAAAGAACATTTATACACCATTCCTGAAAATCCGGATTGGGTGCCGTACCGTACTTCATATTACAGCCGTAAATGGGGGTTTTGTATTTCACATAATCAATTTGAAACTTTGGCTGATAGTGAATATCAAGTTAAAATAGATTCGGAAATTAAACCTGGTTCATTGACCTATGGCGAATTCTTTATTCCTGGAAAAACAGAAAAAGAAGTACTTTTTAGTTGTCATGTTTGTCATCCGTCGTTATGCAATGATAATTTGTCGGGGATTGTACTTGCCTTAAAATTAGCTGAGAAACTTAGTAAAGTAGATACTCATTTCTCTTATCGATTTTTGTTTATCCCAGGTACAATAGGTTCATTAGCATGGCTAAGCAAAAATGAAGATAAATTACATAATATAAAGCATGGCATAGTGCTTACTCTTTTAGGGGATTCAACTCCATTCCAGTATAAAAAGTCAAGACATGGAAATGCCGAAATAGATGAAATATTGGTTTATGTGTTAGGTAAAACTATGGATTCCAAAATTCTTGATTTTTCGCCCTATGGCTACGATGAAAGACAGTTTTGTTCACCTGGGTTTAATCTTCCAGTGGGGCGGTTGACAAGGACACCCTTTGCTGAATTCCCGGAATATCACACTTCAGCAGATAATCTTGATTTTATCAGTTCTTCAAATTTAAGTAAATCTCTTGCCTTAATTATAAACATTACAACCATTATTGAAAGTAACAGAAAATATATAAACCTTAGCCCAAAAGGAGAACCACAGCTTGGGAAACGTGGTTTGTATGGGGCGGTTGGAGGACAAAGTCAGCATAAAGATTATCAAATGGCACTATTGTGGGTTCTAAATTTGTCGGATGGTAATCATTCGTTACTTGATATTGCAACTAAATCAGGAATTGGTTTTGAAGTAATATTGATAGCCACGAATGAATTGTTGAAAGTGAAACTTTTAAAAACGTTGGATAACTAATAAAAATTAACCAGCCCCTTAAAATAATATGATATGAAAAAATTGCAAAAACCGGAATTTGTTTTTATGCACGGTAAATTAGTGCCTTGGGATGAGGCATTAATTCATGTAGGTTGTGAAGCCGCAACGCGAGGATTAAATGTTTTTGAAGGAATAAAAGGTTATTGGCAGCAAAATGAAAAATTTGGCATTGTATTTTTAAAACGTCATTACCTAAGATTATTACGATCTGCTAAACTTTTGCATATCCCTTGTCCGTGGACATATGAAGAATATGAGTTGGCGGTATTTGAATTATTAGGGGCTTTATTGGTTAAAGATAAAGACATGTGGATACGAACAACTCTTTTCGCAATAGAAGGGAATTGGGGAGAAGAAACAAAGGCAGACTTAGTTCTGACTGCTTATAATCAAGACAAACAGGAACCTCAACCAATTAATTTAGGAATTAGTACATGGGGGCGTAGCGGTGATAATATGCTTCCTGCAAGAATTAAGACTTCAACTAATTATCAGGCAGGCAGACTTGCAAGAATAGAAGGAAGGTCAAGAGATTTTCATGATATGGTGCTATTAAATCAATGGGGGCGAGTTGCCGAAGCAACTGGTTCCTGCATTCTGATGGTAAGAGAAGGAGTAATTTATACACCACCTGCATCAGAAGGTGCTTTGGAAAGTATAACTTTGGATTTTGTTGAGGAATTGGCAAAATCAATGGATATTGATTTTGTAAGAAGGCCGATAGATCGAACAGAACTTTATATTGCAGATGAGCTTGCCATTTGTGGAACACTTGCAGAATTAGTTCCAATTCAAAAGATTGATTCATATAATATTGAACCGTTTGGTCCTGTATTAACAAAGATTAGAAACAAATTTTTTAGATTGGTAAGGGGATTGGAATATGAATCTTTTCTTGAAACTTCATTTATACCGTCAAATAAAATAAGTTCATTGAATAATGAATAATATTAATCACCCGATGATGATATACACAGATTTGCTTACAATAGCTATGCCTGTATTTGAGAGAAAGGATTTCTTCTTGGAAGCTTTGGAAAGTGCTTTGAATCAAACTGTAAAATGTGAAGTTATTGTTGTGGATAATTGTTCTTCTCATGATTATTTTAAAACAGTTTGTGATGAAAAAGGGGTAACATACTATAGAAATAAAAGTAATATCGGATTGTATCCAAATGTTAGCAGATGTTTTAACCTGGCAAAAACAAATTACGTAATGACTTTGGATGACGATGACAAGTTAGCTCCTAATTATGTAGAATCGTTTTTAAAAGCCGTTGAACAGTATCCTACATTAGATGTTTTTTATACAGATTTTGGTTTGATTACTAAAAAAGGAGAACAACTTCACGAACATATTTTGCCTTTCGGGTTTTTAGAAAATGGCCAAAAAATAATAGAATTTGGGATTAAGTATAAATTAGGTTATCCGCTGATGTCCAGTGTAATTAAAACTGAAAAGACCAAAGACTTTTATGCTGCAAAAGATAGTTCTGGAAGTTATGATTGGCATTGGATTTATTCAAAAGCTGATAAGTTCTCTTTTTATGGACATGCAGAAAAACTATATCAATATAGGTTGCATGGGAATCAGGATACTTCAGAAAATTCAAAATATTTTATGTTAGCTATCCCATTCATATACGATAAAATTCTAAAGGAAAAAATTTTAGACAAAAAGCTTAAAAGAAAAGCATCAAGGAATGCCCTACAGTCTTTAATTATACTGAAATCAGAGGTTAATAAAAAAGACCTAATGATTTTTAGAAATGGCGATTCAGAATATGAAAGATTTTTAAATGAAAAATTGAATAAAGATTATGTATTAAAGCTAATATATGCGTTGCCCAAAGGATTAATTAGTTTTATTTATAAATCCTGTAAAAAATTAGGAATCGCAGACTAACTCATATTAAAAAAATGGAAGGTAAATTGGGCACTCTAACAAATTTCCTTAAAGGTCAAACAAGAGGGGCAAAAGCAAAGAGGGAAATGCTTTATACTCTTTTTATTGACGGTATTAGTGTTTTAATTGGGTTATTTTACGTTCCTCTTTTGTTAAATTTTCTGACACAGGAAAAATATGGAATATGGCTTACGTTGACATCAATTTTAGGGTGGTTTAGTTTTTTCGATATTGGTCTAGGAAATGGTCTTCGAAACAAATTGACTGAAGCGTTTGCAAGCGAAAATATGAAATTAGGCAAGAAACTGGTAAGTACTACTTATGCTCTGTTAATTGGTATTTTCAGTATTGTTTTAATTCTATTTCATTTAGGTAATTTATTTTTAGATTGGAATTCAATTCTTAACACGAAAACAATAGAAAATAAAGAACTGTATGTTTTAACTTCGATTGTTTTTACATTTTTTATTCTACGTTTTATTGTTCAAATTATTTCGGTTGTTTATTTAGCAGATCAAAGACCATCAATTTCCAAATTAATAACTACTTCGGGCAATTTATTGTCCTTTTTGATTGTATTAATATTGACTAGAATTACCATTAAAGGGGATTTAGTTTTATTGGGAACAATAATTAGTTCTATCCCAGTTCTTCTTTTTCTTATTGTATCGTTTACCGCTTATAATGAAAGGTACAAGAAATTAAAACCATCGATTAAAGAAATTGACCTAAAGGTAAGTAGTGGTTTAGTTAATTTAGGCGCAAAGTTTTTTGTTTTGCAGATATCGTACCTTATTGCATATACAACATCAAATATTTTAATTACTCAATTCTATGGTCCTTCTGAAGTAACCATTTATAACATTGCTTACAAATATTTTTATATACCTGTAATGGTATATTCAATCATTCTCAGTCCAATATGGTCGGCAGTTACTGACGCTTATATTAAATCTGATTATGTTTGGTTAAAAAAAACTTTAAAACACTTGAATTTGCTTTCCTTGTTATTTGTATTGGGAATAGTTTTTATGATACTGATTAGTGATTGGGTCTACAAAATCTGGGTAGGTGGCGATATTGTTATTCCGTTTGGCCTTTCTGTAGTATTGGGTTTGTATTCTATAACAGTGGTAATCATTTCTCCATTCTCGGCCTACATTAATGGAATGGGAAAATTAGATTTAACCATTGTTCTTACTCTTGTTGGAGTACCTATTTATTTAGTTTTAGCATTTGTTTTTGGTCGTTGGTTTGATAACAGTATAGGTATTGTTTTAGCAATTCTTTCAGGCCAAATCATCGGATTAATTGCCGAACCAATGCAGATACATAAATTGTTGAATCAGAAAGCGAAAGGAATCTGGAGTAAATAAATATTGATACTGTAATTGAATTTAAATTGATTAAGCTCTGAAAAAAATAAATGAAAGGAATAATACTTGCAGGAGGGTCTGGATCCCGGTTACATCCAATAACTCAGGGAGTATCAAAACAACTATTGCCGGTTTATGATAAACCGATGATATATTATCCATTATCTGTTTTAATGTTAGCTGGAATAAACGAAATATTAATAATAACAACGCCAGAAGATCAAGCGGGCTTTATTCGTCTTCTTGGAGATGGTTCACAGTGGGGCATTACACTAACCTTTGTTGTTCAGCCTTCTCCAGATGGATTAGCTCAGGCTTTTCTTTTGGGGGAAGACTTTATTGGTGCTGAAGATGTGTGCTTGGTTCTTGGTGACAATATTTTTTATGGGGCCGGTTTTGTTCCCATGCTAAAGGAAGCTTCCAGTATAGTGGAGTTGAATGGAAAGGCTTGTGTATTTGGTTATTATGTAAACGATCCTAAACGGTATGGTGTTGCAGAATTCAATAAAAATGGAGATGTGTTGTCCATAGAGGAAAAACCTGAAGTGCCAAAGTCTAACTTTGCAGTGGTTGGACTTTATTTTTACCCTAATGATGTTGTTCAAAAAACAAAAGGAATAAAGCCATCGGCCCGGGGAGAACTAGAGATTACTACTCTAAATCAATCTTATTTAAAAGAAAACCGCTTAAAATTGAATAAAATGGGACGTGGGTTTGCCTGGCTTGACACAGGTACTCACGAATCTTTACTTGAGGCCGGAAGTTTTGTTCAAACAATAGAAAATCGACAAGGATTAAAGATTGCGTGTCTTGAGGAAATTGCTTTTCAAAACGGATGGATAGACATTCAAATACTGCTTCATGCAGCGAATTTTTATAGTAAAAATCAATATGGTGAATACATCAGAAAAATTGCAAGGGAATTAAATTATTAAATTGAATTTTACAAGCGATTGGATCCTCGTTTATTCGTTTCATTTTAAATTTTGAATTAATATTAAAAAATATGAATACAATTGAAAATTGTAAAATTATTGAGTTACCTAAAATTCAAGATCCACGAGGAAATCTTTCATTTATTGAAGAAGAAGTACATTTCCCATTTAATATAAAAAGAGCATATTGGATTTATGATGTGCCGGGTGGACAGATTAGAGGTGGACACGCGTTCAAAAAACAACATGAAATGATTGTTGCACTTTCAGGAAGCTTAGATGTTGTTGTTGACGATGGTTTCAACAAAAAAGTATACCAGCTTAACCGATCATATTATGGGATTTATATTCCTTCTGGAATTTGGAGACAAATGGAGAATTTTTCAACTAATTCGCTAGCTTTTGTTTTAAGTTCTACTGAATATTTGGAAGATGATTACATAAGGGACTATGATGAGTATTTAATTAATCTTAAACAAAAATCATGAAATCAACAGTATATGATTGTAATATATTAATTCTTGATAAAATACATAATAATGCTGGTAATATTACGGTAATTGAATCTGAAATAAACGTCCCTTTTGCCATAAAAAGGGCCTATTATTTATATGACGTTCCTGGTGGTGAAAGCAGGGGCGGACATGCTCATAAACAACTGTACCAGCTTATTGTTGCGGCAAGTGGTAGTTTTGACGTACTTCTTGATGATGGGGTTAATAAAAAAATAGTAAAACTAAACCGACCTAATTATGGACTACTTGTTGTCCCTGGTTTGTGGAGGGAACTTTTTGAATTTTCATCGGGTGCGATATGTCTTGTTTTAACCTCACATAAATATGATGTATCTGATTATATCCGGGATTATGATGAGTTTGTAAAAATAAAATCAATAAAAATTAAACAAAAATGATACATCCAAGGGCTGATGTACAAACCTCAAAAATTGGAGAAAATACAGATGTTTGGCAATTCTGTGTTGTACTTCCAGATGCAGTATTAGGAAAAAATTGCAATATTAATTGTAATGTTTTTATTGAAAATGACGTTGTAATTGGCGATAACGTTACTGTAAAATCAGGTGTTCAAGTTTGGGATGGAATCACTTTAGAGGATGAAGTGTTTGTTGGTCCAAATGTAACATTCACAAATGATCTGTATCCACGCTCAAAAAGAAATAAGTTACCTTTAATAAGAACTACAATAAAAAAAGGGGCATCGATTGGTGGAAATTCAACGATTCTTGCAGGAAAAACAATCGGAATGTATGCCATGGTTGGGGCAGGAGCAGTCGTGACAAAAAATATTCCTGATTTCGAATTATGGATTGGTAATCCAGCCCGTCATTTTGGCTATGTTACTAAACTAGGCGAAGTGTTGGACCTTGATTTTGTATCAAAAACTTCAGGTAAAAAATTTCATTGGAAGGATAAAGAATTAGTTGAAGTTCATGAGAACTTTATCGAAGTTGAAAATATAATTTTAAGATTGATTGATGTATCGGATGCAGCATTTATTATTGAATTAAGGACCGATCAAAAATTGGGACAAAATATTTCATGGACTTCACCTAATATTGAAGATCAACTAACATGGATAAACCAATATAAGAAACGGGAAGCGCTGAAGGAAGAGTTCTATTTTATTTATGAGGATTTAAATTTAAAGCCTTGGGGGACAATTCGACTTTATGATTTTAAAGAAAAAAGTTTTACAATCGGTAGTTGGATTTGTTTGCCTGAAAACAGGGAACAGTTAGCAATAAAAGCCTGGTTGTTAAGCGTTGAATTTGGATTTGAAAAGTTGGGTTTTAGCACTTGTTTGTTTGATGTTAGGAAGAAAAACACGAGTGTATTGTATTTTGCTTATCTATTTCATCCAGTGATAATAAATAAAGATGAATTGAATTTCTATTTCAGTTTGGATAAAGATACATTCTATAAATACCGTGATAAAGTGGTTAAGTTGTTGCAGTTTAATATGTTAAAATGATTAAGTTCCTCGATCTAAAGGCCATAAACGATAGCTTTGAACCTGATTTGTCAAATGCAGTAAAACATGTTTTAGATGTTGGTTGGTATTTACAGGGTAATGAAACAAAAGCATTCGAAAAGGAATATGCAGAATTCATAGGAACCAAACATTGCATTGGAGTTGCTAATGGTTTGGATGCTTTGAGATTGATACTTAAAGCATATATTGAAATGGGTGTTATGAATACAGGTGATGAAATAATTGTACCGGCCAATACCTTTATTGCTTCAATCCTCGCCATCAGTGACAATGGTTTAATACCCATTCTGATAGAACCGGAAATCGACACCTATAATATCGATCCATCAAAAATTGAAGAAAAAATTACTGATAAAACTAAAGGTTTAATGCTTGTTCATCTTTATGGCCAAAATGCAATGCGCCCTGAAATTAAACTGTTAGTTGAAAAGTACAATCTTAAGTTAATTGAAGATAATGCTCAGGCAATAGGAGCTTATTTTGGGGGGAAACGTACTGGTTCATTGGGTAATGTTTCCGGACATAGTTTTTATCCGGGTAAAAATCTCGGTTGCCTTGGTGATGGTGGGGCTGTAACTACTAATGACGATAAATTGGCGACAATAATCAGAGCTTTGGCAAATTATGGCTCGAATGTTAAATATGTAAGTGAATATCAGGGATTGAATTCCCGTCTGGATGAGATTCAAGCTGCCATACTCCGAGTTAAATTAAAACGTCTGGACGCTGACAACATCCGACGTCATCAGATTGCAAAGTACTATTGTGAAAATATCTCGAATAAAGAAATAATATTACCTGCTCAAAAGGAAACCTTTCAACTTCCTTCATTTGACTTTCAACTTTCACATGTTTGGCATCTTTTTGTAATTCGTCACAATATGCGCGATAAACTGCAAGGGTATTTAAGTGATAAAGGAATTCAAACACTAATTCATTATCCAATACCGCCTCATAAACAGTTAGCTTACAGAAATTTGAATGTTTTAAGTTTTCCAATCACAGAGCAAATTCATGATGAAGTTTTGAGTTTACCTATTAGCCCGGTTATGGGTGATAACGAAATAAAGCAAGTGGTTGAAGTAATTAATAATGCATTCAATTAAAAATTTGATTTTTTTATTAAAAAACAGTAATAATTTTTAGATTCTAGCAATCGATCAATCAACTTTCAATAAATATTGAAACTCAAAAACCTGAATACTATTAAATCTGATAATCCTGAAATGATAAAAACAAAAACTAATATTTTAGTTGTTGGATTGCTTTCAACAGGATCAAGCGCTTTAGTTGATTTGCTTCGTGAATATGAGGATATTCATGTAATTCAAAATGAGTTTAATGATTTCAGGGCGCCAGGTTTAGTTGCTGATCAACTTGGTAGCCAGGGAGATAATGATTTTCTGAATGAAATCGGAAAACTCACGACATTAAAAAACAGGATAAAATTGATTTATAGCATATTCCCGATCTTGAGATGGGAAATTGGTACGATTAAAGGAATCAAGGGCCGATTTAAAAACAATTTGCTAAGAATTAAACAAATAAATGCATTGAATAGGCTGAATTCGAAATTGGATTCTACAATTTCAGTTAAGGATAAGATTGATCATGCAAACCACTGGATTCAGGAAGTTGGGAATATAAATAATCGTAATAAAGAATTTGTTTTATTCGACCAACCACTTTTAACAGCCATCAATATAAGAATTTGGAAAAAAGTATTTTACCCCTTTAAATTAATCATTGTTTACAGAGATCCAAAAGATCAGTTAGCTGAAATTATAAAAAATGGAAATTTGTATGCCCCATATGGTGCTCCAAATGTGAATTCGGGAGGAGTTACATTGGAAACAATTTATGGAAGGAATAGAAAAGCAGCAATGACTATTCATATTGAGGCGATTAAAAAAAGATTTGAATGGATTGATTCTTTACAAAACCAACTCGATGAAAATAATTTTTTATTGGTAGATTTTGAAGGGCTGGTAAACTGCTACGATAAATATAAAACTGTGATCCAGAATTTTATTGGAAACAATGGTCAAAATCATGTAAATCCCAAAATCTATTTTAATCCAAAAAATGCCACAAAAAATATTGGTTTTTATAGAGAATATTTAAATAATGATGAATTGGATACTTTAGCCGATTTGGAGAAATGGTATTCTGATACTATTGAAAAAAATCAGGTTCTACATGACAGTTTTTATCAAGATTTTGAAACAGTATGATCCAAACAGAAAACAGTAATTTTAAAAAGCAGTCGGATTTGAAATGGGACATGGTTATCAAACCGGAGAACAGTTTGTTTGAGATTGACTTTAAGGAAATCTGGAGATACCGTAATCTCTTGATGATGTATGTAAAGCGGGATATTGTTACATTTTATAAACAAACTATTTTAGGACCGCTTTGGTTTTTCATACAGCCGCTTTTTACAACGCTGATGTTTATGGTTATTTTTGGTAGGATGGCAGGGATTTCAACGAATGATTTACCGCAAGGTTTGTTTTACATGGCCGGAATTTTATGTTGGAATTATTTTTCAGATTGTTTAAACAGGACTTCACTTACATTTAAAGAAAATCAGCATATTTTTGGTAAAGTCTATTTTCCCAGGGTTGTAGTCCCATTTTCTATTATCATTTCAAATTTGGTGAGGTTTGGCATACAGTTTTTTCTGTTTGCGCTTTTTTACGTGTATTATCTCGCACAAGGTGTATCTATACATCCCAATATCGGAATATTGTTATTCCCTTTTTTGATAATTATAATGGCTGGATTGGCACTTGGTTTTGGAATGATTATTTCTGCAATGACCACCAAATATAAGGACCTTGTTTTTTTGGTGCAATTTGGTGTGCAACTTTGGATGTATGCAACTCCAATAATTTACCCGCTAAGTGCTGCACCAGATAAATACAAGTGGCTTATTGTGGCAAATCCAATGACAGCAGTTGTTGAAGCTTTCAAATTTGGGTTTTTAAATCAACAACCATTTAATTTCGGATATCTCCTTTATAGCGCGGGTTTTACGGTTGTTATTTTAATAACCGGAGTTCTTGTTTTTAATAAGGTGGAAAAAAGATTTATGGATACCATTTAATCATTTTTTTCAAAAAAGTAACATATGAACGACATTGCGATAAAATTCGAAAATATTAGCAAACAATACCGTTTGGGACAAATTGGAACTGGGACTTTAAGCCACGATTTAAACCGTTGGTGGTTTAGAATGCGCGGAAAGGAAGATCCATATCTGAAAATTGGTGATACAAACGATCGAGCCAGCAAAGGACAAAGTGAATATGTTTGGGCACTTCGCAATATCAACTTT
>JBFHJA010000010.1:0-26892 GCA_041596165.1 Draconibacterium sp. | reverse complement strand
TCCCGGATGGGCATCGGAAAATCCGGTTCCCGGCGATTTGTATTCATTTTTGAATTCTCCTTCAGCAAAAACAGTTTTTAAAATAAATGGGGAAGAAGTTTCGCCAAAAATGGAAAATGGTTACGCTGTTATTTCAAAAACATGGAATCCCGGCGATTTGCTTGAATTTGGTTTCCCCTACGAAATCAGAAAAATTAAAGCAAACGAAAATATTGTGGACGACCTTGGAAAAATGGCCTTACAACTGGGGCCGCTGGTTTATTGTGCCGAATGGCCTGATTTTGAAGACCCTGATATTTTAAGTTTGGTTCTGCCAGAAAATGCAAAGCTTTCGTCGGAATTTCAACCGGCTTTGCTTGGCGGTGTGAACGTAATTTCGGGCGAAGCCGAAGGTGCTGAAAAAATGGAAGGTTCAACAGAAATAAAAACAGCACCCCGAAGATTTACAGCAATTCCCTATTATTCCTGGGCACACCGCGGACAAGGACAAATGGCGGTTTGGATTCCAACTACAAAAGAATCTGCACGTGCAAAACCTAAGCCGACAATTGCATCAAAAAGTACAGTGGAAGCATCGCTGAAAAATGACTTGATTTATGGAATCTATGATCAGTTATTACCAAAAAACTCTGCTGATAAATCAAATACGGTTTATCATTGGTGGCCGCGGAAAGATGAAACACACTGGATTATTTACAATTTTGAAAAGCCAACAAAAATCTCGGAGACAGAAGTTTATTGGCTGAAAGATATTCCAAATGGCGGTTGCGATTTGCCTGAAGATTGGAAATTGTATTACAAAAAGGGTGAAAAATGGGTTGAAGTAAAAGGCGAAACACCGTATCCGATTACGGAAGATCAATTAAATAAATTTGTGTTTGAACCTGTTACAACAACTGCGTTAAAACTGGAAGTCCGTCTACAAAAGGACTTTTCGGCAGGGGTACACGAGTGGATAGTGAATTGAAAATGAACCGATGCCCGAAGATGGGAGTCTAAAAACAAGGAAAAACTTGAAGTAAAAAAAGTATATACCTAATAAAACCTTTAAAATGAAAATAATCATGCGATTTTTTTTAGTGTTCATTTTAGTGTCTACCTTTTTTATTTCGAATTCGCAAAGTAATGACAGTACAAAAGTAGCCAACTATTTTGGTGGGGCTGCAACACTCTCCTCCAAGGGGCTTTCAACATTTCCGAACCTCACTTTGGGCAAACCTGCTGCCATTTTCGATTTCTCAATGGGTGGAGAAAAATTCAGGTTTGAACCTACACTGCGTTTTGCGCTCGAAGGAAAACCCTGGACTTTTATTTTATGGTTCCGTTATGAGCTTTTAAAAAGTGAAAAGTTTCAGTTTAAAATAGGTGCTCATCCTGCCTATTCATTCAAAACAATAAGTGTTACTGAAAATGGAAATACTAGCGAAATACTTCGTGTTCAGCAATTTCTTGCCGGAGAAGCAGCCCCTGTTTTCTTTATAACAAAAAATATAAGTGCAGGGCCTTATTATATTTATGCGCGTGGAGTGAGTGATGGAGCGGTGAAGAATAGTAATTTCATCTCATTAAGAGCAAATTTTTCGAACATTAAACTCACCGACAAATATTTTATGAAATGGTTGGCTCAGGCATATTACCTGAAATTAGATGCAGCCGATGGATTTTATGTAAATACAACACTTTCGTTAAATCGGCGGAATTTCCCGTTCTCAGTTTCTTCAACTTTGAATAAAACTATAGAATCAACTATTCCCGGTGACGATTTTTTGTGGAATGTAAACCTTGTATTTTCGTTTAACAACCGCTATAAAAAGATTTGAAAGCTTGTTGATTTTTGAAACAACTTATCAGTTCACATTGCGATATTCATTGGGTGTATAACCAGTTTCGTTCTTAAACATGCGGTTGAAATGCTGAGAATACCTGAATCCAAGTTCATGCGCGATTTCGCCAACAGTTTTATTTCCGTCGAAGATTTTACTTTTTGCAAGTTCAATAATTTTTATTTGGATATATTCTTTAGCAGATTTTCCGGTTTCCTTTTTCATTAAATCGCCAAAATAATTGGCAGACAAGTACAGTTCGTCAGCAAAATAAGCGACCGACGGCAACCCAAATATCTTAGGTTTGCCACTTGCGTAATAATCGTTTAAAAGATGCTCAAACTTTTCTAAAATGCCTTTATTAACGTTATCCCTCGTAATAAACTGGCGGTCATAAAATCGTTCACAATACTTTAACAACAGTTCGATATTTGATGAAATAAGTTCTTTGCTGTGTTTATCAACGGCATGTTCAAGTTCATAGCTGATTTTTGAAAAACTATCCATTACCATTTGCCGCTCACGTTCCGAAACGTGTAGTGCCTCATTCGCGTTGTAACTGAAAAAGCTATATTTTTCAATATGACGCCCCAATGAAGTGCCAAGAATCAAATCAGGGTGAAAAATCACGCCGTGCCCTTTGGGTTGATAAAGTTCTTCACTTGGTTTCATATCAAGAATTTGACCGGGTGCCAAAAAGATGAGCGTCCCTTCCTGATAATCATATGTATTTTTACCATACATGAGATCACCGCAATTTACATCTTTAAGTAAAACCATATAAAATCCAAAGTAAGTCCGGTTTAACCTTCGGGGAGCAGCTTTCGAAAAATCTATCACACTCACCAAAGGATGCAAAGTTTCATGATTATTAAAAACATTGTAATCCGTAACTGTTTCAAATCTGTTCATACCTTCCATTTCTTATTTGAAACAAATTTAAACATTCCATCCCAAGGAAAAACTATCAGTCGGCTCAATCCGTAAAAATGGTAGTCAATTCCGTAATTTATATACAAATACCTGACTGATTTGAACTTACCTTTGTAACGAGAAAAAATAAATTTTATGAAGCGTATAATAAAAAACAAGGAATCAAAAGAATTCAAAAATGGTGTAAAAGCCCTTTATCCAACAAATTGCATCCTTATAATTTTATTAGTTATCGGTTTCAACGTGTCGGTTGAAGCGCAGGGGAAACAAAAACCAATTAAGATTGAAAAACAGGGCAGTTTTGCCATCGGTGGCAGCGTAAAATCAAATCCTGGAACATTCGATGCTATAACGCGAACTCCCGATGGGCAAACTTTTCATGGCGACCACGCCTATGTTTTTTACCAGATTCCTGTAAAAGCACACAAATATCCGCTTGTAATGTGGCACGGCATCGGTCAGTTTTCAAAAACATTTGAAACTACGCCCGACGGAAGGGAAGGATTCCAGAACCTGTTTTTAAGAAAAAAGTATGGTGTGTATTTGCTCGACCAGCCGAGACGCGGAAATGCCGCACGCAGCATGGAGGAAGGCACAATTACCCCAACTCCTGACGAGCAGTTTTGGTTTAATATTTTTCGTGTTGGTGTTTGGCCTGAATATTTTCCCGGGGTACAATTCTCAAAAGACCCGGAAGCACTCAACCAGTATTTTCGTCAGATGGTACCCAATGTTGGTCCAATCGACATTAATGTGAATGTAGATGCTGTTTCTGCACTATTTGACAAAATCGGGGAAGGGATTCTTGTTTCACATTCACATTCAGGTGGAATGGGATGGTTAGCTGCCATTAAAAATCAAAATATTAAAGCGGTAGTTTCTTATGAACCCGGCAGTGGTTTTCTCTTTCCTGAAGGAGAAGTTCCTGACCCCATAGAAAATTCAGCAGGCCCGCTTGTTGCAACCGGTGTTTCGATGCAGGATTTTATGAAACTCACAAAAATCCCAGTCATTATTTATTATGGCGATTTTATTCCCGAAAAACCGGACCCAAATCCCGGAACAGATGGCTGGCGAGCCCGGCTTGAAATGGCAAAGTTATGGCGCGATGCTGTAAACAAACATGGTGGCGACGTAACCGTAATTCACTTGCCCGAAATTGGAATTAAAGGCAATACCCATTTCCCGTTTTCCGATTTAAACAATGTTGAAATAGCCAATTTAATGGCGGAATGGTTACAAAAGAAGGGGTTGGATAAATAATATTTTAACAAATTAAAGATGAAACGAAAAATAAGAAACTCAATTTTGATTAGCATGTTTATGACAATGAGCGTCATTACCATGGCGCAAAACAAGATTTTTAACACTTTTAGCTTGGTTTATAAGGATGCTTTAACAGAAAATGTGAAAGGCAAAGTAAATATTCATCCTGTTAATTATCAACTGAATGGCATTGAAATAGCCGCCAATGTTTACACCCCGGCAAACTACGATCCTTCAAAAAGTTATCCGGCTATTGTTGTGGCGCATCCGAACGGCGGTGTAAAAGAACAAGTTGCCGGATTATACGCACAACGAATGGCAGAATCGGGTTATATCGCCATTGCAGCCGATGCTTCCTACCAGGGAGCAAGCGGTGGAGAACCCCGCAATGTGGATAAACCCGCCAACCGGATAAACGACGTTCGCGGAATGGCAGATTTTATATCGCAATACGAAGGAGTAAATAATGAACAACTTGGCTTATTGGGAATTTGTGGCGGAGGTGGCTACTCTTTGGCGGCAGCACAAACCGACAAACGTTTTAAAGCGGTTGCCACTTTGAGCATGTTTAATTCGGGCGTAGTAAGACGTAACGGATTCATGAACTCACAGGTAAATACTATCCAGGAAAGATTAAAACAAGCATCGGATGCCAGGGCACAAGAAGCTGCAGGTGGCAAAATAATATATGCGGCAGATAGTCCAATTCCTACCGAAGAAGAACAATTGGCTAAAATACCTTATGACCTTTATCGCGAAGGATATATTTACTACGGAAAAACCCACAAGCACCCCAATTCCACATTCAGATACACCATGAGCAGTTTGCTCGATTTGATGGAATTTGACGCTGCAGCGAATATGGAATTAATCAACCAGCCTTTGCTGATGATGGCAGGAAGTAAAGCCGACACCTATTACATGACCGACAATGCTTTTCTCCGTGCCACAGGAACAAAAGAAAAAGAACTGTTTCTGATTCCCGGAGCGACACATATTCAAACCTATTATGTTCCTGAATATGTTGATCTGGCAATGAAAAAACTCAATGAATTCTTTGGCAAATTTTTATAAACACGAACAAAATGAAAACAAAAATTATCGGACTATTATTAATTCTTTTTTGCGCGCAATGGTCTTTCGCACAGAGTTCAGCAGAACAGGAAATCATCAATCTCTCAAAAGAAAAATGGCAGTGGATGTCTGACAAAAATGTAGATACACTAACTGTTCTTTTTCATGAAAAAGCTGAATTTGTTCACATGGGAGGACATTGGGGAACCGAACAGGAACTTAACATCATAAAAAGTGGCGGGATATGGTACAAAAAGGCAGACATACATGAGGTTTCAGTAAATATTATTGACAATACTGCCATTCTCTTAAACAGAATCGACCTGTTAGCAGAAGTTGGCGGAAATGAAGTAACTAATCCTTTTGAGGTTACGGAAGTCTACATAAAACAAAATGGCGTCTGGAAGTTGGGTTCGCTATCGTTTACCCGTTTGATGACACGAGATGATCATTAATTTAAAAAATTCAACCATCATGAAAATAGTATTATCGGGACTAGTATTCTTCTTCATTGCATTCGCCCTAAATGCTCAACAATCAAAAGGTAATGTAAATTTAAATGCGTCGCCAATAGTACAAACAAAATCAGGTGCTGTCAGTGGTGTTACTGAAGGAGCTGTTACCAGCTTCAAAGGAATTCCGTTCGCCGCACCACCTGTTGGCGAATTTCGCTGGCGCCCGCCACAACCTGTAAAATCATGGGATGGAGTGCGCGATGCGAGCGAATTTGGGCCAAACTGTGCGCAGGGTGGATGGGGTGCAGCTCCCGGTACAATTCAGGCTGGCTCATCAGAAGATTGCCTGTATCTTAATTTATGGACACCCGCTAATTTCAAAACAAATGCAAAACTTCCCGTTATGGTTTGGATTCACGGCGGCGCATTCGTTGGCGGCAGTGGTTCCGGTTCTTCGGGAAATGAATTTGCAAAACAAGGCGTTATACTAATCACCATCAATTACCGCTTGGGTCGACTGGGTCATTTTGCATTCCCAGCTTTAAGCAAAGAGCATCCGGAAGAACCCAAAGGCAGTTACGCCTTTATGGACCAGATAGCCGCACTTCAATGGATACAGCAGAACATTTCTGCTTTCGGTGGCGACCCTAAAAATGTTACTGTTTTTGGATTCTCTGCCGGGGGTGTGTCGGTTCATTCTCTGCTAACTATTCCCGCTGCAAACGGTCTATTTCAGAAGGCGATTAGCGAATCGGGCGGTGGTCGCGATGGCGTGTTGACCGGAAGACCTATTGACAAAGAAAATGCTGATGCACTTTATCCGGTCTCAGCAGAAACGATTGGGATTAATTTTGCTAAAAAACATGGAATTGAAGGAACGGATGCGGCTGCACTAACTAAATTACGTGCGTTGAGTGTTGAAGAAATTGTTGACGGAGGTCAGGAAACCGATGGACAGGGAGGTCCGCGTACTTATACAGGGCCGATCCTCGATGGAAAATTCGTTGTGGAAACTGCGGAAACTGCGTACAAAGCTGGCAGACAGGCAAAGGTTCCGCTTATTATTGGTAATTGCAGTGCCGAAATTGGTGGAGGTTTTGTTAGCACAAGCACTACGAAGGAAGAGCTGTTTTCACAGTTCGGCGAACTTGAAACTGAAGCAAAAGCGGCTTATGATGCCGATGGAAACAAAGAATTTACAGAGGTACAAACTCTATTCAATACCGACTGGGCATGGGGAGAACCAGCCAGGTTTACCGCAAAAAGTTTTGTCACTAACGGAGAACCAGCTTACATTTTCCAATTCGGTTATGTTCCGGCTGCTATGAAACAAAGGGCACGTTATGGTGCAGGGCATGGAACCGACGTGGGGTTTGTATTCGGAAACCTGACAAACCGCGATGGATCTCCTGTTGACCCAAAAGACAAAGAACTTGCTAAAATAATGAACGCTTATTGGACAAACTTTGCAAAAACCGGAGATCCAAATGGGAAGGATTTGCCTAAATGGCCAATCTATAATACACAAAATGAAGACATTCTCGATGTTCAGCCCGATGGCAATCCGACCGGTAAGTCCGACCCAAGAAAAGCCAGACTGGATGTAATTGAGAAAGCTTTTAAGCTCAGAGAAAAAGTGCAAACACGGGGCGGTATTTAACAGAAAAAGTCAAACATTTAAAATTCAGAAATCAATAAAACGATAACAATTATGAGAAAATTAATGGCTAAAATATTTTTGGGTTTAATCATCCCCAGCATCTTTTTAGGAAACGTTTTTGCACAAAACCCGGCAGAATATACTAAAGCACTAACAAAAAAACAACAAGCAATTATTCCAATTGCCGCTTTTACAGCCCAAGGCGATTTGCAACAATTAAAACCGGCATTAAACGCTGGATTGGATGCTGGACTTACCGTTAACGAAATTAAAGAAGTACTCGTTCATTTATATGCGTATTGCGGCTTTCCGAGAAGTATCCGCGGCTTGCAAACTTTTATGGAAGTGCTGGATGAACGAAAAGCCAAAGGAATCATAGATGAACAAGGTGTTGATGCCTCACTTTTAAAGGATGATCGCAGCAAATATGACCGTGGCAAGGCAAATTTGGAAGAACTTATCGGGAGGCCTTTAGGCGATGCACAAAGTGGCTATGCGGCTTTTGCCCCTGTAATTGAGATCTTTCTGAAAGAACACCTGTTTGCCGATATTTTCGACCGCGATGTTTTAACGTATGCCGACCGTGAACTTGTAACGGTTTCGGTAATAAGTGCTATCGGAGGTGCCGAACCCATGCTGCATAGTCATTTAAACATTTGCCTGAATGTTGGTTTTACCCCGCAACAATTGAACGAATTTGTGGATATCGTAAAAACAACACTGGGTGAAAAAGAAGCAAATGATGCACAAGTAGTTTTAAACGAAGTTCTTAAAAACCATCAAAAAACTAATTGAATTAGTCATTTATAAAACATGAGCAATTATTATACAAACCCAGAGGATTTAAATGTTTGTAGTTATTTTAAAAACAGAAGCTATTCGCCCCCTATCGGTTGGGGGCGTACAAACATAGTCTTGAATTTTATATAGACATTTGATACCGCTGGCATCTGGTGGAATTCATTAAATGCCTAATTCAAAAAACATATTAAAATAATTAAAATGAAATATTTTTTAAAATTCAGCTTTTTAGTTTTGTCGATTTTAACAGTGTCTTGTAATCCTAAAAATCAACAGAGAATACAAGTCCAAAATATCGAATCTATCTTCCCGAAAGGCGAAAAAATAAACAACAATAATTTTTCAGGGACAGTGTGGTTACAAATGATGGGAGCAAAAGACAGTACTTTGCATGCGAGTTTCGGGAATGTAACCTTCGAACCAAAAGCAAGAACAAACTGGCACTCACATCCGGGTGGGCAAATACTCTTTATTACCGAAGGCAAAGGATATTATCAGGCGAAAGGAGAGCCAGCCCAATTGCTTCAAAAGGGCGATGTTGTTGAAATTCCGCGAAATGTAATACACTGGCATGGCGCAGCTCCAGTCAGTGAATTTGCTCATATTGCAGTCAGTTTAAACACTGATGATGGTGGAGCGGTTTGGATTGGGCCGGTTACGGATGAAGAATATAATAATCTGTAAATTACAAATCCCCTGAAATGACTTTTGGAGAAGGGATTTTTTAGAATAGTCTTTTAACTTGAGAATAAAAGGTACAATGAAATTACAAAAACGAAAATTAGGAAATCAAGGACTTGAAGTTTCTGCACTTGGTTTAGGTTGCATGGGAATGAGTTTTTCTTTCCCACCATTTCCCGACAAAAAAGACATGATAGTTTTTCTTCGGAAAGCTGTTGAAATGGGAGTTACTTTTTTTGACACAGCCGAAGTTTACGGGCCTTTTATTAATGAAGAACTTGTTGGGGAAGCACTGGAACCTTTTAAAAACAAAGTGGTAATTGCCACAAAATTTGGCTTTAATTATCACGATGGAAAAATGACAGGAACAAACAGTCGTCCTGAAAATATCCGCCGCATGGTGGAAGCTTCGTTAAAACGTTTGCGGATTGAAACCATCGATTTGCTTTACCAGCACCGCATCGACCCGAATGTGCCGATTGAAGAAGTTGCCGAAACTGTAAAAGATTTAATTCAACAAGGGAAAGTAAAACATTTTGGCATGTCAGAAGCGGGAGTAACGAATATTCGCCGCGCAAATGCTGTTCAACCGGTAAGCGCACTTCAAAGTGAATATTCGCTGTGGTGGCGCGAACCCGAGGATGAAATTCTATCAGTACTCGAAGAACTCGGAATTGGGTTTGTTCCGTTTAGTCCGTTAGGGAAAGGATTCCTAACAGGGAAAATAGATGCAAACACAACTTTCGAAAGCACCGATTTTAGGGCATCGATACCACGTTTTTCGGAGGAAAACAGGAAGGCGAATCAGTCAGTAGTTGATTTGCTTTCGAAAATAGCTGCAGAAAAAGATGCGACTCCAGCACAAATTGCGCTTGCCTGGTTGCTCGCTCAAAAACCGTGGATTGTGCCGATTCCGGGAACCACCAAATTGCATCGTCTGGAAGAAAATCTGGGAGCTGTTCAAATTCACCTGTCCACCGAAGAATTGCAAAAAATAAACGAAGCTTCATCAAAAATTAAGATTTTGGGAGCGCGTTATCCAGAATCAGCACAGCGGATGATAAATCGATAATAATTACCAAACCTAAAAACGAATACCGGTTTTTACACAGAAAAAACAATCGTTTTTTAAACAACTCATTTGTCGTGCTAAAAGTACTATTCATCGCAGAAGTTTGCATTTGATTTATGAATAAACTAATATTCAGGAATATCATCTTTACCGATACAAAAACAAAAAAACAATTACCATGAAAAATCTTCTCATTCTTATTTCTATTCTTTTGTTTGGTTCAACCGTTTTTGCACAAGACTGGCCGCAATATCTTGGTCCCGACAGAAATAGTATTTCAAGCCAAAAAAATATTCTGCGTACCTGGCCTGAAAGTGGACCTGAAATTTTATGGAGCGTAAATGTGGGAATCGGTTACGGCGGCCCGGTTGTAAAAAATGGTAAAGTTTATTTGCTCGACCGCGATGACAAAGTTGGCGACAAATTGCGTTGTTTCGATTTGAATACAGGTGAAGAGCTCTGGAAATTTGAATATAGTGCTGTTGGCGAAGTAATGTTTCCCGGTTCAAGAAGTGTACCGACTGTAGACGATAAACATGTTTATTCCTGCGGGCCTTACGGTGATTTGTATTGTATTGATGTCAATACACACCAAGCTGTGTGGAATAAAAACATTTGGACAGATTTTGGCGGAGAACTTCCTGAAGGCGGAAACCCCGGTTTTGGCGGTCCTTTCCCCACCTGGGCGATTTCGCAATGCCCGCTTATTTATGGCGATTTACTTATACTTGCTTCACAAGCCCCGGAAGCCGGAGTTGTTGCCTATAACAAACTCACGGGCAAGTTAATTTGGAAAACTCCTTCGCTGGGTAAAACAGGTTATGTTAGTCCGGCCATTGTAAAAATAGATGGTAACGACCACCTTGTTATGGTTACAGCTTCAAGTGGTGGTCGTGGTGGCCAGGAACTTGTTCCGGGAAATGTAGTAGGCATCGACCCGCTAAAAGGAGATATTCTGTGGAAGTTTACCGAATGGGTATGCGGAATTCCTGTACCCAGTGCAGTTGATGCCGGAGATAATAAATTACTTGTTACCGGTGGTTACGAATTGGGCGCTCTCATGATAAAAGTGGAAAAACAGGCCGATGGAAGTTACGTGACAACCGAATTGTTCAGGACCGAAGAATTTGGTGACCAGACAAAAACACCACTTTTATACAATGGTTATTTCTATGCTGAATACGGAACAAACAACAAACGCGATGGCCTGACTTGCATGGACATCGACGGTAATATAATGTGGAAAACAAAGCGGGATCCTGATTTCAACAAAGGCAGCATGATTCTAGCCGATGGGTTAATTCTTGCTACAGATGGCGCTAAATCCTTGTATCTTATAGAACCCGATCCATCAGGTTTCAAACCCCTGGCATCAGCAGAATTACTGAGTGAGGTAGAAAAAAGCGATGATCAAATGGCTGCAAGGTTTGGAACCCAAAACTGGGCGCCAATCGCGCTGGCCGATGGGAAACTGTTGATTCGGGATCAAAGCCGGATGATATGCCTGAAAGTAGCTGAATAAAAGCATTTAAAATTTCTGCTCAAATAAAAATTTTACATCCAATTTTTCATAACCATTCCTCTCGCAGGGAATGGTTATTTTTTGAAAATTAAAAAATGGAATCCCAATCAATCTGTACAAGTATAATCCAATAGTTATACTTTTATAAAATGAATGAACCTGTAATCTATATTGGGTTTGCCCAGGCGCTTTTTGCCGCCCTGATGATTTTTCTGAAAAGGCCTTTAAAAATCCCGGATATAATTCTGGCTTCCTGGTTAATTGCTCTGGCAGCCATGTTTGGATTAAATATTTTCCAGAAAACACATGAGATTGAAGTAGAAATGTGGTTTTTTTCGCTGAGTTTATCCATTACATTCCCAATTTTTTTATTCCTGTATTCAAAATACATAACGGTTGATTTTAAACGTTTTAATTCCTTTGATTTTTTGCACGCTACTCCTCTTGTTATTGCGGTTTTGTTGATTTTTATCTTTCGAAAAACAGGGGACTATGAAATTCAGCCGGCAGAAAATGTGTATTCCAGTCTGATTTGGCTCAGGAATTATATTGGCGGAATGTTTAACGTCGTTTTATGGGTTTACGGAATCCTTGCCATTATAAAAGTTATCCGATATAAAAAACAGATTAATAATCAGTATTCATATTCATCGGGCAAAATCAGTTTAACATGGTTGTTGGTCGTAGTTGTTTCATTTATTGTATTGTACAGTTCTATTGTGGTTTTAAGCACTCTTCGCGAAACAAGAATTATAACCAGCGATATCGACCTTTTGAGAAATCTGATTTTACTGATTTATGTCTATGTTTTAAGTATCTGGGGATACAGGCAAAACCAGTTGGTAACGGACAATATTCCGGTTAAACTTAATTTGCTTGCTCCAGAAAAAAATGAAACTGTATCTGGCAAATATCAAAAATCGGGTTTGAAAAATAATCAGGCCGGAGAATACCTTCAAAAGCTGATTGAGTGCATGAACCAAACTGAAATATGGAAGGATGCCGAACTATCGGTAGCCAGATTATCTGAATCAACGGGCATTCCGAAACACCATATCACCCAGGTATTGAATGAGAATCTGGGTAAAAATTTTTACGAATTTGTAAATGAATACAGGGTTGAATTCGCAAAAAAACTAATCATTACCCCACAATACGCTGCCTGGTCGTTTGTTGCCATCGCTTATGAAAGTGGATTTAACTCGAAAACCGCATTTAACAGCTTCTTTAAAAAACACACGGGGATGACACCCAGTGAATTCAAAAAAAGCAGGGTAAATTAATTTGTTTCCGTATTCAGTGAAATTATTTTGCCACAAATTTTAATCCGCCCGAAGTCGCTTCCGCGTATTAAAGCACTGTCTTTCTGACTCCTACATAATCCGCACATTCGATCCCGCAGCAGGCGAACGTGTTCTTTTTATGGCATATTAAAACGGAACATTTTCAGTGTACTAATCCCATAAATTTACAATCAGATTTTAAAATTTCATTTAAAACAATTTAAAAACACTTTATTATGAAAACAGTATTTATGGTTTTTGCGCTTTTGTTGCTTACTGCAATAAATTTCATGTCACAAGCGCAACAAACAACCGAATTTTATCCGGGCAAATGGGAAATAGTAGCAGATTCGCCTCAGGGTAAAGTTATTTTCACGGTTCATCTGGAGCGGGAAGAAGGTAAATTAACAGGTAACATTCAGCGTCAGGGTGAAGCTACACCTGTTAAACTAAAAAATGTAGAAGAAAAAGGAAAAGAAGATGTAATACTTTATTTTTCTTCATCGAGCGGATACGATGTGGCTTTCCACTTAAAAAAGAAAGATGAAAATAACGTTTCGGGAAAGGCTCAAACGGATATGGGAGCTTATGATATTTCGGGAGAAAGGATAAAATAGCAGACTCATGAATACAAAAAATATTTATATACTTTTTATTTTACTGTTCAGTTTAAACGTTGGAATTGCACGCGAAAATAAAACTGATGTACCAAAAATCAATTTGGCGAGCTTAAAATACATTGGCGAAGTTGACGCAAAATACCAGTCGGTAAACGTTGAAATGTGTGAAGTGGTTGGTGGCGATTTCTGGATCCCTTATCATCTGCTTGATCCCGAAAAAGTAAAAGCAGGCGGTTTTGCTGCGTTGAAAAGAGAAATTCCTCCTATAAATCTTTACGACAAAAAATTACGCACACTCGCTTCAGCGCTCGGGCCAATGTACATTCGGGTGAGTGGAACCTGGGCCAATTCTACTTATTTTCAGGATAACAACGAACCAAAATTAGCAACCGCCCCTGCTGGTTACGAAAACGTACTGACCCGCAAAGAATGGAAAGGTGTAATTGATTTTTGTAAGACTACCGATTCGAAATTAGTAACGTCATTTGCAATCAGCGAGGGAATCAGGGACCAACAAGGCAACTGGACTTCGGCTCAGATTGAACCACTTATAAATTTCACGAAATCTATTGGAGGGGAAATTTATGCGGCCGAAATGTTTAACGAACCTTCTCATGCCAGTCACGGAAGTGCGCCAAAGGGTTATGATGCAGCTTATTATGCCAAAGATTTTACTGCCTTTAAAAAATATGTCGGTTCAGCTCTTCCCGAAATGAAAATCATGGGGCCGGGCTCAACCGGTGAAGGAGGGATAATTCCCATTGACGAATCCATGTCAACCGATAAAATTATGACAGCCGTTCCAAAACCTGATTTTGAAATTTTTTCCTATCATTTTTATGGAGGCATTTCAAAAAGATGCATGGGACAGCTTACTACCGAAAATGCACTTACAAACGATTGGTTAAACAGAACGGAACTTGGCTTAAAATTTTATGAAGATGCCAGGAATAAATATCAGCCCAATGCACCAATTTGGTTAACAGAAACAGCAGAAGCAGCCTGCGGCGGAAATCCATGGGCAGCTACTTATGTCGATTGTTTCCGTTATCTCGAACAGTTGGGAAGATTGGCTAAAAAGGAAGTTCAGGTGGTGATGCACAACACACTTTGCGCCAGCGAATATGCGTTGCTTGACCAAGACACGCACGACCCGCGACCCAACTATTGGGCAGCTTTACTGTGGAGCAAACTAATGGGTACAAAAGTTTATGATGCCAGTTTTTCGGTTGAAGGATTGGATATTTTTGTACACAGCTTAAAGAATTCAAAAGAAGGTGTTGCAGTGTTGCTTGTAAACCCGGGCAATTCAGAAAAGTCAATTGCAATTCCGGCAAATGCCGAACAATATTTGTTTACCGCCGATGGCGAAAATCTTCAAACCAAAACCGTAAAACTAAATGGAGAAATTCTGAAATTAAAGGCAGATAATGCATTGCCCCAAATTAAAGGTAAAAAGACAAATACTGGTGAATTACTTATACCTGCGCATAGTATTATGTTTTTAACGTTTCGGGATATTAAAATATGAATTACTGAAATTGAAACCAGAAAATGAGCGAAAAGAAAATATGAAAGTTAAAAATAAAGTAATTGTAGTAACCGGTGGCGGAAATGGCGTTGGAAGAGAACTGGTTCTGTCATTAATCGAACGGGGAGCCAAAGTAGCCGCTATCGATATGAATGAAACATCTTTGCTCGAAACGGAAAAACTTATAGCAAGCGGTAAAAAAGAAAATATTTCACTTCATGTTTTGAATATTACGGATAAATCAGCCGTTGAAAAATTACCAAAGCAGGTTGTTGCCAGATTCGGAAGTATTGATGGGTTAATCAATAATGCTGGTATTATTCAGCCATTCATTAGGGTTTCCGAGCTTGATTATTCGATAATTGAAAGAGTTTTCAATGTGAATTTCTTCGGTACACTTTATATGACAAAAGCATTTTTACCTTTTTTAACGAAACAAGCTGAAACGCATTTGGTAAATGTTTCGAGCATGGGTGGCTTTTTCCCATTTCCGGGACAAAGTATTTACGGTGCCGCAAAAGCAGCTGTAAAACTGTTAACAGAGGGATTACAGTCAGAATTAGCCAATACTAAAGTTAAAGTCACCATAGTTTTTCCTGGCGCAATTGGAACAAATATTATGGCGAATTCGGGTTTGAAAAATCCGGTAACACCTGAAGCAAATTCCGGGAATTCTATGTTGAAATCATTGCCACCAAAGGAAGCAGCCCGAATAATAATCGATGCAGTTGAAAGTAATAAATCACGTGTATTCGTAGGGAAAGATTCGAAGATGTTGGATTTGATGTATCGCATCAACCCTAAACTCGCCGTAAGTTTTATTGCTAAAAAGATGAAATCGCATTTAGAGTAAATTGGTTTCAACTAAAACATCATTCAAAAATACACTTAGTAAACACTTAGATATCACGACAATAACATACGTTTATGAAACAGATTAAACTTCATTGTTTTTTTCTTAATCTTTTTCTTATCAGCGTTTTGCATGCACAGGCACAAAATAGTTTGCCTCTCAAAGGAAAAGACTTTACCAATAAATTTTCAACAGAAGATACATTGTTTACAAGTCCATTTATCGATGTGGATGAATGGCGCGATAACCCGGTTCGTCACCGGTATATACATGGCGGATTCAACGGTAACGGGACAAAATTTTCATTTTATTTTCCTTCAAAAGAACAATACGAAGGCCGGTTTTTTCAATACATAACACCTTTCCCCGATAGTGAAAATCTGACGCAGGGAAAAACCGGTGAGGAAGATGTTATTGGATTTTCCATCTCAAGCGGAGCCTATCTTATAGAAACAAATGAAGGTGGTCCGATTGATTTTGGAAGACCCGATCCGACTAGAGACCCGAGTATTGGCGCCTATCGTGCAAATGCCGCATCAGCGCAATTTTCGCGTTTGGTTGCGCAGGAAATATTCGGCGGGAATCGACCTTTTGGTTATGCTTATGGTGGAAGTGGTGGCGCTTACCGCACGATTGGTGGCATTGAAAACACCGAAGGTGTGTGGGATGGCGTAGTTCCTTTTGTACTTGGGTCACCAATGGCTATCCCGAATGTTTTCACAGTTCGTATGAATGCAATGCGGATTTTGAAAGACAAGTTTCCTCAGATTGTTGATGCTTTGGAGCCGGGTGGCAATGGCGACATGTATGCCGGTTTGAATCAAGAGGAAAAAGAAGCGCTGCAGGAGGTAACGAAAATGGGATTCCCGCCCAAATCGTGGTTTGGTTATAAAAATATGGGAATTCACGGTTTTTTGGTGCTTTACCAGGGTGTGGTCGCCATGGACAAAAAATATTTTACCGAGGACTTTTGGAATAAACCGGGTTATTTGGGCGCTAATCCTACCGAGTCGCTTTTAAAAGCAAGAATCCAAAAAACAAGCAAAATAAAAACAGGAATTACCATTGATGAAGCTGTAAAACTTGGGTTAAAAGAGCCTGTCTCGGAGCAGGAACGGGGTACTGCCGACCTTGCCTGGAAAAGCATGGGCGGAACGGAAGGCGCCATGCCGGTAGCATTTCAGTTGGAAGAAAGCTTGCCTGATATTGATTTTTTGGGTGGCGACTTGATTATTAAAACAGGTGAAGCCGCTGGTAATACCTTGCAGCTTACAAAAATTGAAGGAGATAAAATTGTTATGGGTCCGGTGGATACACGAATCCTTCTTCAAATTAAACCCGGCGATGAAATCCAGGTAGATAATTCTAATTTTTTGGCAGTACAAACTTATCATCGCCATCAGGTTCCGGAGAAAGAGTATCAAGTCTGGGATCAGTACAGGGATAAAGACGGTAATCCAATCTACCCGCAGCGCCCCATGTTGTTGGGACCAATTTTTACCCGTGGAGCAGCCGGCGTTGTGCCAACCGGTAAGTTTAAAGGCAAAATGATACTCCTCGAATCGCTTTGGGACAGAGAGGCTTTTCCTTGGCAGGCCGATTGGTATCGTTCTAAAGTGGAAGAGAATCTGGGCGACAGTATAGACAATCATTTCAGACTTTGGTTTACCGATCATGCAACTCATGGAGAGATGGTTACACCGGATGATTTCACACACACGATAAGCTATTTGGGAGTTCTTCACCAGGCATTACGCGATTTGAGTTTCTGGGTTGAAAAGGGAATTGAACCGGCAGCAACTACAAATTACAAAATCGAAGATGGACAGGTTATCATTCCGGCAACAGCAAACGAGCGAAAAGGTATTCAGCCTGTGGTTGAGGCTAAAGTTAACGGTGCAAAACGTGCGGATATCACTTCCGGCAAAAAAGTAAACCTGACAGCCATTATTGAAATTCCTGAAAATACAGGAAAAATAGTTAGTGCAGCGTGGGATATTGATGGTACCGGAAAATTTGAAAACATTGTGAATCTGAACGAAAAAAAAGTGAAAAACAACGGTGCACATGTTGAAATTGAATCACAATTTACATTTTCAAAGCCCGGAACTTATTTTCCAACAATACTTGTTGTCGCTCAGCGGGAGGGGAATAAAGAAACACCCTATACTAAAATTCAGAATTTGGACAGGGTTAGAGTTGTTGTTAAGTAAAAAGAAAAGTTCCATTTATTTATTTAAAAACGAATCATAGTCGAGTTTTTTAAAAATGCTTTCTCTGTAGCTTGGGCCAATCAGGAATTCCTTCCCTTCCACATCGACCATAACAGGACTAAAACTTCTGATTCGGTTAACTGCGATTACAAATGAACGGTGAATCCTGATAAAATCTTTCTCGGGCAGTTCTTTTTCAATGGCTGAAATGGTGCACCTGCTCCGTATTTCACGGTCGGGGGTATGCACCTGCAGGTAATCGCCAAAACTTTCAATATAAACTATTTCTGAAACTGGAATTTTATGGATTACATTCTTTTCCCGCAAATAGATGTATGCTTCATTGTTTGTATTTTTATGAAAGGATACCTCGCTAACCACTACATTTTGTTGTTTGAACTTTTCGATAGTTTGCAAAAAACGTCCAAACGAAATTGGTTTTAAAAGATAATCCAATACATTCAGGTTATAACTTTCGATTGCATATTCGCGATGAGCTGTAGTAAAAACCACAGCAGGCGGATTTTTTAGCGTTTTCACCAATTCTGTTCCTTTCATTTCCGGCATGTGAATATCCAAAAACATTAAATCAACTTTTGACTTGTGCAAAAAGTCATAGGCTTCTATTGCATCGGAGCAGGTTCCTGCAACCTCCAGTGTTTCAATTTTTTGAATATGAGATTTCAACACCTCTAAAGCCAGAGGTTCATCATCCACAATCAGGCATTTTGTTTTATTCATGGATTGAACAGATTTCAAGGTTAACTTCAAATTCAATTTCGCTTTCACGAATCTCCAGTTTATGGTCATCAGGATAAATCAGTTCCAAACGACGACGCACATTTTTTAGTCCAATTCCTTCGCCCAACGATTCATCTTTTTTCTTTTCTCCGCGAATTGAATTAACAACTTGTAAAGTCAGGCAATCATTACCTATTTCAATTTTAATTCTGATTTTAGGGTTTGTTCTGTCGTTGCCGGCACCGTGTTTAAAACTATTCTCTATAAAAGGGAGCATAATTAAAGGTGCAATCTTGAGGGAGCCGGGTTCGCCTTTAAGTTGATAATCAAAATCGAGTCGTTTGTTATAGCGTAATTTTTCCAACTCAATGTAACTTTCCAACATTTGAAGTTCCTTATCTAATGAAACAAACCTGTCGTTGCTTTTATAAATCATATAATCGAGCAGACCCGAAAGTTTTAGAACGATATCAGGTGCTTCTTTTGATTGAATTAAAGTGAGTGCGTACAAATTATTAAGCGTATTGAACAAAAAATGAGGATGAATCTGAGATTTCAGCAAACTCAATTCGGCCTCTAATTTTTCTTGAAATAGGTTCTTTCTTTGCTGCTCGTTAATGTACCATTTTTTGAAGATAACTACTGTTGCTGCAAACATTATAATAGCATAATTTGAATACAGCGTACCCAATATTTTGGAAGGAAAAAACAATGACAATTTTGAGTAATCGAAAACTTCAGGAAAAAGGTTTACATTTTTTAAAGTTAGACCAATTGAAATGGAATAAGACATTGCATGCACAATAGTTAAAAATGAAAAGAGTAAAAATCTTTTTTGCTTCATCGCAATCGGCAAAATCAAATAAATAAATGAATATACAGCCAACATTCGAACCGGCGTTAATACCAGGTTATTAAGTAATTCCATGCGATATCGCCCCATATAACCACCAAACGCAATTACATAACTTAAGTACACTATGACCCAAAAAAAGATGTGCCATAATATGCGATACCGAAATAATATGGGAAGTTTAATATCTGTCATTTTTTAGGTTTTAAAATTACCATATTTATGATTAACAATTGAAATACAGCGATAAATGTGCCTTTAAACCTGATGTATAACAGTTTAATCATGGTTTTATGTGCAAATCTGTTTTACTGACTAAACATCCTGCCTAACATAGCTTTTGTCGCAGCTGCTTGATTTTAGGCACAGTTAGTTTTAAAATTGCTGTTGAAAAACAACAATTAAAAATAGAAACATGAAAACAATAAAATTTGCAGTAACAGTTTTGGCAGTAGCAATTGCAATGTTCGCTACGGCTATAGAAAAACCAAAAATGAACATTGAACCTTTAAATTCGGATAAAGTGTCAGTTACGGTTCATAACAAAGGTGCTGATGGTGTAGAAATGAGTATTGTCGGTGAAAACGGTGATGTAATGTATTACAAATATTATCGCAACCCCGGCACCTTGGTTAATACGGTTTTTGATGTTAAACATCTCGACAAGGGAAATTACACAATGAAAATCGGGATAAATGGTATGACATTGGAAAGGAATCTCACCATAACAAAAAATGATATTATGGTTGGAGAGATAAAAGAAACCCTTGCTCCCTATTTTATGTTTAACGGGAAGGAAATTGTTGTTACCCAGTTGAATTTTGAAAAAGAAAACTACAAGTTTGAAATTTACGATGAAGATGGGCTGGTTTATCAAAAAGAAATAGGGAAAAAACAGATAATTAACATCGGTTTTGATCTTTCACAATTAGAAGATGGAGATTTCGAGATTGCATTGAATTCTGCAAAAAACAATTTCACATATCATTTGAAAAAATAGAAAATTAATGATGTGGCTTGCCGGTGATTGCCACAAAATTTAATTACCAAAAATATTTGAAGTTAAAAAAGGTTGGAAGTTCCTTTTACAAATCACTTCCATAGATTTAAAGTTTTGATAGCCGCTCCTTGTTGAGGGGGCGGCTTTAACTTATCTATGTGAACACGAATCAACTAGCACAAAACCAGGAATAAATTCTTTTGCTCCAGTTGTGATGCTGACTTTCCCAAGCCGGCAAATTGCGTTTATGGTTCAACTTCCCAAAATTTTGTCCTCCCAACTTCCCCGATTTTTATATATCTCCGGCTTTTCAAAACCTCATCGGAACCGTCTTTTACAAATTCCGACAAAATCAGATACCCGCCATTTTCCTGCGGTAAGGTAAAGAATGTTGGAATATTAATTCGCTGATAAGCAGGGATTCCCACTCTACGTTTTTGTTGTGAAACGATTTTTCCGTCGGAATCAATCAGTTTGGCCGTAACAATTCCTGAAACGGTTTCTTTTAAATCGTTAATTCCAACCAGATTAAAAACAAGTTGTTCTCCTTGCACATAAAATCCGTTGGGGAAATATCGTTGGTCAGCCAAATCGATAAAAATAGTGGTGGGCGCAAAAGCATGTTTAAACCACTTTAACGAAATACTTTGTTCCAAATTTCTGATATTTTTGATGTACCAATCGCCAGTGTAGCCATAATTGTTGGTGAGGTGGCAAAAGGCCAAAACGCCAGCCATTGTCCGCTCGCCACGAATCCATTCGGTTTCGCATGAAAGCCAGTAAGCTTGTAATTCGCGGCGTTCTTCGCTTGTTGCATTTTCGCTAAGTAAATTATCATAAACGTTTTTGGTAAGTTTTGCTGGTTGTCCGTCGCGCCAAAGCCAGTTCCAGCCATATTCGTTTACAAGTTGTGTAGCCGATGCTTCGAGATATTTTAACTGTTCAGGTTCCCAATCATCCAATTTCCCCAGGCGGTATGGACTTTTTGTAAGGTAAGCAATCGGATCTTTTTGTTTCATTAAATTCCAGCCTGCCCGATATAAATGTGGTTCATCCATCGGATCAACTCCGGTTAAGTCTCCCTCTTGCATGTAACCGGCATCCCAAATTCGTGTAGGGTCGAGTTGTTGAAGTTCAGGAATTAAAGTGTTACCTATAAAATGGTTTGTGTTTTCATTAATCGCGTCCCAAATTACTATACTTGGGTGGTTTCCGTCGCTCCAAACCCAGTCGGTAAACTCTTCACGGATTTGTTCATTCCAGCCATGGTTTTGCCAATACAACCATTCATTCTGAAATACTATTCCGTATTCATCGGCCAAATCGTACCAAAAATCGGGAACAATTCCAACACAAATCCGCATTGCATTCCAGTCGATAGCTTTTGGGTCATCAATCAACATTTTTTTAACCCACTCTTTGTTCCAAGGAAGCGCGGCACAATCGGGGTCTTCAAAAAAACGGTGCAAAGTAATATTGCTGCCACGCAAATAATATTTTTCGCTGTTCAGGTAGAAATACTTTCCACGCCGCTCGAAATCCCTCATCCCAAACTTTTCTGTTACCATATCCGACAGCTTTTCTCCATCAAATAGCCTGATTTCAACCTCGTATAAAAAAGGATATTCAGGCGACCATTCTTCAAAATTATTTATCGGAATTTCTATTTCTAACTGAGTTTCATTGTCGCGCTCAGTTTCTCCGAAAGCAACAGCACTGGCAACCTGTTTTCCTGTATTCAATTCTTTTATTCTGATTTCTCCCTTAATCGTGTCAATCATTTGGTCGCCATACATTATTTGTTGCGGATAGAAACTTCGAACAAGCAATTTCACCGTCACATTTTTATTTTTTACGGAAGGTAAAATCAAGTTTTTAAGAATTTTTTGTTTCCCTGAAAACGACAGAAACACGTCGTCCCAAATACCTGGAATATAATTTACCTTTTCTTTGTCGGTACTTCCGGCGGCGCCTGGTGGCAACCAAATCCGCTCCCCTACCCTTATCATGATTTCATTGTCCGCCCCAAATTTCAAGGCGTCTGTAACTTCAAAATCAATAGGTGTATAACACGAAATCGACTGTCCAACATCTTTCCCGTTGATATAAACCTGGGTTACATATTTACTTTTCAGGAGGGTAAGCATTGCTTCCTTTCCAATCAAATCAGCAGGAACATTGACTATTTTTTTATACCAGCTATATTTTGGTTCGTATTGTAATTTACGGTAATCATAGGCTTCATCTGCCAAAACCTGACCGGGGCGTTTAAATAGTTTGTCGTACGCTTCGATTTTGGGTTGAGCCAAATGAATCAATCCCGGGACCGGACATTTCCCCGTAAATTTTTTCGGTGGAAAAGCATCTGTGGTTTGGTCAAAATCCCACTCACCATTCAGATCAATAACTTTTCCTTCGTTTTGGGCAAAAGTTGTTATTGAAATCAAAAGCAAGGCTAAAAAGATTAATAGATTTTTCATTGGTTTAGATTTAATGCGCGTCAAATCGTTATGAAACAATTAGCTACAAGATTTACAGATATAAGTATCAAGCCTTGAAACAAAATCCAGCAGAAAAAAAAAGTTTCGTGCTCCAATGTTTCAACCAGCAAGTTATTTTGCTGCCAAAACGCCAAAACACGAAACTTAACTATTCCCTTATTTCCCCTCCCTTTCGGGGAGGTTGACACGGGCTTCTTTAATTTACTATTGCAGCAATACCAGCTCCAATTAAACTTGAATTCGGCACTTCCACAATTTCATAGAATCTGCGGTTTTTGCCCGAAAAGAATCCCTGAAGGAATGCTTCGAACATAATCCTGAAGTTATTCATTTTGTAGAAAGTTGTTCCTTCAATTGTCATTAAAATAGGTTTGTCGGCGGTTTTTGCCTTGCCAGTTTTTAAAACTACAGCGGCAAGACTTGCAGCAACCAATTTGGCAGCGCGTTCAATTAACGCATTGATAATCATGGCGGCAGCTTCTTTATCTTCTTTACTAACAAGAATATCTGACAACACATTTGCTTTCAAGTCGATGCAACTCACAAATTTATTAACCTCTTCGGAAGTAAGTTCGCCCATATTTTTCATGTTAACTTTGGTTTCGGCACTGAAAACATCTTCAGCAGCAGCCATTCTCAAAGCCATGGTGCAAAGTCCGCCAAAATAGCCTCCTGCAATCATTTTTTCGAAAGAGTAACGACCCGGTAGTTTTGTTGTATTGTCAAAAGCAACGTCGATATCAGTACGTGGCATAAGGTTGAAATTCCCCGTTTCAATATTGATGATCTGGCTTCCTTTTTTATCGAGTTCAGGTGCTTTGGTAATATTGGCATTTTGTTCGATATAGCAGGCATTCGTACCTGTACCAAGAATAAAACCAAGATAGGTATCAAACTCCCTTCCGGCAGTTGCAGCTTGTCCGGCCAGCAATGTCGAAACAGTATCATTCATCAAAACAATATGTTTTTTTGGAGTTCCCATTGCCTTAAGCAAGTTTTCACCGACCATTTGACCTAAAACTTCAGGTGCTTTTACTTCTTTGCTCCATTCCAAAAGTTTCCCGTCTTTGTTGGGATAAATTTCCACGGCATACGAAAAGCAGAAACCAATTTTGTCTGATACATTTTTGTATTCAGTTAAATAGGCAGCAAGTGTGGCAAAAAACTCTTTGTTCGACAGTTCTTCATCAATTGCCGGCATTTTGCGCTGTTGCAGGTTTTCAGTAACAAGGTTTAATTTATCATCAAACGACATTTTTACTGCCCTGAAATTTGTACCTCCGGCGTCAATTGCAACTACAGGTTGATTGGGTTTGATTTTCCCTTCGGCGCCAAGATAGGTTGGCAACATTAATAACGAACCCGCTTTACCTTCGAGCCCTTTTTTCATTTCCGAAATAAAATCATCTGTAAGTGATTGCAAATCAAGTTCAGCAGCCGATACTTTGTGCGCTTTTAAAAATTGTTGTGTCTTGTTCATTGTTGTTATTAATTTTAAATAATAATTTATTTTTTATTGAAACCCATGTTTCCCTATTCTGATGGTACTTTTTTAATCCCGATAAATATATCAATTTTAATTTCTTTTGAAGAAGATAGGTCAATTTTAGAGTAGGTTTAAAACGTAAGCTCATTCACAGATTCTTCTTTCGTTTGTATGTTAAATTTGTATTTTATGGAAAATTCAATGTTTGTCAAATATATATCTATATCATTCTGAAAAATCTGCTGATTCTTAATTACCACAGGATTTTCCTGTATTATTAAAGCTGTATCACAAAGCTCCTTCAACTCTAAAAACCCAGGCAAAATTACTCGGATTATTTACAGGCGAAAGTTGTGGAATTGTAATTTTCAATGTGTTTCCTGATTTTTTAAAGTTAACTTTTGCATCAACACCCAGCATTGTAATTTTTGCTGCATCTTTTATCCCTTTTACTTCAACTGGTTTTGTTGGGAATTTGGTACAATGAACATACAAATCGTTTCCTTTTTTTGTAAAAAACACATTTTCAGTTTTATTTTCTTTTGCGCCTTCCCATTTTCGGGTATCATAAATGGCTTCGCCGTTAATATCAAGCCAGCTACCTATGTCCAACAATCGTTGCTGCTGGATTACAGGGATCAGTCCATCGGCAGTGGGGCCAATATCGAGCAGAAGGTTTCCGCCACCGGCCACTTTCTCAATCAACATATCAACCAATGCATCCGAACTCATGTAGTTTCCCAAATCTTCGATGCGGTTGTAGCCAAACGAAGTACCAATTCCACGGCACTCTTCCCATGCTTTTTCAATTTCACCACTTTTACCTTCGTGTACCAAATCATATTCAGTTGTAAAGTATCCTCCGTCCACACCTCGTGTTTCTTTTCCCCAACGGTCGTTTACGCAAACTGTTTCCTTTACCGGCGATTCGTTATAAAGCCACGCCAAAAACTCGGTACTTTTCCATGCTTCACTGGGGTGATCCCATTCACCGTCAGTCCATAAAATATCAGGGTTATAGCGTGTTACCAGATCTTTCATTTGAGGGATCATGTGGTCGTCGACATATTTTTCCAGGTTATTGTGATAGAGCGGGTTGTACCACTCATAAAGCGAGTAGTAGAAACCCATGTGCAATCCGGCATCTTTTACAGCTTTACTTAGGTCGCCACACAAATCACGGTGAGAGCCAATGTCAACACTATTCCAGTTCCAGCTTTGTTCGCTGGGCCAAAGTGTAAATCCTTCGTGGTGCTTTGATGTCAGTACCACATATTTTGCCCCGGCTTTTTTAAAGACATTTGCCCATTGAGCAGGATCAAAATGTTCGGCTTTAAAATCGCCGGCAAAATCCTGATAAAGAAAGTCTTCGCCATACATTTTATTGTGGTAATCACGAAAAAGTTTGTCAGCTTTTTCATCGCCCATAATACGTTTCCAGTACCATTCGGCATATTTTGCATATACACCAATATCAGCATTGGCAGGTGCCCAAGCTGGTACGGAATAAACGCCCCAGTGGATAAAAATCCCGAATTTCACATCCTCGAACCATTGTGGGACAGGCCGACTATTAATTGACTCCCAGTTGGCCTTGTATTTTTGGCCGAAAGTAGTTGTAGTAAACAAAATTGCAAAAAGTAAAAAAATTAATTTTTTCATTATTTTATTGGTTTAGATTATTATTGAAATTTTGGGTTTTAGGTTTGCCATCCGTATAAGTTAAAACGTATACGGACGGCATTTATCTGACACAGAGGCTACAAACCACATTAATTTATTTTCCGTTAAATTCACGAATCGCTTCCAACATGGCTACCACGTTTTCAACGGGCACATTTGCCTGAATATTGTGGACTGTATTAAACACAAAACCACCATTTTTATTGAAAATTTCGCAGTTTCGGAGTACTTGTTCCCGCACTTCTTCGGGTTTGCCAAAAGGGAGCATTTTTTGTGTATCGACACCACCACCCCAAAAAACGAGGTCGCGACCATATTTTTGTTTCAATTTCAATGGATCCATTCCAGTTGCATTAATCTGAACCGGATTAATAATATCAAAACCGGCCTGTATAAAATGATCCATTAATCCTTCAACCGCACCACACGAATGTTTGAAGGTTTTCCATTGCGTATTTTCGTGAATCCAATTATTGATTTTTCTATAATATGGCAACCAAATTTCATCAAATTGTTCCGGTGAACAGAATGTAGAATCCTGCGTTCCAAAATCAGTTCCGCAAATAAACATAGCGTTTACCTTGTTACCAACCACAGCAAAAATTCGTGTTAAGTTTTCGATGGCAATTTCAACCTGACGTTCATAAATTGATTTGATATATTCCGGACGCATTACTGTACTCATATACCATTCTGCCACATCGCGAACACCTTTGGGCGATCTCAGGTTCATTCCCGGCACAAGCGCAATATCACCAAGGGCAGTACCACCAAAGGCTGCAATAACAGCTTTTCCCGAATAATAGGCTTTATCAACTTCAACTCGCCAATGTTCCAAATC
>JBFHJA010000009.1:0-27132 GCA_041596165.1 Draconibacterium sp. | reverse complement strand
TGTATATCATGACTGGGATGAACTTGTTTTGACTGATGTTCCGGAAGAACTGAAAGGACAGAAGTATTTAACTACAATCCGCGGCCGGGGAACCGAAACCCATTTGGTTAGGGCTTTCCGCAAATCAAATTATCCATCTTCAGCACAACCCGACCAGGTGATGCTAACGTGGAGCAACGATCCCGCAACCACAATGGATATTCAGTGGCGCACAGATACAACGGTTTCTAATGGGATTGTAAATTACCGCGAAAAAGGCTCTTCTGTTGTATTTTCAACTGAAGCAGAAAAATACCAGATGGAAGATTTACTGCTAATGAATGACAGGTTTATCAATCGGTTTACAGCTCAACTTTCAGGATTAAAACCTGGTACTGCGTATGAATATCAGATTTTACCTGACGAAAGTTGGAAGGAAAAATACTCTTTTACAACCCAGTCGGAAACCGATACGTTTTCATTCGTTTGGTTTGGTGATACTCATTACTCACCCCAGTTTGGAGAGCTTTTTAATCGTGCCGACTCTGCCCATCCAGATGCCGCTTTTTATACAATTGCCGGCGATTTGGTAAGCGATGGCTTATACCGCGATCAATGGGATGATTTGTTGCATTATCCTGAAAATGTGATTTCGCGCAAACCGTTTATGTGTGTTCCCGGAAACCACGATAATCGTGCCGGGCTGGGCGCTTTAATGTACCGCGAGTTTTTTAGTTATCCAAAAAACGGTCCGGATGGAGTTAATAAAGAACAAACCTATTCATTTACCTATAAAAATACTTTATTCCTGATGATTGACGCAACCTCTTCGTGGGATGCACAAACCCCTTGGATTGAAGAACAATTGAAAAATACAAGCGCAACCTGGAAAATAGCAGTGTTTCATTTTCCACCCTACAACTGGGAAGAACCGTATTTAGATATTCAAAAAGCATGGATACCACTTTTCGATAAATACCATGTTGATATGGTTTTTGGAGGTCATATTCATTATTACATGCGCTCGAAACCTATGAAAGGCGGCGAAGTTGTTGGTTCATACAACGATGGAACGGCTTACATTGTCTCTATCGGTATTCCTTCAAGAACCCGTGATGCTGCTCACGAACCTTATGCAGAAGTGGTTAAAACAGAAGGCCAGTTTTATCAATACTTAAAAATCGAAGGAGATAAATTGATTTACACTTCAATCGATTCGAATAATGAGGTGAACGATTCATTCATAATTAAAAAATAGTTTGGAAAATATTTGGACACAGATAACACTGATGAACATGATTTTTGAAAGTAAAAATCAGTAATATCTGCGTTATCCGTGTTCTATTCCATTTTTAACCAAAACGATTTTGAAATCGAATCAAAAAACTGTCATATTTGAATATATTTAAAACCAAAAAAGAACAGAATCAATCAATAAATTTTAAACTAATAAAAACAAAAACAATGACTACAAAACAAGCCAACTGGAACAAACTGTTCCCTGCTTTTTTCGCATTTATCGTAATGGGATTTGTCGATATTATCGGCGTTGCAACGGGTTACATTCAACTCGATTTTAAATTAACTTCGTTCGTTGCACAGTTTCTTCCAATGATGGTGCTGCTTTGGTTTTTCATTTTGTCGGTTCCGGCCGGAGTTTTACAGGACAAGTATGGCAAAAAAAATATGCTGATGATTGGGATGGTAATTCAGGCAGTGGGTCTGGGTTTGCCATTCGTAAATTACTCTTTTGCAATGATGTTTGCCTCGTTTATTTTGCTGGGAATCGGAAATACAATCATCCAGGTTTCTGCAAATCCACTTTTGCAGGATGTTTCGCCCGCCGATAAATTGGCAAGTTTTTTAAGTACATCCCAATTTGTAAAAGCCATTATTTCGTTTTCAGGCCCACTGATTGCTGCTTTTGTGGCTTCGCGATTTGGTGACTGGCGTTTGGTTTTGGCCATTTATGGCATCACTTCGTTACTTGGCGCATTTTGGCTTTTAATAACTCCAATAGTTGAATCGAAACCCGACAGAAAACCTGCAACTTTCGCTTCATGTTTTGGCTTGTTGAAAAACAGGTTTATTGCTTTTATGGCTTTGTCAATTTTCCTGATTGTTGGTGCCGAAGTAGCAACAAATACAAATATTTCAAACATTCTAATTTCAAAATATGGTATTACAATGGAACAGGCAGCCTGGGGAATCAGTGCGTTTTTTGCCGGAGAAACCATCTCGCGGTTAATTGGCGCCATCATTTTGAACTGGATTAAACCACGTGTTTTTTTGTTGATCACAGCCTTGATTTCGCTGGTAGGTGTGGCCGGTGTGTTTGTTTCTCCAACTTTTACTGCTGCTCTTGCATCCATTTTTATCATAGGTTTTGGTGTCGGAAATATGTTTCCGATTATTTTCTCCTTATCACTTGCTAAAATGCCCGACCGTGCCAATGAAATTTCGGGTTTGCTGATTATGGCAGTTTCAGGCGGTGCGGTAATTCCACTGGTAATGGGATTGGTTAGTACAATGATTTCTCCGCTTGCAAGTGTGCTTGTAATAGGTGCCTGTTTACTCTATATTTTGTGGGTTTCGTTTTATGTGAGGAAGAGCTGACGGGTCAGTATTCCGGGTTCACAGTGAAAGGGGGATTCCATCTTAATCTTCATAGATGCGAAAAGATGGAATCCTTAATTAGTTTCGGGTTTAAAGTTGAAAAAACCAGATTTAAATTTTTTAGAACACAGCATCCATAATAAACCAAATAATACATTATGAAGAATCTTATAATTTTCATGTTATTATTGATTTCTGTTTCTGTTTTTGCACAGCAGAAAAACAAATATAGTTCAATAGTAAAAGAGGAGTTTATTTTTACTCCCCAACACGAACATACACATGGAAGCAGTATTGTTGCTTTACCAAACGGCGATTTTCTGGCTGTATGGTTTCAAGGCAGCGGGGAACGCAATTCCGATGATGTTCGTATAATGGGTGCCCGCCTCGAAAAAGGCAAAGCAGTGTGGAGCAAACCATTTGTAGCTGCTGACACACCGGAAATACCCGACTGTAATCCTGTAGTTTTCCTGAATAACAAGGGAAAACTTTTTCTTGTGTGGATTGCCGTTCAGGGAAACCAGTGGGAAGGTTCAATCTTACGAACACGTACTTCAACAAATTATAACAACCCTGGAGCTCCGGTTTGGAATTGGCAGGATAATATTCTGATAAAACCGGGAAAAGAATTTGAAGAAGAAATCACTCAAAAATTTAAGGAAATGCCCGAATTGGAGCATGGTTGGGCTGGATATGCACCTTTGTACGATGATTTGATAATTGACGCGAGTAAAGATAAAGTGAAACGCAGTATCGGCTGGATGACACGTATTAAACCGCTGATTTTAGGCAGTGGCAGAATTATTCTGCCACTTTATTCTGACGGTTACAACCTGTCAATTTGTGCTATTTCTGATGACGATGGTGAAAGTTGGAAAGCTTCAAAACCCATTGTTGGCCGCGGACCAATTCAACCCGCGCTTGAAGTACGCAAAAACGGCGACATTGTGGCTTACATGCGCGACAGTGGCGATGCTCCGGCAAGGGTTCATAAAAGTATTTCAAAAGACAATGGCGAAAGCTGGAGCTATACGGTGAAAACAGATATTCCTAATGAAGCAAGCGTTGAAATTTTGAAATTAAAAGATGGTCGTTGGGCATTTCTTGGAAACGATATAAACGATGGCCGATACCGTGTGGTTTTGATGCTGTCTGACGATGAAGGTGAAACCTGGAAATGGAAAGAATATATTGAATACGATAACAAACAGGGTGGGGGAAGCTATTCGTACCCCTGCCTCATTCAAACTGCGGATGGATTGCTGCATATCACCTATTCATCACGCACTTCCGAAACAGAAAAATCGATAAAACATTTGATTGTAGATGCCGGTTTGATAAAGTAAAATTTATTTAGAAAGGTAAAGAATGAGTTTAAAGCTATTGGTTTTAATCACTTTAATTACTTCTGTAAAACTCTTTTTAAACTGAAAGAACAACTAAACTAAAAAAGGATTGAAGGCTTTCAATCCTTTTTTTTGCTAAAGGACTATATTGGTTCTTTTCACCGTATTTTATATATGACGATTTTCAGTCTGAATTATGTTGCCCATGTAAACTGAATTTATGCCTAGGGTGCTAATAAGGTGATTAAAAATAAGTTGAGTTATTCCGTATTCCAATAAATTGCAGCTACATTAACAAATTTTGGCATCATAACATATAAAACCAGGCAATGTGGTTAACTCATTTAATAGAAATGAAACAGGAGGATTCATTTCTGATCCTCCTGTTTTAATCTAATTTTGATTCTATGAAAGGGAAATAGATTTAATGAAAAAAACACACAAATAAATTATGACAAGTAATTTTCATAATTTAAAAATTTTCCTTTTTATTGAATATTACACAAGAACTACCAAGGTTTATTTGTCCCTTTTAACAACCACATTTTACTCCATTGCGAATTTTCAGCCGGTTCTAATCTTGAAACTGCATCCGTTACATTTGGTCCATTTAATATCCTTTCATCATCGCCATAAATGTAACGTACCGGAATTTTACTTCCATTACTGCCAGCAATCAGATTAACGCCAAAATTTGGTAATCCTGTTCTGCGCCAATCGAACCAAAATTCAGGAGTCATAAAAGCCGCAAGCCATTTTTGAGTCATTAGCTGGGTTAAGCGTTCAGTATCATCGCTTGCGCTGTTAAATTTATTTGTCAGGTTTGCTATAAACGCATTTTCATCAAAAGGTATTATTGCATCGGTATTCTGATCATAAACGGACATGCTTCCGTTAGAGATATTATATTGACGTAAGCTTCCAACAATGCCTGCCAGATAATAATCTAATGTTGTACCGCTAGTAATCCACCCCTTTAGTTTGGCTTCTGCCAAAATAAAACTGAGTTCGGAGTAGCTCATATAAACAGCTTTTATTGTTGCAAAGCTATTTAACGCATACTTGTCAGCGAGATAAGAAACATTTGGATTCGCAGCTAAATCGGTATAAATACCGGGGTTTAAAGCCTTAATAGCATTAAAATCTGTGCCTGTGTACATATTATAAAGGTTTGGATCCTGCAAAGCCGGTGGCAAACCAACATACCTGAATGTATTGACATTTTCGATACCTGGAGTGGAGGCAGGAATATTCCTTATAATCTGTCCGTCAGGAAGTTTCGCATATACAGGTGTTTCACTACTGATTTTTATCTGTGTATCAACAGGACGGATAAAAGTGGTTAACCTTGGATCCATACCAATCCTTAATTCATCGACAAATGTGGCGCATGGTTTGCGGCGATAGAACTCCGACCTGTTGGTCCAAGCAAGTGGTCCGCCGTACCACGAATTGGCTGCATCACTTCCAATATAAGGTATAGAGGCATTGTCACTGCTTGAAGTAAAGATCGGATTAGCAGCGGCATTACTTACAATTGAGTTAAATTCACTTTTAACATCAATTCCAGCATCAGCCATTTTCTCCGACAGTCTCATTAAATATCTTAGCCGCAACGAATTGCAAAATTTCCTCCATTTTAATACATCTCCCTGAAACATGATATCTGAGGCAGAAGCCCCATCCACTGTGGTTACTGTAGCTAAAAGATCATTTGCTGATTTAAGGTCTGCCAATATTCCTACGAATATATCTTTCTGGTTATCGTAAATGGGTGTAAAGTTTCCTTCCTTGGCTTTCAAGGCTTCAGAGTAGGGAATATCACCATAAAGTGAAGATAAGAAACCGTACCAAAAACTACGCATAATTTGTCCTACGGCAGTATAGAATTTTTGATTGCCTTCTAGTGCTTCATATTGTGCATTGTCATAAATGTATTGGCTGTTTTGTAATGAAGAATACATGCTGCTTGCCGCTACCGGATTCCAAACAAATGTATTTGTACCCTGCCAATCAATATAGTCTCTCTGCATATATTGCATAGCCTCGGAAAGCGTAACAGTGCCTCCGTATGAATTACTACGGATATACTGGGAGGAAGAACTGGAGAGGACAGAAGTAAGAACATATTTTACGTTTATATCGCTTGCATTTAGCTGATTAGGGCTCGTGTTAATCTCTGTGAGATCCTGACAGGAAACTGTTATTAACAACAAAACCATTCCGATAATGCTGTAAAAGTTAAATTGAGGTTTTTTCATCTCTTTCGATATATTTTGAAGTTTTTTCATCTCTTTTTATTTTTAAAAGGTGACACCTACTTTAAAACCCATTGGCATAACAATCGGTGAAGCATTCCAGAGGCTTAATCCTTGTCTTTGATTGTCGCCAACCTGATTGTAAATAGATTCAGGATCCTGATTGGTTCCGTTAGCTGCCCAAATGACGATGTTTTTCATGAATGCAGAAAGGGTGATGTTTTGAGTGTACAATTTTTTTGCAATTGATTCAGGAAGCGAATACGAAATTGCAATCTCCCTGAGTTTGATGAAAGAAGCGTCGTAAATCCATTTGTTTCTTGTAGCAGTATTCCAATAACCGCCGGAAGGCTGGAAAATATCATATGCTTTAACAAATTTTGTTCCCTCTTCCCCAAAATTTTCTATATAACCGCCATTTCCATCAGACCTTACACCGGGGAAGAAACTTCCTTCGTAAACACCATTGCTGTAAAGAAAACCGCCAAGATCTTGTGTTCTTCCACCAATCCACGTATCGTTTTGGTAAATTTCAGGATGCGATTTAATTTCATTGGCCAGAGCTGTCATGTCGCCATTAAAAGAATTGTTGCTGAGAATACCTGTGAAAGTGCTGGAATTTTCATTGTCGTGGAAATATTCAACTTTTCCTGCACGGGTTAAGCGCATCATTGTTTGATCATAATAATCGCCGCCTTGGCGCCAGTCGAAGCTAAAGGAAACAGTAACCTTTTTATAGGACACGCTTGTCTGTAATCCCATCATAAAATCGTGCATATAATTACCAGCTTTTATAACCTCTGAACTATTGATTTGCATTTTGCCATTTGAATCGAGCAAAGCCCATCCGTAATAAGGACTATCTTTATCTTCTACTCTTTTCATATCCCTTGTATATATATCCCCTATATAATCGCCAACCTTTGTCCAGGCGTAAACGGATGTGCTTTCCCAGAATTGAAATTGATCAATACCCTGTGTTAATTCTTTTAACTGACTTTTTTCCTTTGTGAAGTTTACATTCAAATCCCATGTCCAATTGTTCGATTTCACAGGAATTGCATTAAATCCAATTTCAATACCCGAATTCTCAACATTTCCGGCATTAATTGTTGCTGAAGTATAACCTGACAAAGCCGAGGTAGCTGCATTCAGAATTTGATTTGTATTCTGAACCTTGTAATAAGTAAACTCGCCGCCAAGACGGTTATTAAAAAATGAGATGTCTGTTCCAATTTCAAACGACTTTGCAATTTCAGGTTTCAAATTGATATTGGGCAAACTTGATGGGACAGAGTATGTCGTATTTGAACCCCATGTATTTTGATTCAAAATACTTGCAATTACATATGGATCCGTATCCTTACCTACTTGCGAAACTCCTGAACGAACTTTAAAAAGGGAAATCGATGAAGGCATTGGAAGCATTTCGTTGATTAAAACACTAATTGAAGCTGATGGGTAAAAATAGGATCTGTTTTCTTCGGGGAGAGTGCTGGACCAGTCATTCCTTGCAGTTGCATCAATAAAAATCATATTGTCATAACTCAAATTTAGCAATCCATAAACGCTGTAAATATTTTTTTTGTAAGAGAAATCAGAATAAGTCAATCCATTTCTATTTACATTTGAAAGTGTGTAAAGTCCTGGTAAAACAAGAGGATCACCACCCGCATTCATAGAGTAGCTTCGTTGTGTCATCATATTTCCACCTACGGAAGGATCTATCTGAAATTTCCCGATTTTTTTTGTGTAAGAAATCAAAGCATCGGTATTCATCTCCCTCGTATTATTAATACTCTCTTTAAAGGTTCCCTGAGGTCTGTTTTGTCCACCGCCATCACCACCATAACTCGACCATGCTTGCCGGTAAACCCTTTTCTCGTTGTTACTGTTAAAAGCATAGCGACCCATTACCTTTAAATCCGGAAGTATCTGATAATCGAGTTTCATGTTGCCAAATATTCTCATCCTGTCAAAGGCGTCCTTCAATTCATACGCTGCAAACCATGGGTTATCATGCGCTTGATTTATACCCTTTTGTAATATGTTCGGAATAGTCCAATAATCTTTAAGGTCATTGATATTCACATGTGGTGGAGTTTGATAAACTGCCATATATTGAGTATCACCGCCGTTTTTAACAGGATAATTATCTGAACTTGGATTCGAGATATCAATATTTGTGGATAGTTTTACTTTTTTAGTAATGTTATAGATGGTAGCTAAATTCACTCCATTACGGTCTAATTCAACACCCGGATAAACTCCGGTTGCGTCAAGATGAGAAATTCCAAGCCGGAAACTACCTTGATCATACGATCCGCTTACACTTGCATCAACAACATTTTCAAGGCCTGTTTCAAAATAATCCTGAAGTGTATTATTGTAAAATTTCAAAGGCTGGGCTTCTCCGTTAGTATTCCATTGCACTGCGGAAACGCCTTCTTCCGGTCCATTCCATTGCTGATAAGAGTTTTCGTTCAAAACGCCGCTGATACCCGATGTAAATCTGTTTTGCAGTTCAATGTATTTATAGGGCTTTGAAAAAGTTGTTCCATAATTCAATTCAACACCTATTCCATTTTTATTCATTTTACCCGATTTGCTTGTAATAAGTATTACACCATTACCTGCCCGGGATCCGTACAGAGCCGCAGCACTTGGCCCTTTCAATACTGAAACATTTTCAATATTCTCAGGACTTAAATCTTTCATCATTTTATCATTCCCGGTAGGCACTCCATCAACAATAACTAATGGGGCATTATTGCCGGCAAGTGATGTAATTCCCCTTATAACAACAAAGGTTTCACCATTGACGTCATTAGATGTGTTAGTGATTTTCACCCCTGACATTTTTCCAGCCAATGCACCAAGAACGTCTTTTTGAGGCACACGTTCCATCTGTTCCGATTTTACTTCTCCCACTGAATAGCCAAGCGCTTTTTTCTCTCGTTTAATGCCTAAAGCTGTTACAACAACTTCCTCCACTCCAACAGTGCTTGAGCTTAGTGTTACATCTATTGTAGTATTTCCTCCTACAATAATTTCCTGTTGTAACATTCCGACAAATGAGAATACAAGGACAGTTTGGTTATTGGGAACAGTAATCGTGTATTTACCATCGAGATTAGTAATTACACCAGTTGTTGTACCTTTTATCGAGACTGTAGCTCCAGGAAGCAATTCGCCGCCGGTGCTTTTTACCACACCGGTTACTTCATTCTGGGCAAAAGCAGTTGACAAAAAGAGTACAAACACACCTGACAACAGTAGTTGCAAGATCTTTTTTTTCATAGTACACAATTTTTAGGTTTAAAAATTTTAAAAATTTTGGAATAGTTTTTATCACTAGAAAAAATGATATTCCATTGATAAAATTAGAGTGGAAATAAATATAAAACACATACTTTATATGTTTGTTTGCATTAAATATTAACCTGTATTTGAAAATATTTATTAGCTAAACCGATTTAAATGTTTAGCTGTATTGAATATTATTTAGGTTTGTGATAAATATAACAAAAGGGTCAAAAAGAAAAACATGGATGGGGATTGTTACGCGAGTTTGCCGAATTTAAACCTCCAATGCATTTCGGCAAATCACAATTTCGTTGTAAACTTCTGGATTTGAAAAGTCAGCAAAACATTTGGTGGTGAATATGGATAAAACAATATAGTTGAATTAATCTGCAATCAAATTCTCTGCTTCACTTATTACTTTTTTTATTTGAAATTCAGTCTTTCTCAATTCTTGTAAAACATGTTTGTTTTCATTTAACTGGCTGCATAAAACTATCCCTTTTTCAATTAAATATTGTTTCTCTTTTTTTGTGAGAGATAACAATGAAGTTATTGGATGAAGTCCGGATTTATCAATCATGTTTTTCAGACTAAATTCACTGGGATAATCCCATGAGATCACCAATAAACCAGCACATTTTCCATAGTTTTCAGCATCCTCGCTAAAACGGGTGTTTGTAACTACACCGCCGCGATATTTGATGTCTTTTCCGTATTTAGTTTCCCAGGCAGCTTTAACATCGAGGTATCTCGACTGGATATAAAGTGGAACCTGAACGCTGCTTTTTGTGCGGTTGTCGGTGTGAAATTTACATTCTATCATTATCATTTCCCCAGGTTTTCGTGCTACCACGTCAACTTCGTGCTGAATGCATTTGCCTTGCACAAAAACGCCGGTTTCAACTTCGTAGCCCATCGTTTCGAATATCTTTCCCACAAATATTTCAAACGGAAAACCGGTTGGCCCAAGTTCCATGATTGCATTTTTTAGCCGGTACCGGCCAGCAATTTTATATGACTCTCTTTTGAGCAGATCGAATGCAATTTGATAGATTTTCTTTGTTGTGATACCGTTGTAGATTTTGCCCTCGACTAATTTGGCAATCCTTTCCTGTTCACTTGATTTGGCACCTGCATTTTGTAGTGCTTGTTTCAATTTATTTATATCAAAAAATGTTGTTTCACCGTTTCCTTTTATAACCTGAGTTTGCATGATTTTAATATTTCTGTTAAAGATAATCAGGTTTTAACAACCTTTGTGGTTTTGAACTAAATTACCAGACAAGGTTCGCTTAATTTTTATGGATTTCTAATTTTATCATTTGTCCAGTTGGTTTAAAACTAAATTCGAAGGGTATTCCGGATGATACTTGGTTTTTCGTATTTTATTTTGTGCTTTTTTCGATAGCCTCGGTTTTTGCAGGCTGAACCGCAAATTGTGATTTTCCCTGTAAAGCAAAATTCTGGTTTTCAATTCCGTCATATCTTATTTCCCAGTCGGTACAAATCAAATCAATTTTATCATAATCCAGAGTTCTGGCCGAAAGGAATGGGATTTCAACCTGTTTGTTTCCACCTGCCGGGATTTTAATTTCTGATTCAGGAGTTTCAATTTGAAGTTGGTGATGGTGGTAAATGTTCAGGTTCAAAACCATATCGGTTTCCGACGGATTTTTGAAATTGAGAAAGAGCTTTCCATTTGTAAATTTTGAACCCGAATTGCATACGATTGTGTGTTCCATTTTTGAGTTTGCAACAAGTGGACCTGCCATTTCTCGATTTTTAGCAGTTGCGACATCGTGTGGTAAAATTCCGTCCAATTTTAGATTCGCCATCACCGGTCCGTTTTCGGTCATGGTAATCCACGAGATATGATCGAATTGTCCAAATGCTTCGCCTAATAAAGCTGACCCAGCGCCAGTTGTCGCCAGTACATAATAGTTGGAGTGATTTATTTCTTCGTGACGGTAACGGTGTTCATGACCTGCAATTACTGTGTGTTTCCGGTTTTGCAAAGCTGCCTGTATTTCTTCGAAACGACCTTCTGTATCGTAAGTCCAAATGGGGTGGTGCATAAAAAGGTAAGTCCAGCGAACATCTCCATTTTCTTTTAAAGTTTTCAAAACGAAATCGGTTTGTTCGCGGGTAAGATTGTGTTCGTCGTCATCGTTGCTGTCGAGCACAACAAATAAAACATTTTTATAATTGAAGCTGTAATATCGTTTGCCGTAACGATTTTCCCACTCCTCCTGCATCACTTTGTTGGTAATGTCGTGGTTGCCCGGAAGATAAAAAAACGGCATTTTCAGTGCAGAAATTATATCGTTTAATTCGTTCCATTGTCGGGCAATTTCTGCCGTGTCTGTTGTATATCCGTCAATCAAATCGCCAACACACATTACAAATTCCGGCATTATCAGGTTGATTTTTTCAATGCCTTTTTCAAAAATACCAGGTCGCATTCCGCCTTGTCTGTCCGAAACAATGGCAAACTGAAAGTTGTCCGGATCATTGTAAAAATCGAGGTTAGTCCAGGGTTTTAAATTTGTATCGACATCGGTTTTGAAATCTTTTTTTGGAGTGCAGGCGGAAGCTAATAACATTGTGGCCGCTATCAGCAAAAATAGTTTTGTTTGTTTCATTTTGCTTTTGTTTTTGTGTCGATAAAATTTATGCTTTTATAACTATACAGGCACATAGGAATACATAAAACCATGTGTCCTTATGTGCCTATATATTCACCTCATTGTTAATTTATAACTCCAGTTCCGACGGTGGTGCATCTTCAGGTGCCGAACCCCAGTTTTTATTTGGTTTTGGACCCATTTCGAGTTCAAGTATAGCGCCGTTCATCAATTCGTCGTGAGTAAACCATGTTTTTGTCAACGGCTGTCCGTTCAGTTTTGCGGACTGAATATATTTATTTACTTCCGAGCATTTATTGGCTTTTAAAGTAAAAGTATTGCCATTTTCGAGATTGACTTTAACTTCTTCAAAAACCGGGCTGCCGATTGTGTAAATGGGCAAACCAGGCGTTACAGGATAAAATCCCATGGATGAGAATACAACAAAAGCACTCATTCCGCCACCGTCTTCATCACCGGGAATCCCGAAAATATTGTCTTTGTACCAAACATCTAAAAGAAAACGGATCCGTTTTTGGGTTTTCCAGGGTTCGCCCGAATAATTATACAAATATGGAATATGAAAGCTTGGTTCGTTTCCCATTGAATATTGCCCAACATTACCGGTTGCATCAGGGAATTTGGCATAAAATGCATATTTACTTCTGCCAAGGGGTTCGCGATAAAGTTGGTCGAGCGTTTTTGAAAACTCTTCGCGACCGCCCATCAATTTTATCAAACCCTGAATGTCCTGCTGAACGTGCCACTGATAAGTGTAGGCATTATTTTCATCATAATAATCGCGACCACCGGGCCCGCCGTCAAATTTTGGGTCGATATCGAGCCACTCACCTTTTTCATTTTTTGGCCACATTAATTTTGTTTCGGGGTTGTAGAGCTTGCGATAGTTGGCACCACGGGCATTAAAATATTTGTAATCTTCTTCTTTTCCCAGTTCTTTTGCCATTTGTCCCAACGCCCAGTCATCGTAACTGTGAGCAAGCGTAATCGCCACACTTTGACGTTTTTCAAAATCATGTACTTCGGTATAAGTTTCCGTTTCGCCGGGAGCAAGCGCCGGGAAAAAACCGTTTTGATGGTAGAAATCATCAAGAGGTGTTTTTGGGCCATTCCGCCATGGTAACATTGTGGCATCCGTGGCATTTTTTCTGATTCCCTCATATGCTTTTTGTACATCGTAATCTCTGATATTTTTACGATAGGCATCCAGGAAAACAATGGTTGAGTGAAATCCGTGCATTGCCGGATTATCTGTGAAAAGTATGGGAAACTGAGGAATCCAACCACCTTGTTCGTGCATTTTTACATACGAATCAAGCATGTCACTCTCTTTTTTTGTATCGATAATCATCCGTAATGGGTGATGAACCAAATAGGTATCCCAAACCCAGTCGTCAACATAAAAATCGCGGTTTGATTCATGGATTTGATGATCGTATGCACTGTAATATTTTCCATCTTCGCTGATATTTATCATGCGTTCGTAGGTACGGTATAAAGCTGTGTAAAAGCTGCGTTTTTGCGCTTCAGTGCCGCCTTTTACCTGAATTTTTTCTAATGCTTTTTCCCAGACTTCTTTTCCATTTTCAACAATTTTCTCAAAATCCCAATTTTGAATTTCATTTTTCAGATTCTTTTCGGCTTGTTCTGGGCTGATAAACGAAATGGCATATTTAAACTGCACTACCTGATTCTCATTCCCACTGAAATCGAACCATGCAACAGGTTTTTCAACAGGTTGCAATGATGTGCCGTTTTCGTCAATTAATACATTTGGTACAATATCGAATTCGCCATAAACGAATGCTTTCATTCCTTGAAATACCTCAGTCCCCGTAAAGGTTTTTTCAGAAACAGGTTTCCATTCTCCTCTGTTTACAAGGTTAAAGCGAATCCTTTTTTCGCTATTTTCAGGAAAAGTAAATCGAAAAAAACCAGTTTTGTTTCCGGGAACAAATTCTGTAGTAATGTCTTCATCAATCAGATAGGTCGAATAATAAAATGGTTTTGTTATTTCAAGTTGATGATCGTAAGTTTGTCTGTTTTTCCATGTTCCTGTTTCAGTGTTTCCAGTACCGGGTAAAACGCCAAATAATTCGCCATTTCTGTGCGATGCCATTGTCAGCGGAAAAAAACTGATTTGATCATCGATATAATCAGCTCTGACAGGATGCATTCTGATCATCTGATTTGGCAATTGCACTGTTGGTCGGGTAGGCTGCAAAAGAATTCCAACATTGCCTATGGTTGGATCTACAAAATCGACTAACGCAGTTTTGTCTTCGCTTTTTTGGCAAGCGTTCAGCAAAATGAGACATGCTGAAAGTATCGATATTATTTTTGTTTTCATATTCATGAGTTTTATGTTTTTAATTGTTTAATTCCGTAATTCTTTTGAATTAAGGATTTTAATTAACAGCTCCGGTTCATCGGTTTGTATTATGTTGGCCCCATTTTTCAAAAGATTTACCAGCGCCTTTTCTGATTCATTTTTACGGATAAAATCGTCTTGTTCGCCAAGTGCATTTATCCAAATTCTTGCGTTTTTATTTTGAATGAGAGAAGTGAGTTCCAGTGTGTAAAATGATTCATCAATATGAACAACCTCCGGAGTGAACATTTTAAGTGCCGAGTCCGCCATATTATAATCGTATGCGCGCGGCATAAGCAATGCTTCTGGCAGCATTGTAAGTACTTCTTTCAGTGCATTATAGTCATTGTCGAAAAAGAAAACCTGATTTGCTGTTTTTGTTTTTTTAATTATATCTACAATTGGTTTCAGATTACTTGTTTTAATATCGATATCTATTATCGCCTTTCCCTTTGCTAAGTTCAGAGCTTCTTCAAAAGTTGCCAGTCGTTCATCAGTAAGGCTACCATCTGGCATTTTTAGCCTGAATTTTTGCAGCTCTTCCCATGTGAATTCTTCAGGATCACCGGTTCCATTGGTTGTGCGGTCAATTTTCCCGTCGTGGTTTAAAACTACAACGCTGTCTTTTGTCACTTTTACGTCCAATTCAATAATGTCAACCCCAATTTTCAGGGCGTGTTTAATGGCAGGAATTGAATTTTCAACATACCCGTTATGTCCTGCGCGATGAGCAGCAACCATCACATATTTCGAGTTTACATCATGGAATTTATCCAGAATTTTATCAATAGGCTGCTCTGTTTTGCAAGAGGAAATTAAAAAAACAACCAGTATTGAAATTGAAAAAAAATAGGTTCTCATTGTTAATATTTTTGTTTCGGAATAATGCATTTCTTTCGGCTTGCACATTTAAACTTAGTTTACTTTTTCGAATCTTTTCATGATTTCTGTCCAGGTCGTGATTTCAATATCATTGGCTTTAAAAAATTGTTTTACTTCCGGGTCAGAAAACATTTCCGCTTCCCATGCCCTTTGTTGCGCACTTCCTGTTATACTTTTCAGGTTTTCTGTGAGAATGGAAGGGTGGAAAATAATTTCAGTAAGTCCGGGCTTTAATGCCTGAACCAATTTGATGAAATTCTCCTTTTTATCTTGGTATGATTTGCCATCGGGAGCACTTGTAAAATTATCGAGTTTTGGAAGTGGGTAGGCTTCCAGAAACTTTATCATATCATCGTTAATCGGGTAACCGGCTGCACGATAATGTGCAGCTACATCCTTATCCGACAAGTCGATGGCATTGGCGGGAATGTTATATTTTACAGCAGTTTCAAAAAACACTTTCGCAAATTCAGGTGAACCGTACAAAGTTCCCATGTGCGTATCGATGTGAGATGGTCTGTAACCCATTTTTATCATTTTATCGATTTGGGCATGGATTTCTGTTTCCACCTCTTTTGGTGAAGCATGCATTACCACGTTTGGTACTTCATGCCACATTTTCCCCTCTGGATCAATCAAACCTGGTACTTTTGTCGGTTCGGTAATAGTTGTCCAGCGATATTTTTTCCATTCGCTTGTTAAAGTAAGGTGGACTCCAATATCAGCAGTCGGGTGTTTTTTTGCCCATTCAACCATATCTTCGGCATTGGGACAAGGCATCATCACTGCAGCCGATAAAACATCGCCTTTCAAAACATATGATTGAACTGCAATATTGGCTTCTTCACACATCCCGGCATCGTCGCAGTGTAGCAACAATATCTTCTTTCCTTTAGGAAAACCTAATTTTTCCGCGTTTGTAATTCTTTCCTGTGCTGAATTCATTTTGGGAATAATTAATAGAGAAAAGAAAAAAGTAAGAAGTATTGCAGTAGTTCTCAATCGAAAAAACTGGATGATTATTTTGTTCATAGCGTTGATTTTATTTGTTTTTTATCCTTCGAAATCCATTTTTAATTTCTTTGGTTTCATGCTTACTAATTCCTGCCTACTACTTCTCACTTATTCTTCAGGTAATAGAAGTGTCCATCTTCCGCGCCAATAAGCAAATCAGGGATTCCGTTTTTATCCCAGTCAACAATGGTTGGAGAAGTGGAATGTCCTGCAAGTAATTTACCTGAAAGTGTTCCCATATCCTCAAGCACAACAAGTCCGTTTTTAGTTCCTTTATTTCGAAGGAAATTTACGTTGACACTATTTACAAGTATATCCAATTTTCCATCGCGATCCCAATCAACAATACAGAATTTTCTTCTTCCTGAGCCACCTGCTTCTTTTGTGTTCAATCTTAAAAGTCCTTTTTCATCATTTTCAAACTGGTTGGTAAAAGTGCTGTTTTCTTCGGCTGTGAAAATCCGTTGTCCAGGTTTTAATTTGAGGTTGTCGTTTTCTTTATAACGTTCCCAAAAACACAAATATCCTTCATGGTCGAGCATGATTAAATCCATTAACCCGTCGCTGTTCCAATCGAATGCATAAGGGACGGTTCTCCATTGAGTGACAAGATTATTACCTTCGGGACTCCACCAATTCCACGCTGGCTTTGGGTTTGTACTCGTCCATTCCACTTCTATGGGTTTTGATTTTGTAAGTTTAGGTTGAGTTTTTGTGCCCACATTTTCAAACCATTCCACTTTACCCCAAATTGAATTGTAAATAATATCTTTTAACCCATCTCCGTTCCAGTCGGCAACAGATAGGGTAGTGTAGCCCCATTTTTGTTCGGCCGGACCTTGAATGGAACCGTTCTCCCCTGCAAGAATTAATATGGTTTCATCATCCGCCTTCAGATAAACCGGTCTTTTCCATTTTGGAGATGCACCTCCGCCAAGATTTTCTATAAAACCAATATGTCCAGCTGTATTTCCGCAAATTAAATCTTCATCTCCATCATTATCCCAATCGGTGCTAAACGGAGTAACCAGTGCGCCAAATTTTAAATATTCAGGTTCTTGCTGAATATATTCAGGCATTTTAAAAACAGGTCCGTCAGCATCTTTTTTGCCTGTGTTTTCAAGAAATACAACGCGACCATCTTCAATTCCCACAATCAAATCTATATCGCCATCCTTGTCCCAATCTGCCGATGTTGGCACAATCATTTCAAGATCAAGACGAAGGATTTCGCCATTAATTTTTATGAATTTTGGTGTTGAATATTGCGGTTTCTTTCGTGTACCTGTATTTTCAATCCAGGACAGTCGATCGACAAATTCACCAATTATAATATCCAAATCGCCATCTCCATCAAAATCTTCAAAATTTGCGCCTGAAATACTGTAATTTTCAATGGGTTTTCCTCCCGCAGTTATATGCACAGGTTTTGCATACTCACCGGGTTTTTTTTGTTCGATCAAATAAACAGTTCCATGCAGCGGTCCGTTTGTCCAAACACCGTTTTTGTTGAAAGCATTGTCCCAGCCGTAATCAGTCCAATCGTCAATTGCAACAACTATATCGAGATCGCCATCGTTTTCATAATCCACATATCTCCATAAGTTGAAACGTGGTTTTTTGATTATTTCTGCAACAAAATCTTCAGTAAAAAGTGTGTCGGTTTTTTGATAAAATGTTTTAAAAAAATTAGGATATTTTATGTTTGGAGTCATGGCAACATATTCGCCATTTTCAATTGATAATTGAAGGTTGCGCTGACTTTCAGCCAGTTTGACCGGTGATTTTAATACAGGATTTTTGCCACCTGTAGTGTTTTCAAAAAACCACAAACCATTAAATGGTTTATCGGGGCAGTTTACGAGCAAATCCAAATCGCCGTCGTTGTCAAAATCAACTGCAAACGGCCAAGCCCACAAGCCAACGCCCAGATCAGCCGATTTTAGATCTGGATTATTATACTCAATCCGGACAAGATTTTCTTGGTTGTTTTGTGCTACTCCAAAGTAGAAGCACAGAATGGTTGTTAAGGTTAAAATTGTTCTCATTTGTGCCATTTTAATTGATTTTATTTGGTTTAGTAACGTTCAAATTTCAAAATATAATATTTGAAAACCTGCAAAATACATTTTAAAACTTCTTTTACAAAAACTAAAGAAGCGATAGCGTATTGCTAATATTTGCAGGAAAAAATGTTAACACTTGGTATAAGTTACAGCGCACTATAATATATAATATTACGGTGCGCTGTGACTTGCTATAACTCTAATAATCTCATTCTGCAAATATTAAGGTGTGCTGCACCTTACCTGTAAAAATTCATTTTGAAGCTTGTTCCAAAATAAAACTTCCTTAATTTTTTTCAAAAAGCAAATGGTGAAAAACAATTTTATTCCATCGGCCACTTGCCTTTTAAAATTGGTTTTGTAACCAATTTTCCTGGATCTACAACTACGTGTTTTATGAGTTTGCGGTTCCAGGTGTAAGTAATATGAACCATTCCATCTTTAGCCTGAATAACAGCCGGATATGAATATTCACTATCGTTGTCAGGATCGTTTTCCAGCAAAACAGCGGCTTCCCATGTTAATCCATCTTTTGAAATTGCCATGTTCAATACATTTCTGTCACCCCATGTTTTTGATGGTTTTACATCATTATAAATCAAAACATGGCGGCCATCTTTTAATGTTACTGCATCGGTACCTGAATTTGGATTTGGCAAATCTATTGGTTTGAGATCTGTCCAACTTTTTCCATTGTCAGATGAAAAAGCAGAAAGGATATATTTGTCTTTGCTGCGGCACAAAATCTGCAATTTTCCATCGGGGTGTTTTAAAATACTGGGCTGAATGGCTGAAAACTTTTTGCCGTCGTTTATTGCGTCGGTGCGTTCCCAGGTATGTCCGCGGTCGGGTGTAAATTCAAAATGAACACGCCATCCATTGTCCTCAGAACTTGTTGGGCAAATTAATTGGCCATTGGATAAAAGTTCAGGTTTGTTTTTAATTGGGCCTGCAATTCCTTCGGGTAAGCGAACCGGGAATGACCATGTTTTTCCATTGTCCGTTGAGCTAACGAATTTTCCCCACCACGTGCTGGGGCTTGGACCTTCTTTATAAAACAAAATTAATTCATCGCCATAATTAAAAAGTACAGGATTCCATGTTGGGTAGCGTAAATTTTTATGCTGAACTCCGTTTGCTACTTCTACAGGAACTGTCCATTTTTCGTTTTCAAATCGGCTTACCCAAATACCTACGTCCGGATTTTTTTCAGCCGTTCCACCAAACCAGGATGCAATTAAGCCATTGTCGGTTTCTGCAATTGTTGAGGCGTGGCAACTGGGGAAATTGACGTCTTTGGCCTGATAAATATATTCTGATTTAACGATTGCAGCATCTCCCAAAAAAGGTTTCTGCGCAAAAATTCCATTTGAAATAAATATCAGTAAAAGCAAATAAACTGTTTTTATCATGGCTTTAAAATTTAAGTTTTTAATGTTATTCTTGTTTTTTCCCTGCAAAAAGTTTCATGCCAATAAAACCAACAAGAAAGATAATAAGTGTTCCGAAAACAATGGTCAGATTGCTGTGGAAAGGACTTCTAAACGCAAGCAGGTTTCCTTCGGTAAAATAAAGTGGCGACAAACTCATCCAGATTATAACCAGTGCACCAACAATTACACCAACTATTGCATCGATATTCCTGACTTTTTTCGATAGGAAAGCCAAAAGGAAAAGTCCCAGCATTCCACCACTGAAAATAGAAGCAAGAGACCACCAGGCATCCAAAACGCTTTCAACCCCAACCAAAGAAATTGAAATGACGATACCAAGTACACCAAAAATTACGGATGAAATGTAGAGTACTTTCATGGAATCATTGTTGCTCGCATTTTTATTAAAATAACGTTGATAATAGTCAGATAAAACTATTGTTGCTGTACTGTTTATACTTGTTGAAACTGTGCTCATTCCGGCAGCGAAAATGGCTGCAATCAAAAGTCCGGTTACTCCTTTTGGTAACCCGTTAACAATAAAATGCGGGAACACTTTGTCACCTGCTCCGGCAGCCGTTAATTCAGCGGGCAATAATTGTGGCTGTGCGGTATAATATGAAAACAAAGCGGTTCCAATATAAAAAAATAGGAGTGAAACCGGCAGGTATAGCAATGCGCCAAACATGGCCGATGATTTGGCTTGCTTTACAGAACTTGTAGTCATGTAGCGTTGAACAAAGTTCTGGTCGATACCGTAGTTCTGGAGATTAATAAAAAGACCATAAATAAGTATAACCCAAAATGTTGATTCGGAAAGACTGGCGCCAAAACTGCCCAGACTAAATTTATTATTGGCAATGGCTATCTCAAAAATCTGAACGGGGCCTTCGGGCATCGAAAATGTTAAAACAATGGCGCAAACAAGTGCTCCAACAATCAATACAATACCCTGTATTGCATCGGTCCAGATTACTGCCTGGATACCACCAAGCATTGAATATGCTGTTACAGCAACTCCAGTTACTATTATTATGGTTTTTATATTCCAGCCAAATAATGCGTTTAAAGGCAGAGCAAGCAGCAATAGAATTGCTCCTGTGCGCATAATCTGTGTTAAAATATAACAAACCGAAGCATAAATACGCGCCCAGGTTCCAAACCTCACTTCCAGATAGTTGTAGGCCGAAATGCTTCCCAAACTTCTGTATAACGGAACAAAAAATTTGACAGCCAATATTGCAGCAACAGGAATGGCAAAACTAAAAACCAATGCATTCCAGTTTGTCATGTATGCTTTTCCGGGCAATGCCAAAAAACTAATGCTACTGACAAATGTTGCAAAAATCGACATCCCCACAACCCAGGATGGCATTGAACCTCCGCCGGAAGTAAATTGATCCGAAGTTTTATTTTTAAAATAAAAACTGGCACCAAACAAAACATTCCCTAGGGTTATTATAATAAAAACAATAAGATCAATTACCGGCAATTTCATAATTTATGTTTTAATTGTATTGGTGGAAAACGACTCCAAGATATTCATTTCTTTTAGATTTTGTTTAATACGATTGCTTTTTACGTCATCGAACTGACGGAAAGGCATGGCCACAAAATCGTTACAAATTCCCATTGCCGAAAGGGCGCTTTTGATGGTTTTAATGTATTTGGAAGAGTATGAACCTACGTTGTAGATATTTTCTTCAATCTCCATCATTTTGCCTTTTAGATATTCAATTCTTTCAAGATCTCCATTCACCGAAGCATTGTAAAGCTCAACAAAAAGCGAGGGGAATATATTGGCTCCTCCCGCAACAGCGCCATGTCCGCCTTTTAAAATTGTTTCAGGGAGAAACATTTCTGTACCGGCAATAATGGCAAATTCAGGCGAATCTTTAAATTCTTCAATTAGTGATAATAGGTAAGGTAAGTTTCCCGAACTGTCCTTTATACCTATTGCACCCAGTTCTTTCGCCCGGCGAACGGTTGGTACCGACATGTGCAATTTTGTACAGCCAGGCATATTATACAATAGAAAAGGCAATGGAAGTTGTGGAACTAACTGTTCAAGGTAATAAACAAATTCGCTTTGCGACATAGGTAAATAATAAGGCGATGAAATTACAACAGCATCTGCCCCTGCAGCTTTTGCAACTTTTGCAATTTCAAGCGAGCCTTGTAAACAGGTATCTGTAATCCCAACAACCACGGGCACTTTTTTGTCGACAAATTTACACGCGAGATTTATAAATTCTGTACGTAGACTGTATTCCAGATTTGTAGCTTCTCCCGTAGTTCCTAAAAGGAATATTCCATGAACTCCACCTGCAAGCAAATGGTCAACTAAATTTTTTAAACCTTGAATATCAAGTTCTGTATTGCTTATCAATGGTGTTACGATAGGCGGTATAATTCCGGATAATGGTAATTTCATAATATTATATGTTAAAGATGCTTAAGTTGGTTTAAACAACAATTGCAAAGGAAAATCAATGCGAATAAAATTGCTTATTGTATATTGGTTTTTTTACATTGAATTTTGACCGTGATATTCAGAATTTCCTTTATATTTGTTCTGAACGGTTAAAAAAGTACATTATGGAGTTTGTTTACGAAAAAATTTTTGTCCCCAATAAACACTCTTTTATCACGCGTCAGTTGAAAATGGATCCTTATTCCGAAAAAATCCATTCACACAAAAATTTTGAACTAAATCTGATTACTTCAGGATCAGGACGTCGGATTATTGGAAACCATATTTCAAGCTACACTCACGGAGATTTGGTGCTTATGGGACCAAATATTTCGCATTGCTGGGAAGTTTTGGAAACAGAAAACGACGAAGAGCCGGAATGTATTGTGACCCATTTTTATGAAAATATTATCAGTTCTGATTTTTTTAATATTCCTGAACTTGAAGATGTAATGGAATTGCTGAAATTAGCCGACAGCGGAATCTTGTTTAAAGGTCCAAAAACGGAAAAAGTAGCAGCAACTCTCAGGAAAATGGTTGAATTAAAAGGTCTTGAAAGATATATCGAGTTACTTAAAGTATTTAACCTTTTGTTAAAAATTGAAGACAGGGAATTTCTCGCACTTCCTTCAACAATGCCAAATTCGTATGACAAAGATCGCGACCAGATTGATAAAATTTACGAATATGTTTTCCAGAACATTCAGGAAGGAATAAACCTGAAAGATGCATCAAAACTGGTTTATATGGAGCCAAGTTCGTTTTGCCGTTATTTCAAAAAGAAAACGAACCAAACTTTTATGGAATATGTAAAAAGTGTTCGTATTGGTATTGCCGCCAAATTACTTGCAGAAACCGATAAACCCATCACACACATTTGTTACGAATGTGGGTATAACAATCTGGCGAACTTCAACTATTATTTTAAAGTAATAATGGAGAAAACACCTTCTGAATATCGGAAGGATTTTAAATAGTTTTCATTTATTGATATTACAAGCTGCTTTCCGGGTGGCTCTAATTCCGATTCGCGAAATAAACAGCGGACTGGAATCAGTTGCATCCGCTTTTAAATAATGTAAAGTCAAAATTGTATTAAAATCAGCTAACAATTGTGATGCTAAATCGTTTTCTGTGTCGTTTATTTGATAGGATATTGATACTTTTACTTCTTTAACCATATTTATGAATAAAATAAAAGCAGTAATTTTTGATATGGATGGGGTTTTGGTCGATTCCGAACCTTTTCATATTCAAAATGAAAAGAGAATGTTTAAAAAACTGGGGCTTGACATTTCTGACGAAGAACACGCTGGTTATATGGGAGCCGCCACCGATGTAATGTGGAAACAAATCATTCAGAACAAAAAACTTTCCCTTGATATTGCCGAAACCACCGCCCTGACTATAAAAGAAAGTTTGCCCTTTTTGCGTTCGCTGCCCAAAATTGAGCCAATGCCGGGTTTGATTGATTTGCTCGAAAAACTAATAAAACTTCAAATTCCAATGGCAGTTGCATCTTCTTCCGACCCGGAAACTATTGAAATAATGTTGACTAAATCAGGATTAAAAAGATATTTTAATTATGCTGTTAGCAGTGTTGAAGCCGGAAAAAGCAAACCTGAACCTGATGTTTTTTTGTATGCCGCAAAATTATTGAATGTTCCGCCAGAAAATTGTCTGGTTATCGAAGATTCAAAAAATGGTATAAAAGCCGCAAAAGCTGCCCGAATGCTATGTATTGCATACAACGGTGCAAGCACGGGTGAACAGGACCAAAGTCAGGCTGATATGCGATTCAGCCAATTCTCCGAAATTGAAACTAAGATTCTGGATTTGATAGAAACTTGAATTATGCCTGAAAAAACTTTACTAACCAAATTAAAATTGGGGCAAACTGTTTATGGAACCTGCATCACTTCAACCGCTCCGTTGTGGGGAAAAGCTGCCCGGAATGCAGGTCTTGATTTTGTATTTCTGGACACAGAACACGTTCCGCTTGAAAGAATTGAAATCGCCACTTTGTGCCAGTTATACAAAACAATGGGAATTGCACCTGTTGTTCGCATTCCATCACCCGATTCTTTCAAAGCTTGCCAGATGATTGATGCCGGTGCAAATGGAATTTTGGCTCCCTATATCGAAACGGTTGAACAGGTAAATGAAATGGTAGGCGCGCTTAAATTCAGGCCACTCAAGGGAAAACGGTTAAAAGAAGCGTTGGAAAATCAAGAATCTGTTAAACCCGAATTGAAAATTTATCTCGAAAATTACAACAGCGGAAATATTTGTATCATAAATATCGAAAGTGTTCCGGCAGTTGATAATCTGGATGCACTTTTGAGTGTCCGGGGTGTGGACGCGGTTTTTATCGGTCCCCATGATTTGTCGGTAAATATGGCTTTGCCCGAAATGTACGACCATCCTGAATTTGAGAAAATGGTTGCCCTTATAATAAAAAAATGCAGGGCAAAAAACATTGCGGTTGGAATCCATTTTTCTGAATCTCCTGAACGGCAGGTAAAATGGATGAAAGAAGGGGCAAATATCATCATACACAGTTCCGATATTGCAATTTTTTCTCAAAAGTTGGCAAACGATATCCAGTCCATACGCAAAAATAGTGGAGATGAAACTAGTTCAAACGCAGAAAAAATAATTATATAAAAGTCATCCTGATTTGACTTGTCAGCGTATACAACTTTCCGAAAAATGGGAACAGGCTCTGAAAGTGCCATATAAAAAGAGAAAACAGACTACAATCGAACTAAAAAAACAATAACTGATGAAGCATTTAAAACATTTAACAAGCAAAAAATATTTTCTGGCAATCCTTACCTTTTGTCTTTTCCGTTTATCTGTGGATGCTAAAATAATACCAGAAAAAAGTAATGATTCTGTACCTTTCGGTTTAACGTGCGAATTACTTACAAACCCCGAAAACACATTTATATCTAACCGAAATCCAAAGTTTGGGTGGATTGTTCCGGCTAAAACACAAAAATCATATCAAATATTGGTTGCATCATCAAAAGCTGTTTTGGCTGACAACATTGGAGATTACTGGGATTCGAATAAAATTAATTCAAATCAATCTATAAATATTATCTACACTGGAAAACTGTTACTTTCAAACGCATCGTATTGGTGGAAAGTGAAAATTTGGGACGGTGCGGGAAATCCTACACAGTGGAGTGAAATTCAGAATTTCAATACTTCTGATTTCGATTCGGAAAGGATTTGGCCCGGAGAACGCAAAAGATTTGACGAGGTGGATGAAAAGGGTGTTCCATATTGGACTTGGGAAGACAGGCAGGCGATTCGTTTTCACGGAAATAATACAAAGCGTGTAATTGCAAGTGATTCAATACTGTTTTATGACTTTGGAAAATCAGCATTTGCTTACCCTAAACTGAATATTACATGGAAGAATGAGTCATTGGATTCGACAGTTGTTTTAATAAATCTGGGAGAAAAGGCAATCGGCAACACAATCGATAAACAGCCGGGCGGGGGTATTATTTCGGTGAAATATCCTTTAACCTTGAAAAATGGAACGCACGATTATATATTAAAAATTCCGGGTTTTGTTACCAATTTTCCACACAGTCAAAAATTGCCCGAAAATATGCCCGAAGTTATTCCATTTCGGTATTGCGAAATCAATTTGGGCGCTGAAAAGTTTGTTGTAAATAAAATTGAACAGCAAGCATTATTTTATGACCATAACAACGATGCATCCTTTTTTTCTTCGTCAAATCAGAAGCTAAATGCCATCTATGATTTGTGCAAATACTCAACCTTTGCAAATACGTTTAACGGCGATTATGCCAACAGCCAAAGGGAGCGCATGATGTACGAAGCAGATTGCTTTATTCAGCAAATGTGCCATTATGCGCTTGACAGGGAATATGCCATACAACGATACAGCACCGAAAATCTTTTCTATCATGCAGCCTGGCCAACCGAATGGATAATGCACAGTGTGTTAATGGCTTATGCTGATTATTTGCATACTGGTAATACCGAACTTATTGAAAGGAATTATGATGTGTTAAAAGCGAAAACCCTGTTGGGATTGACAACTGAAAATGGCTTAATTAGCACCTTAACCGGGCTTCAATCAAAAGATTTTTTGAAATCAATTTATTTTAATGGCGACACAATTTTTGATATTGTCGACTGGCCTCACGGAAAATTAGGCAGGGAAGGCCAGGGTTTAGGCGATGGCGGCGAAACCGATGATTTTGAGTTTAAAACCTATAATTCGGTGGTAAATGCATTTCATTACCGTTGTTTGGTTTTGATGGAAGAAATGGCCAAAGCTGTTGGAAACACAGAGGATGCCAACTTCTTTGAGTCTCGTTCAAAAAAATTCAAAGAAATATTTAACAGCAAATTTATAAATGCCGATGGTTTATATATTGATGGATTAGGCTCTGAACATTCATCCACTCACGCAAATTTATTTCCCCTGACTTTTGGTTTGGTTCCCGAAAAAAACATAACGAAAGTTGCTCAATATATAAAATCGAAGGGAATGGCAACCGGAGTTTATGGGGCTAATTATTTAATGGAAGCCTTATATAATGCGGGCGAAGACGACTATGCGCTGGAACTTTTGACTTCAGAAACCGACCGCAGTTGGATGAATATGATAAATGTGGGTTCAACGATGACGACTGAAGCCTGGGATGTAAAATATATGCCTGAATATTGCGGATGGAGTCATGCCTGGAGTGC
>JBFHJA010000008.1:0-27344 GCA_041596165.1 Draconibacterium sp. | reverse complement strand
GGTTTGCGGATAATCACATTTCCCACTTCGTCTTTTATTGTTTCCAAACCAAGTTTTTCGCCAAATTTCACTGCCCAATCCTGAATCTTCTCTTCGTGATAGGATGGGCGAGGGATTTGTGTCATTTCATAAAAAATTGACCATAATTCTGTTGGTTGAATATCTTTTATTGCTGTCATGTTTTAAAAATGTTTGAAGACGAGAGTCCGAAGACCAACGAAAAAGCTGGTATCCAGTCAAAATCTTCTTGTTATTAATTCAAATTATTTAACGCTTATATTTAACCCAATCCGGTTAATTTTGTTTTCGGAAAAATGCTTTTTGAGTATTGATTTTTCCCATCATATTTTCCCGATACTATTCTCCCTTTAGCTGACGGGGCAACTTTGAAAACAAGGATTGCTTCCGGTAGTTTTGGTCTTCCGTCTTTCTTAACTATTTATATTCGGTTTTTCCAGCCCATATCCTTTGCGTTTATCTTCTGCTTTTAGCCAAATTGCAGTAAACAAAGCCAGAATTGTAAGTCCTACGAAAATTGTCCATGTTGTTTGATAATTATAAGTAATCGCCTCACCTGCAGCTTTAGCTTCCGCAACGCCCGGATTGGTTTTATCCAACACAACACCAACCGCCAGTGGAATTCCCCATAAACCAAAATTCTGTACCCAGAAAATAACTGCATAAGCACTTCCTAATTGTCTTTCAGGAATAATTTTTGGTACAGATGGCCACATTGCGGAAGGAACCAGAGAAAATGCGATTCCTAAAAGCAGCACATTGAAAAAGGCTGCCACAACACTTGTTATAAAAGGTAAATAGAAAATAACATGCACAATAATTAAAAGCACAGAACCTAAAATCATGATTGATGCGCCTTTGCCTTTCTTGTCGTATAAACTGCCAAAAATGGGTGTTAAAAGCATGGTTCCGAAAGGGACCAAGCTAGGTAATAATCCCGCCCAGTTTTCACTCACACCAAATTTATTCACCATTAAATCGGGGCCATATTTGTAAAAAGGGAAAACTGTTGAATAGAAAAATACACAAAGGAGTGCAATTAACCAAAACCCGAGATTTCCAAATATCACAAGCAAATCGGATAATTTAAAACTATCTTCTCCTGCATAATCGGCTTCTTCAACCAATTGTTTGTCCAATTTTCTATCGAGAGTATTATAATAAAAGAATCCAACTAAACCCAATACAAGGAATACAACAACAATTAAAATTGTGGTAGGCACGTCGTATGTATTTGCAATTTTTGCCCCAAAAGCCAGTGGTGCAAACGAACCTAAACGTGCAATTGCCACCTGCATACCCATTGCAAGCGCCATTTCTTTTCCTTTAAACCATTTAGCCACTGATTTTGAAACTGTAATCCCGGCATATTCAACTCCAACTCCAAAAACCGCAAAACCAAAACCGGCCCAAAACACCTGGGTTGTCAAATCGATGTTTACAATCGGAATATGCATCGGTACATCGGGGCTTCCAATTATTCCTTTAAAGGCGGCGTACTTTATTAATCCACCAATAATCATTATTAAGGCCGACAAGATTGTACTAACCCTGATTCCAAATTTGTCAAGAAAAACCCCAACAAAAATGAGCATCAAAAGGAACACATTGAACAACCCATAGGCACTGGTTATAAACCCAAAATCAGTGCTGTCCATTCCCAGCGAGCGTTCCATGATAGGTTTCAATGGCGAAATGACTTCCGTAAACATGTAGCCGGCAAACATTGTAAATGATAAAATTACAAGGGCTGTCCACCGTGCTTTGCTCGAATCGCGAAGCGTTTGTTTAATTAATTGATTCATAAAATTTTTTTATAAGTTTTTTTCTGAGCCGATAAAAATAAGAAAAATAACAAGCTATAAAAATGACAATAAAAAAAGGGCAGCCGGTTTGACTGCCCTTGAATATTTTTGATTATTTGCTGACAACAGATTGAATTGACCCGGTTTCGGTATTGAATTCAATTGAATAATTCCCGAAAAGTATATCTTCGGGAACCGGAGCAACCGCACCAAATTGTGCAACAGTAATTCTGGCGGTAGCAACAACATTCATGTCGTTTATTAATCGCACCGTTGCGCGGCCCGGAATCCTGTAAAAAACACCGTTTTGACCGGCGTTCGGATTGTCAGATTTTACAAGTCCTGCATATTTCTGCACAAGATCTTTGTCGATATCAAACTCAATCATTACAGGTTTTCCCGAGAGATCGGTTGCCGGAACAATTCCGTTTTCTTCTGAAATCCTAAAAACAGCTTCACTTTTCCCGCTTTTTGGAATATAATCGAACCCAAATGACCCTTTTTCATAAGTCGACCGGCCAATAAATAAACTTAGGTAATCGTTTTCGATCTTCTTTAACTCTTTTAAACTCAATTTATACGCTTCTCCGTCGGGGTGGAATTCATCGACTAAACCTGCTGCAATTTCATATTGAATGCGGCGGCTTTCCAAAACGCGTTGCGCAGCTTTGCTGATTTTTTGCTCTTCGCCCAATTTTACCGGGCGATAATTATTTGTTGAATCGCCGGCTGTATAAATTGGTGCATCCGTGAAATACTCAAATGAATTGTTTTCGCCAAATTCTGTTTTTTGGCCAACTGTGTTGGTTACAACTTTTTCTTTTTTGTCGGATGTTGAATTTGCATTGATAGCTGCCAAACAACCGTCGGCGGAAAGGCTGACCAAATTTAAACCCATTGCTTTGTATGTATTTTCGGGATCAGGTTCCGAAAAAACATCCATTTTAACATCTTCAATTGCCCAATTAACAGCGGCTTTTGTTCTAACGTTTTTAATCCCCAGCAACTGTTCTGCAAAAGCGGCATACGGTCCCGGGCGGAAAGTTTCCTTCGTTGCCTTTACGTTTATTCTTATTCCAGTTCGCGGAAGCGAGTAAATAACGCCTTCAACAAAGGTTGGAGCTACAGTGTCATCCTTTTTACGTTGCCCGTAGACAGGCAAAATCATTACAATCCCAATTATCAATACTAAATACTTCATGTTTTTCTGTTTTGTTTTTATAAAAACCCAAATGTATTAAAATTATTATTTTGAATTGGGGTTTATGGAGAGAAATGCTTTTCCCAAAAACTCAACAATATCCCCCGCAACCAATGAAATTTCCGATTTTTCTTTCATTGCCATATCGCCAGCCAAACCGTGAATAAAAACCCCTGCAACAGCAGCTTTTTTTGGTGGAATGCCTTGTGCAAGCAACCCCAGAATAATCCCTGTCAGAACATCGCCGCTGCCGGCAGTTCCCATTCCGGGGTTGCCGGTGGAATTGAAGTAGATTTTTCCGGAGGGTGTCGAAATTGAAGTGAAAGCTCCTTTTAAAACCACTATCACTTTGTGTTTTTTTGAGAGTTCAAGTTGTTTTTGAATGTTTTCATAGGAGTTGGCGGATTCACCCACCAATCGTTTAAATTCGCCGGGATGTGGTGTTAAAATAGAATTTTCGGGTAGTTCTTCGAGCAAGGCAAGGTTTTCGGCAAGAATGTTCAAAGCATCGGCATCAATTACCAATGGCAATTTCGATTTTGCGAGTAATTCGCTCAATGCCTTTTTTGTGTTCGATTTCATTCCAATACCCGGGCCAACACCAATTGCTGAAAACTGTGATAAATCGGGGAATTCGGTAAATGTGTAATCGTGCTGATCAACACTTGCCATAGCTTCAGACACGGCAGTCTGAATAATCGGGTACCCCAAATGCGGGATTTGCACTGTCAGTAAACCAACACCGCTGCGCAAACATGCTTTTGATGCCAAAACTGCCGCACCCATTTTTCCAAAACTGCCGGCAATCAGCAAGGCATGACCGTAAATTCCTTTGTGTCCAAACCGCGAACGTTTTTTTATTATCTGGCGAATATCTTCTTTTTCAGTATAAAAGAAATTGGTTTGGGTTTGTGTAATTCCGTCAGGGTGTAAACGAATGGTTAAAACTTCCCACTCGCCAACATATTTTTCGTTTTCAGCAAACAAAAAACTGATTTTTGGGAATTGAAAAGTGAGTGTAAAATTGGCCTGGATAATATTTTCAGCAATATTTTTTGAATTATCTTCGCCCATTAAGCCGCTGGGAATGTCGATTGAAATGACTGTATTTTGATGTGCATTAATCTTTTGTACAATTTCTGCCGCCAAATCTTCCAACGGCCGCGTTAATCCGGAACCAAACAATCCGTCCAAAATAATATCAGATTCTGATAGCTCAGGGAAATCGTTTTTAGTTTTAATCGTTTTTAGTTTTACTTTTTGTTGTAATTCTAATCTGTGCCAGTTAATTGCGGACGAACCATTCAGCTCTTTTCCAAAATCGATTAAAACAACTTCACAAATAAAATCGAGGTCGGCCATTTGGCGGGCAATAACGAGTGCATCGCCACCATTGTTTCCGGGGCCGGCGAAAAATATCATTTTACATTCGGTTGAAAACCTTTGTGCCAACCAATTTGTGATTTGCAACGAAGCGCGCTCCATTAAATCGATATCAGAAATAGGTTCGTTTTCGATTGTGTATTTATCGAGACCGGCGATTTGTTTTGTAGTAAAAAGTTTCATTTTTTTAGATTTTAGACAAATGACAATTGATTAAAAATCTGGTGGGTTAAATTTACAATTTTAAATTCAGTCATACTATTATGGGGACTTGTGGCATAGTATAACATGAACCAATATTATTTATTTAGTTTTTTGAACCTGATTTATGTCAATCGTCAAAAGTTCAAAAAAGTTTTATATTTGCCGGCCATGGTATTTTTCAATTAAATAAAAACCCAATATTATGCTGAAAGCACATCCGAAAGGACTGATGGTTCTGTTTTTTACTGAAATGTGGGAGCGGTTTGGTTATTACCTTCTACTCGGTATTTTTACGTTATACATGATTGCGCCTGAAACCGCAAGGTTTGCAGGAAAAGGGATGAGCAATATGGAAGCCGCCGATATTTATGGTACTTTTCTGGCGCTTGTTTATCTGACACCTTTTTTTGGAGGTTTAATTGCCGACCGTTTAATTGGTTACCGTAAGTCGATTTACATTGGTGGCATTTTAATGGCTGCTGGTTATATTGGTCTTGCCATTCCCGACAGTATGCTAGCTTTTTACCTTTCGCTGCTACTCATTATTTTAGGGAATGGAATGTTTAAACCCAATGTTTCTGTACTTCTGGGAAAACTATACGAACGCCCCGAGTACGAACACATGAAAGATTCGGGCTACAATATTTTTTACATGGGAATTAATTTTGGAGCTTTTGTTTGCAACTTTATTGCTGCCTGGTTACGATTAACTTATGGCTGGGGATGGGCATTTGCCGCCGCCGGAATTGGATTGATTATTTCCGTAATTTGGCTTGCATTTGGCGTTTATCGTTTCCCTGAAATAAAGGAAGCCGACAAAATTTCGCCAAAGCGGGAAGGCGACCAATCGATGTTTAAAATTTTCAGTGTATTGTTGGTGCCAGCATTTACAGCTGCTGCATTGGGATGGTTAATTCCTGATAATGTTTTTGGTTCCGATTCGAATGATGCCTTTATCTTTTTCACCATTCCAGTATTGATATTTTTCTTCAATACCTGGCGCTCGGCGGATAAAACAGAGAAAGAACCAATTGCAGCGCTGCTTTCTATTTTTGGAATCGTAATTATTTTTTGGGCTGTATTTCATCAGAATGGTTCGGCACTTACATACTGGGCAAAAAACAATACAGATAGAGAATTGAATCCGGCAATGGAAAAAGTAATCAATACCATTGCAAGTTCGGAAGAGGTTTCTACGGTTCCCCGCGAGAGAAAAATTGTGGGTTTACATGGCGAAGATTTAGGTACAGAAATCAGGGAAAGCTACTATTTCGATAACTATACCGAAACATTGCCAAAGGGTAATTTAGATGGCAAACCCGATGATTTAACCGAAACAGAATGGAAAAATACTCCTCAGGAAGGACTTTCGGAATATGGCAAACTACAACTTTGGCCAACCGAGTTACAAGCTTCAATCAATCCATTTTTTGTAATTATACTAACACCACTGGTTGTGGGATTTTTTGGCTTTTTGAGGCGTAGAAGAAAAGAGCCTTCAACACCAGGCAAAATTGCATGGGGAATGCTGATTTCTGCACTTTCGTGGTTAGTAATGGTAGTTGCTGCAGTTGTATCGGGCAATGGAGTCGACAAAGCTTCAGTTGCCTGGTTGTTTGGTGTTTATGGAGTAATTACTGTTGGTGAGTTATTATTAAGTCCAATGGGTTTGTCGTTGGTGTCAAAAATGGCTCCAAAACGAATTGCTGCTTTAATGATGGGTGGTTGGTTTCTGGCGACAGCAATTGGGAATAAATTATCCGGTGTACTTTCGGGAATGTGGGATTTATTCGAAAGAAAATCAAACTTTTTCCTCACCAACGCCATTTTAACATTTGCCGCATTTGCGTTGATTATGTTTTTGCTACCCTGGCTGAAGAGGGTTTACAACGAATACGTGGGCCAAGGAAAATAAAAAATATTGAATAGGGAGTAGCTGGATGTTACTCCTTTTTTTTGCTCTGTTTTTCACTATTTTCAAACAATAAAAACAGCAATGAAATCATTCAGTGTAACACTTTTAATTTACTTATTATTATCCACCTGTACTCAAAAAGACAACATTGTGGAACATCCTGAATTCAAAACTTTTTTTAGTGAATTTAAAGTGGAGGGTTGTTTCTTGTTGTATGATTTTCAGGAAGATAAAACCCTGATTTACAATTCCGAACGATGCAGCCAGGGTTTTTTGCCTGCTTCAACATTTAAAATGGTAAATACATTGATTGGTCTGGAAACAGGGATTATTACAGGCTTAGATTTCGTAATTCCCTGGGACAGCGTTCAGCGTCAAATACCCGCATGGAACCACAATCATAAACTGCAATCTGCTTTTCAAAACTCGGTTGTTCCGTGGTACCAGGAACTGGCTCGAAGAATAGGAACCGAAAAAGTGCAATTCTGGGTTTCAAAAACAAGATTTGGGAAAATGGATATTTCGAATGAAAATATCGATTTGTTTTGGCTGACAGGAAATTCGAGAATTACCCCATTTGAACAACTCGACTTCCAAAAGCGATTGGTAAATAATGAATTACCTTTCCTGCAAGCAAACATCAAATTGTTAAAAGAAATAATGATTCTGGATAAAACCCTGGAATACAACCTTTGCGGTAAAACAGGATGGGCAGTAATGAATAAAAAAAACATTGGATGGCTGGCAGGATATTTTGAAAAAGGTTCCGAAAAATATGCCTTTGTAATTAACGTAGAATCGGCAGATGAAAACACAGATTTATTTACAAAAAGCCGGATTGCAATTACACGCAATATTTTGAAAGAATTAGGATTGCTGTAAGGCAAAACTTGAAATTTAACTGCTACCAAGGGTCATCAGCAAAGTACCAGTCAAAATTCCAAGTAGGTAAAGTCCCTTTTGTTTCAGGTTTACTTCTCCAAGAACAAAAGCTCCAAAAGCAAACGTTACTAACACACTCACCCTGCGTAAAGCTGCAATTACAGAAATCATGGAACCTTCGAAACTGAGAGCATAGAAATAAAGAAAGTCGGCAATTACCAACGTTAAACCGATTGCCGGAATTGCCCAGCGCCAGCGAAATGGTGTAGTTTTTTTACGACCCGGAAACCAAAAAACAGCAAGTACCGGAAACAAAATGATTACCTGGTAAAACGAAAACCATGCCTGAACTGCTATCCTGTCAATCCGTGCTATAATAAATTTATCATAAAGCCCGCTCATTGCACCGAGCAAAGTGCCGCCAACGATAAACCAAATCCACTTGTTGCTTTTGTATTCAATTCCCTCCTTTTTACCCGTTGTGGAAAAGAGGAAAAAAAACAGCAATGTGATTAGCACTCCAAACCATTGTAAAAAGTTAAGCTTTTCATGAAAAATAATAATTGCCCCGATTAATGTCCAGAAGGGGCCAGTGGCTCGAATAGGCGAAAATACAGTAACCGGCAGGTGTTTCATTGCAAAAAAAGCAAGAATCCAACTCGATACAACAATTACCGATTTAAAGAAAACCTGCAAATGCTGTACAAAATTAAGTGTGGGAGAAAAAAGTCCGATGGATAGAAAAGTTTCCGGAAAAAATATCGAACCAATTACCACGGGCAAAAAAATGAAGGTACTTGTTAGTGTTGCAAAAAACAACACCGGCATAACCGCATTGTCATTTAACGAAGTCTTTTTAAAAATATCATAAATGCCAAGGAATAAAGCAGATAACAATCCGGCAAATGCCCACATTTTGTTTTGTTTTAGGAGCACAAAGATATTTTAATCCTGTGGTAAAAATTTTTATTGAAAACTGCTTTGTGTTTTTATAAGGATAATTTAATCATGCGGAATTTATTTTCTGAATCACTGTTACACTTAAGTTCCTTAGCAATTGTGTTGTTAAATACATTAGGTCAGAAATATCTGTGAGTTTATTAAAATGTAAAATAACAATGCTTGAAAAAGATGCTTTTCTTATATTTGAAGCAGATCTATTTCAACAAATCTATAATCAACATAAAAATGAAATCACTTTCCACTCTGTTCTTACTTGTTTCTACTTTGCTGATTGCGCAAATATCAACCATCAATGCACAGGAAAATCAAGTTTATTCATTAAAAGAAAACATTTCGTACCGATCATTGGACGAGGCAAAAAACAATGAGTACATTGCCGAACGCTGCAAATTAGACATCTATTATCCTGAAAAAACAAAAGATTTTACAACTGTTGTTTGGTTTCATGGTGGTGGTATAACAGGTGGCGAAAAACAAATTCCAGATAAACTTAAAAACCAGGGAATTGCAGTTGTGGCTGTAAATTACCGTTTAAATCCTAAAGTTAATTGTCCGGCTTATATTGAAGATGCTGCTGCCGCTGTTGCCTGGACATTCAACCACATTAATGAGTTTGGTGGCGATCCGAAAAAAATTGTTGTTTCTGGCCATTCGGCCGGAGGTTATTTGGCAAGTATGGTTGGTTTGGATAAAAAGTGGCTGGCAAAATATGGTATCGATGCCAACAAGATTGCAATGTTGCTGCCGTTTAGCGGACACTGTATAACACACATGACCATTAGAAAAGAGCGCGGAATACCGGATACTCAACCTGTTGTTGATGAATTTGCACCGCTTTACCATGTTCGTGCCGATGCCCCGCCATTGATTTTAATTACCGGAGATCGTGAGCGCGAAATGCTTGGTCGCTATGAGGAAAATGCATACATGATGCGCATGATGAAAGTCGCCGGTCATGAAAAAACTAAATTATATGAACTGGATAGCTTTAACCACGGTGGAATGGCTTCACCGGCTCACGAAATTCTTTTAAACGAAATAAAAACGCTTCAAAAATAGATTTGAAAGACTGGTTTATTTCTAATGTTGAGGTGTTTTAGAATGAGGATGAAAAGTACTGGGTAAAGTGAATAGTAGAAGTAGCAGCTTTTAAAATTAACAACTGTTAAAAACAAATTCAAAATGCAAAGAAGCCTATCAACTCAAGACATAAAAACGCTAAGAGATAAATGCAGTATGAGTTATTTGATATCTGCAATTTTATTTATTTTCGGAACAATTGTAGGAGTAACTGTTTACGAATCATACTTCGATTCAAATTTCGGGGCAATTGATTATCAAATGGCTGTTACTATTGGTTTAGTGGCTCTCACTCTATCTGTAATAGTATTTTTTGGATTAAATGGGAAATACTATTCTGATATTCGTAACGATGAAAAAATTCAGACGATAAAAATACTTCAGGATAAAAATATAATTACAGACTACTATAAAACAACGGTAACTCTGAAACATTCATTTATCGTGGACAACATAAATTTTACAGTGAACAAAGAATTATTTGACAGTTGCAATATTGGAGATAAATTGATTTTTAATACTGCTCCAAAAAGTAAATTTTTGTTGAGCATTGAAAAATCAGGAAATAATTCCTGAAGTACAATATAAATGAAACTTAATCAATGAATTAAACCAGTTTTTTACACAAATAAACTATAAAACATGAAAAACTTAATTCTGTCAATTGTAGCATTTACAATTGCATTACTTTCTTCCTCAGCACAAAAATTGCCCACAGGAAACCCGGCTGATTTTAAAGTAAAAACCTGTCTTCACTCTGTGAGTTATCTTGGAATCTGGCGTGGACAAACACCACTTTCTGTTGATGAGTTTCTGGTAAAAGCCAAAGAATTGGGATATGAAGGTGTTATGCTTGTTGCCAAACGTCCGCATGTTTCGCCACATGACTATGATAAAGCAGCTCGTGCACGTTTAAAAACCAAAATTGATTCGTTGGGTTTAACTCTTGTTGGATTGGCCGGATACACCGATTTCACTGCCGGTATAGATAAACCTGGAATTCCCAACGCCGAAATTCAGGCTAGCTGGGTGGGTGAAATTGCGGAGCTGGCAAAAGATTTAGGTACAAATATGGTCAGGGTTTTTACAGGTTACGAACGCCCTGGAATCCCTTATGATAAGCAATATGCTGAAGTGGTTTCAGGCTTAAAAATGGCAGGCAAACTTGCCGCCGAACAAGGGGTAACTTTGGTCGTTCAGAATCATCATGATATTGCACTTCATCACGATGCAATGTACTGGCTGTTGAAAGAAGTGAATATGCCAAATATTGTTGCAGGCTGGGATGCGTGGTCACCGTCGCTGGAGGGTTTTAATGCTGAACAGCTGCGCGAATCAGTTTTAAAAATGAAGCCTTTTCTTGCAAATACCATTGCTGCCGATTATGTATCGCACCCGCGATTTAGTTATGTAAATAACCTCACAAATTACCAGGCGGAACAGCCTGTTATGCGCGCGGTTCCAATGGGGCAGGGGATTATCGATTATAAAACATGGTTTTCAGCTCTAAAAGAAATTGGTTATCAGGGCTGGGTAGTTTACGAAATGTGTGAAGTGCTTGACGGCGGAGGTTCAATTGAGAATCTTGATAAAACAGCACGGGTTTTTTTGGATTACATGAAACAATTTTAACATAACATAAACTAACGTAAAATCATATGAAATCAACGATATCACTGCTGCTTGTTGTGTTTTTTTTAAGTGCAAATGCACAAACTTATCCCAAAATCGACGAAGCTGTTCGTATAAAAAAATTGGAGCCACCAACGGGAAAAATCAAAATGGTTCTTGATACAGATACCTACAACGAAGTGGATGACCAATTCGCGCTTGCTTACGCTTTGCTTTCGCCTGACAAGATTGATTTACAGGCTGTTTACGCAGCACCTTTTCATAACAATCGTTCGGAAAATGCTGGTGATGGCATGGAAAAAAGCTATGAAGAAATCCTTCGATTATTGAAATTCCTGAATAAACCCTCCGATAGCTTTGCCTTCCGTGGATCTAATCGCTATCTGGAAAACATAAATACGCCGGTAAAAAGCCCGGCTGTGGTTGACCTGATTCAAAAAGCGATGGCCAGTAGTTCTGAAGATCCGCTTTATGTAGTACCAATAGGTTGTATTACAAACATTGCATCTGCTATTTTAATCGAACCAAAAATTATTGAAAAAATAGTTGTTGTTTGGTTAGGTGGCAACAGTTTAAATTGGCCTCATCAGCGGGAATTCAATCTTCAGCAGGATGTTCTGGCCGCGCAAGTTGTTTTTAACTCAGGTGTTCCGTTTGTTACTTTGCCTTGTCAAAACGTGGTTTCGCATTTGTTCACTACCATCCCGGAGTTAAAATATTACCTCGAAGGCAAAAACGAACTTTCCGACTACCTGTATAAAATTGTTGTGGAGTACAGCGGTGGTAAAAAAGCCTGGTCGAAAGTGATTTGGGATGTTTCGGCGGTTGCATGGTTGGTAAATCCTGCATGGGTTACAACCGATTTGGTACATAGCCCGATTCTTACCGATCAAAAGACTTTTAGTGTAGATCATTCAAGACATTTTATGCGCACAGCAACCACACTCAACCGCGATGCAATTTTCAGGGATTTGTTTGAAAAGCTGACGAAATAGATTTCAATTTTTATTTTTATTCACCGGCTGGCTCAAAGTCAACCGGTGAATAAAGAATTCAAAAATAGAGTAAAACCATGTTAGTAAAAGCTTTTATTCGTTTGTATAGAGAAGACGCTCTGGAAATTTAATGATCACAATACATGTTTTGTTTCATCTCCATTTGTAAACTGTATCATCTAAAGGAAGCTTGTTCATATTCCCAAATTTCCCGGATTCTTCCCACCAGTTTTGATATAACTTGCTTACTTCAATAATTTCTTTTCCATTAAGTCTCTCATCTTCAGTGTACGTCTGGTTTAAAAGTATAGGAGTCAATGAGGCAAAAGCTGTACCTTCAATAATTCCTTCTATACACCATAAAAGGTATTCTCCCACCATTATGCAAGCTTTTCCATTGCTCATTCTGTATGGTGGAATAGATGAAACCGGATTAAGTGGTATATGGTCGAAGGGGCTAATTAAGGAGGTATCGTTCGAAAAGTTTATTAATATAGGAATGTGTTCTACTTTAAATTGTGGCATTTCTGTCCATAGTCTTTCTCCATTCCCGCTAAATTCAAATTTGTTATATGAACCATTTTTAATTTGCCGGACAAATTGCTCAACATTTGGATTTTTGAGATCAAAGTCGTCATTTTCACAGCTCGTGCACAAAAAAAGTAACAATACAGAAAAGGTTATCAGATTTTTCATCATTTGATTTTTTATGAGATGATACTTCTCACGACAAGGTTGCGTAATGACAAAAAAGCTGGTTTGAATATTTTTCGTTTTGATTTTGTCTGGATACGGAATACTCAATTCAAAACTTTAATTGCTCAAAACCTTGTCCGTAAACTCCCATAACACTTCCCATTGTTATAAATGCTTCGGGATCAATTTCTTTTATTTTTCGAAAAATAGCACTGGTTTCGCGTTTCTTTACCACCGACATCACAATTTTTGATTCTTCTTTTGTGTACCAACCAGTCCCATTTAAAATGGTAACTCCACGAATTGCCTCATTATTAATGTAATCCGCAATAGCTTCATATTTTTTCGAAACGATAAACATTTGAGCAGATCTGTTGGATCCACTCAAAAACGAATCAAGCGAATACGAAACCACCCACATTGAAACGTAACCGTAAACTAATTTTTCGGGCGACTGAAACACGAAATAGGATGAACCAATTATAATAACATCACAAAGCATGATGATTTTACCTGGGCTCACATTGCGGTATTTCATCACTATCATCGCGAAAATATCTGTACCACCAGTGCTTCCGCCGCGTGAAAAAACTACGCCGAGACCAATTCCACCCATCATTCCTCCCAAAACGGCTGAAAGAAAGGTGTCATCAACCAGTGGTTTTTTCAATATGTTTTGAAATACTGCAAAGAAAACTGTTAAAACAGCAATACTATAAATAGTTTTTACTCCAAAACTGGCCCCAAGGATTTTTATGGCAACTAAAACCAAAATCACGTTTAGGATTAAAAATGTGATACTTACAGGTATTTTTGTGGCGAAGAATACTACTGCAGCAATTCCGCTCACACCGCCACCGGTAATCTCCGCCGGTATAAGAAATAAAAGCCACCCCAGCACAAAAAGTAACAACCCAAAAGTGATTATTACGTAATCTTTTATTGCGCCGGCAAATTTTTGTTTCATGATTAATTGAATGAAAAACATTGCAAAATAAGTATTTCATATTTAAGCGCGCAAAAGAACAAACGTAATTCATAATAATAGATGAGAGAAATCAGGGAAATCTAATATTTGAATTTGAAATGCTAAATTTGCCATACAATTCAAAGTTTACAATACATGAAGTCATTTATTATTCCAGTTGTTATGTTTTTCCTCCTGCTATCGGCAATGTCATGTAGAAATTCAGAAATTCAGAAAGCTGTTAAACCCAACATTATTTATATTCTTGCTGATGATTTAGGTTATGCTGAATTGGGTTGTTATGGTCAGGAAAAAATAGTGACACCAAATATTGATGCTCTGGCGACCAACGGGATGCGTTTTACCCAGCATTATGCAGGTGCACCCGTTTGTGCTCCATCGCGTTGTGTTTTGCTGACAGGTAAACATTTGGGTCACGCACAAATTCGCGGAAATGATGAATGGGCTGACCGTGGGCCGGTTTGGGATTTTGAGGCCATGGCAACAGACCCAAATCTGGAAGGTCAACGACCATTGAAAACCGGAACAATTACAGTTGGCACTTTACTGCAAAGTGCTGGCTATAAAACGGCAGTTGTCGGAAAATGGGGGTTAGGTGCACCTTTAACCGAAGGTATCCCAAACAAACAAGGCTTCGATTTTTTTTATGGCTACAATTGCCAACGACAGGCTCACACATATTTTCCTGTTCATTTATGGAAAGACACATCAAAAGTTCTGTTGAACAATAAAATGGTTCCACCGACTACAAAACTTCCTAAGGGAGCAGATATTTATAATCCGGATTCATACTCCGATTTTTGGCTTACAGATTATTCGCCTGATTTGATGCAAAAGGAGGTTCTCAATTTTATAAAGGAAAATAAAGATAAGCCGTTTTTTATGTATTATGCGTCACCAATTCCGCACAATCCGCTGCAAGCACCAAAACGATGGGTTGATTATTATTTAAATAAATTTGGCGATGAAGAACCTTATGTAGGTAACAAAAGCTACTTTCCACACCGATATCCACACGCCTGTTATGCTGCAATGGTTTCATATTTAGACGAGCAGGTTGGAGAAATTGTGGCCACACTTAAAGATTTGGGTTTGTATGAAAATACGATTATTATTTTCACAAGCGACAATGGTCCAACTTATACAGGTGGATCAGATTCTCCCTGGTTTAACAGTGCAAAACCGTTTAAAAGCGAATTTGGCTGGGGAAAAGGAAATGTAAACGAAGGTGGAATCAGGGTGCCAATGATTGCTCAGTGGCCCGGGAAAATTGTATCGGGAACAAAAACTGATCTCATTTCGGCTTTCTATGATGTTTTACCAACTTTTTGTGAAATTGCCGATGTTCAAAAGCCGGATAGTATTGATGGAAAAAGCTTTTTGCCAACACTTCTGGGAAAAGAAAATCAGGAAAAACATGAGTTTTTGTATTGGGAATTTCCGGAATCAGGAGGTCAACAAGCAGTTCGCATGGGAAAATGGAAAGGGATTCGAAAAAATATCGATAAAGATAGTTTGCAAGTCAGATTGTATGATCTTGAATCAGATATTCAGGAACTGAACGATGTTTCGGTGCAAAATGCTGATATAGTTAAAGAAATAGAGTCTATCTTTAAAAACGAACATGAAATGGCGGAAATGGAAAAATTCAGGATGAAAGCACTTGATAAATAAAAAATGAAAATTTTATAGCACCTTAAAAATTAAAGACTTTTCATAAACCTAAAAAATTAAAATCATGGATGGAAAAACTAAAGCAATTGTTGCGCACATTACCTGGATTGGTTGGCTTATTGCATTGATTGTTAATTCGAGCCAAAGAGATGAAATTGCCGATTATTATTTACGTCAACTGCTTGGTATTTATTTGTTTGGAATAATAATCAGCTTTGTTCCGGTTATAAATTTATTTGGTTGGATTGTTGCCTTTGTTTTCTGGCTTTTAAGTTTGATTGGAGCCATAAACGGAGAATTGAAGGAAACGCCGGTGGTTGGTAAATACTTCCAGGAATGGTTCAAAGGAATCTAAGAATCGAAAAAACGGGCAAAAAAAAAGACAAGCTAAACTTGTCTTTTTTTATTATTTATTTTCAATCTATTTTTCTCCTTTATCCCCTTTGTTGTCCCTGTATTTTCTAATCATGTTCATCCTGAACTCATTTTCAGCTTTGTATAATTTCAGTACTTTTTTGGGAGGCAGCACTTTTAAAAGTTTTTCGTTGTAACTTGTCATTAATGTACCTTCTTGTATCAAGCTTCCGGAGTATTCACGAGTTAATTTAATAATCTCATTGTCCGAAAGTGATTCTTCTGCTTCACTCACTTTATTTTCCAAATCGCGGCGGCATTTTTGTGCTGTCCAGCGCTCTTTGTCCATTTGGTTGTAAATAGGCCAAAACTTCTGTGCTTCGGCAGGGGTCAAATCCAATTTCGCAGTTAAAAAAGAAACCTTTTCAGCACGGTATTTCTCCATTCGCGATTCATGTGAATTTTTATCCTGTGCATTAACAGCAAAGCTTGTTAAAACAATAAAACATGCCAGAATTATACCAATTTCTCTTTTCATTCTAATTTTTATTTAAAGTATCCAATGTTTCAATTTATGAGTATTACCTATTGATTCGTTTCCGAATAAATATCGTATTCAGAGCTGTTTGAGTTGACAATAACAGCTAAATCTTCATCACTCAACTGCGTTAAATTACCAGGCTCTTCCAGCAATGCGTAAAACGAGTTTTGATCAATTCCCTCCACCATATTCGCATAAAGTATATCATTGATGTCAATTTCAATGGTTTCATTATTAGCCTGTTGGTTAGGCGTAATTAACTTTAGAGGCCAGTATGCCAGTGTAAAAAGAAGTGCAAAACCGGCAGCCATGCTTAATGCTGGCTTCAAAATTTGAATAATCTTGCTTTGCTTCTTTGGAGCTTCCATTTCTTCTGCACCCAGTTTCATTTGAAGCCGGGCAGAAAAATCTTCAAAATAATGTTCAGGAACCTTAAATGGGAGTTCCTTTTTCATTTTTGATAATTCCGGTGCTATGTTTTCTAATTCTTCCATCGCTTTTTATGATGTTTCGTTGTTTTGACTTAATTCTTATTTAAAGGTTTAATTTCAAATTGTTAATCAACGTTTTTCAGGTACTCTTCAACTTTTTTTGCCGCATGATGAAATGATGCTTTCAATGCCCCGACAGATGTATCGAGTACCTGCGACATATCTTCATATTTCATTTCTTCAAAATATTTCAGGTTAAAAACAATCCGCTGTTTTTCCGGAAGTTTTAAAATTGCTTCCTGCAATCGCAATTGTATTTCATCTCCATCAAAATATTCATCCGATTCAAGGTTATTCATCAAAAATTCGCTTGTATCGTTCATCGGAATTATGCTGCGCCTTTTGTTTGAATTGATAAATGTTAATGATTCGTTTGTTGCAATCCTGTAAAGCCAGGTATAAAGACTCGATTCTTCACGGAATTTGTCAACACTCCGCCAAACTTTAACAAATGTATTTTGAAGTATATCATCAGCATCATCGTGATCCATCACAATTTTTCTGATGTGCCAGTATAACCGCTCCTGGTATTTTTTTACCAATGAATTAAAAGCAAGATCCCTTGTTTTTTCATTCTTTAAATCGGTAATTAATTCGAGGTCGCTGGTATCCATTAAAAACTTGTTTGTATGTAAGACATAGATTCAGTTTAAAGGTTTAATCCTCAATAAAACCTAATGCATGATGCAAATGTACATTCTTGATTTGTATTATGTGTTGTTGATTTGAAATTAACTGTTTTACAATTCATTATTTTTAGAATATCAATTTAAGTACTGTACTAAAACCGCAACCAAATCAGCTTAAAAGAATTACCTTTGCGCGAAATTTAAAAATAAGAAATGGCTTTAAAATGTGGTATAGTTGGTCTTCCAAATGTTGGAAAATCAACCTTGTTTAATTGCTTGTCGAGTGCAAAAGCACAGTCGGCAAATTTTCCGTTTTGCACAATCGAACCCAATATTGGTGTAATTACGGTTCCCGATCCACGGTTGATAAAACTTACAGAAATCGACAAACCCAAAAAGGTTGTACCAACAACAATCGAAATAGTTGACATTGCCGGTTTGGTAAAAGGTGCAAGTAAAGGAGAAGGATTAGGCAACCAGTTTTTAGGTAACATTCGCGAAACAGATGCTATTTTACATGTTTTACGTTGTTTCGAAAACGATAATATTACTCATGTTGATGGTTCTGTAAATCCTGTGCGGGATAAGGAGGTTATTGATTATGAACTTCAGCTGAAAGACCTTGAAACCGTTGAAAGCCGCATTGAAAAGCTTGAAAAACAAGTAAAACACGGTGGCGTGGATCACAAAACAAAAAAAATGTTTGAGATCGCCCAAAAATATAAAGCAGTATTGGAAAAAGGGCTTTCAGCCAGAACTTTACAATTGGATGAGGAAGAAAGAAAGATTGCCAAAGAGTTCTTTTTGCTGACAAACAAACCTGTAATGTATGTTTGTAATGTTGATGAAGCATCGGCAAAAACAGGGAACAAATTTGTTGAAGCTGTAAAGGAAGCCATAAAAGATGAAAATGCCGAACTGCTTGTAATTGCTGCTGCTACTGAAGCAGATATTGCAGAATTGGAAACCTATGAAGAAAAACAATTGTTTCTTGAAGAACTGGGTTTGGATGAGCCGGGTGTAAATAAACTCATACATTCAGCCTATCATTTGCTCAACCTTAAAACCTATTTTACCACCGGTCCTGATGAATCCCGCGCCTGGACTTTTACACAAGGAACAAAAGCGCCGCAGGCAGCGGGTATAATCCACTCCGATTTTGAACGTGGTTTTATTCGTGCCGAGGTAATAAAATACAACGAATATATTGCGCTGGGTTCGGAAAGTGCATGCCGCAACGCAGGAAAAATAGCCATAGAAGGAAAAGAATATGTGGTAAAAGATGGTGATATTATGCACTTCAGGTTTAATGTGTAGCAACACCACCCGAACTCACAGAAGGTGAGGAGTTAGAACAAAAAATGGGTTGAGAATTAGAATTCTCAACCCATTTTTTTAATATGAAATTCGTTTTTGCCTACTTCCCTCAGAGCAGGTCGGTGAGCTTGCTTTTATCTGGTCGGTTGAACGTCGCTCATGTCTTTCACAATCCCGTTTTTATCAACGGTAATATGAACTTCTTTCGCGATTTCAAGAATAATTACTGTTTCTTTTACTTCAACAATTTTACCATAAATACCGCCAGTTGTAACAACTTTGTCGCCTTTGGCAAGGCTTTCACGGAATTTGCGGGTTTCTTTCTGGCGTTTCATTTGTGGGCGGATCATAAAGAAATAAAACACTACTACTATTAAAAGTAGCGGTAACATGCTCATCAGCGGGTTAGCTTCTTGTCCGGCTGGAGCGGCCATTAAAATAATATTCATCATAATTTTCAGTTTTTAATATTTATTTTTCAATTTTTAAATTCAATTTGCTCATTTTCAACCTCGGCAAAAATAATTAAATGTTTTGGTTCTTTGCTATTTGATTGAATTTCTACAGTTTTTAATTGCTTTCCAAATAAACCTGACGAGTTGAATTTAACTTCAATTATCCCTTTTTCGCCTGGCAAAATGGTATTTTTTACAATTGTTGCTTCAATGCACCCACAATCAGTTTCGGCTTTGTTGATTATTAAATCTGTTTCTCCATGGTTTGTAAATTGAAACGAAAAAGAGAGTTTTTCTCCGGCTTTTATCAGTCCGAAATCATGAATTTCTTCATCAAAATCAATTTTGGCCAATATACTTTTTGTGTCTTCGTTTTCTCCTTCATTTTTAATATTGGGTTTTTTTTCTGAGCACGAAAACTGCAAAATAATTAAAACAAGCAGTACAATTCTTTTCATGATTCGCCAACCAAACCCCTTCCGGTTTTACTAATTTTACTCTCTTTTTTCAGGTCTTTTAGTGTTTTATCGAGAATTCCGTTTATAAAATTCCGGCTTTTTTCGGTGCTGTAAAATTTCGAAAGTTCAATGTATTCGTTCATCGTAACTTTTGTTGGGATCGATGGAAAATACAAAAACTCGGTTATTGCCAGTTGCATCATCAAAATATCCATAAAAGCAATTCGCTCTAAATCCCAGTTGCTGGAATGTACTTTTATCAGTGCCTGAAGTTCATCGTGGTTTAGTATCGATTTTCGGAATAAATCCTTTGCGAAAACCCTGTCTTCGTCATCCTTGTACATTGGCATTAAACGCTGGTCGGAATCGCTGAATTCGTTGAACTTTTTAACTGTTTTTGTAATAACCGATATTACAAATTCAATGTCATCGTTCCAATAAATACTTTGTTCTTCCAAAACTTCGTACAATTCTTCCGAAACAAGGAAAATTTTATTGAAAATCTTTTCAATAAACTTCCGATCGTCGACGTAGGAGCGGATTTCACTGTTTATGTATTCACTGTAAATTTCCGATTCGATCATTATCAGGTAAAGTTCCTTGATCAATTCAGGATGATTTGCCCAACTCAGTTTTGTTTGGTTCAGGTAAGCATTTAACTGGCGATTTGATCGCAACTGATTAATAAACAGGTTGCTTACGAATTTTGTATTCGGGTGCAAATCGTCGTGGGTTGGTTGATGTTTGTTTTTTTTGATTTCAATGCGGCCTTCTGCGTAATCGGCAATATCAACAACCAAAGCCAAAAGATAGTGGTAGAGGTCGTATGTTTTGTGGATGCCGAAAAAGAGTTCTTTTTCCGTATTGTTGATTGATTTCTCTTCTGAGGAGTAGTAAGCGTATAATACTTGTAACACCTTTGTACGGATAATCCTTCTGCTAATCATTTTTTAATGAACTTCTTTTGTTTGTGCGGCAAAATTAAACTTTTTTTTTCTGCCTTGGCAATTTTTATAAATTTTAAGTGAAAGTGTTCTCAATATTAAATCGGGCGGTTTTTTTTAGGCATTATTAAGTTTCAAACAACTAAAAACCGATTCAAGTTCTGCTTTATTTTCCGACAAAATATATAGTATATCCTTTTCCTCTATTACTGTTGAACCATCGGGGATTACATAATCATTGCCGCGAAGGATAAATGAAATCAAAGTTGTTTTTGGGAGTCCCAGTTGAATAATTTGTCTACCCACAACTGATCCTCCTTCAGGAATTGACACCTGTGTTAACAAAGATTTTATTCCTTCGGTCAATACAAGATCGGTTTGTGTCCTTTTTTTCAATTCGCTTGGAATTGTAAGATGTAACCATTTGGCAACATGAGGCAGCGATGTTCCTTGTATGATAACGGAAGTGAGGGCGATAAAGAAAACAATGTTGAATATCATGTGTGCCTTTCCAGCACCTGCAATTAGCGGATAAGTTGCCAACACAATTGGCACTGCACCTCGCAAACCTACCCACGAAAGAAATATCTTTTCACGAATTCCGGTTTTAAACGGCAACAAACATAAAAAAACTGTGATAGGCCTGGCAACCAAAATTAGGAATATCGAAATGAGTATCCCAATTCCTATTACCGGCACAACTTCGCTCGGAAAAACAAGTAATCCAAGGGTTAGAAACAAAACAATCTGCATTAACCAGGCAAAGCTGTCGAACGATTTCAAAATTTTCTTTTTATGCATTAATTCCTGATTCCCCAAATAAACGGCACTTATATACACTGCAAGAAATCCGTTCCCACCAATGAAATCGGTAAATGAGAAATTAAAAAATAAAATTGCGATCAATAAAACGATATATAAACCTTCGGCCGGGAGCTGGATTTTATTAATTATGTAAGTACCCAGTTTACCTAAAACGAACCCGAGTATAGCCCCGATTGTCATTTGCATAAAAAATATTGGGATAACAGAAATCAAACTTGAATCCTGGTTAACCACCAGACCGGTAAATACAAGAGTAAGAATATACGCCATGGGGTCGTTGCTGCCACTTTCCAATTCAAGTGTTGGACGCAAATTGTCCTTCAATGCCAGACTTTTAGAGCGTAAAATCGAAAAAACTGCTGCCGAATCGGTGGATGAAACTATTGATCCAAGCAATAATCCTTCGTAAATGGTAAAGTCGGTAATTAACCAAACAAATACCCCGAGAATGGTGGCGGTCAGAAAAACTCCAAGCGTTGAAAGTGATATCCCTTGCTTGAGCACGGGTTTTATGGAGTTCCAATCTGTATCGAGGCCACCGGAAAACAAAATAAAATTTAAGGCGACTATTCCAATAAACTGGGCACTTTGCGGATTATCGAAATTAATCCCTCCGATACCTTCTGAACCGGCAAACATACCGATAGTGATAAATAAAATCAACACCGGAACGCCAAACCTGTCGGATGTTTTTCCCGCAATCAGCGATATGAATAAGAGGAGGGAGCCGATTAAAAGTATATTTTCAGTGGTAAGATTCATTACTAACAGGTTTTACATTTGCTGCAATATAAAAACTTTAGTTTAAAGCATTGTTCAATTAAGCATGCTCGCTAATATTTCTGTTTATATTTAAGGAATTATTATTAATGTGAATTTACCTGCGTAATTCTGTGGATTGATAAATATTTCCCGAAAAATTGATTGGAAATCATACCAGTTCCTTTTTGTTATGCCAGTTAAAACTCAGGTTGCAGCAGTATAATAATAGTTGCGACGTATTTGTTGAAAGGCCATTAAAAAATCACGAATGATGGTGATAAAATTGTGTGTTGATTGAATATACCAAACATTAATTTCAAAACTGCCCGGTGTGGCTTATGTTATCAGGTCTTTGAAATCCTTGTGTCTGTTCAATTTTACCTTCCAATCCACTTTCCTCTTCTTGGTCTCTGTCTTCGTCGTCTTCTTCGTCATCCTCTTCATCTTCCCAGTCAAATTTATCCCGTCGGATTGTAGATTTTCGATAAACAAAAGCAAGTACAACTCCCGAAATTGCGCCCCACAAATGGCCTTCCCACGAAACTTCTGGTTTTATAGGCAACATTCCCCAAACCAAACCTCCGTATAAAAAAACAACTGTTACCGACAAAGTAAGTAAGCGCACATCGTTTCGAATAATACCGCTCACGAAATGAAAAGCTGCCATTGCATAAACCACACCACTTGCTCCAATATGCCAGGCTTCGCGGCCAAAAAGCCAAAGACAAATGCCTGCAAAGATGTACAACATGAAAAACAGACGGTATGAAATTCGGCGGTAAAAATAAATAAGCATTGCCAGCAAAATAAAAAACGGAACGGAATTCGATAAAAGATGATTAAAATCGGAATGGATAAATGGCGAAAACAGGATTCCCGGTAAACCTTTTAGATGCAACGGATAAACACCAAATTTTACTAAACTGATACCGGTGGTTTGCTCAAAGATTTCAACTACCCAAAATACAAAAACGAAAGCTGCCGGAAGAATCAGGCTATGAAAAAAGATCCGCTTTTCCATTTTCGGATTCAGCTTTTTCGGATTACTTGGATAATATTTAAATAAAGCCATATGATTTCAATTATATTGAAATAAATTACGAATTTGGGAATATTTCAATCGGAATGGAAATAAATGGTGATTTTAGCTATTTCTACGGTTGTTTTTTTTTGACTTTGGGCTTTTATCCAACCAACTCCTTTATCAATTGCACAAATCCTGTAATTTCTTCTTCAGTCGTGTCAAACGAAGTCATCCAGCGTACTTCCGAAGTTGTTTCGTTCCAGATATAAAAGAAAAATTGCTCTTGCAAGGGTTCAATAATTTCGCGTGGGACAATTGCGAAAACACCATTTGCATTAACAGGTTGTGTGAGTTTAATTTCAGGTATTTTTGCCACTTCGCATTCAAGCAATTTTGCCATTTTGTTGGCGTGGGCTGCAGTTTCTTTCCATAAATCATTCTCGAAATAAGCGACAAACTGGGCGCCAACAAACCGCATTTTCGAATACAATTGCATGCTTTGTTTGCGGATGTATTTCGTAAGTGGTGTCAGGTCGGGATTGAAAAAAAGTACTGCTTCGCCCATCATCATCCCGTTTTTTGTACCTCCAAACGAAAGAATATCAACCCCACAATCTTTTGTAAATGCTTTAAAATCGAGGTTCAAAGCAACAGCAGCGTTGGCAATCCGCGCCCCATCCATGTGGAGAAGCATTCCGTTTTTGTGCGCCAAATCAGCCAGAACAATAATTTCGTGGGGTTCATATACAGTTCCCATTTCGGTAACCTGCGAAATTGAAATTACCCGTGGTTGTGAGTGATGTTCAAAATTAAAGCCTTTTAGGTGGTGTTGAACCATTTCAGGCGTGAGTTTCCCATTTATGGGTTCTACGGGCAGCAGTTTGCAACCTGTGAATTTTTCGGGTGCACCACATTCGTCTTCCTGGATGTGCGCAGTTTCGGCACAAATAATCGAATTAAAACTTTGTGTTACCGTTGAAAGCCCCAAAACATTGGCACCTGTTCCGTTAAAAACAAAAAAAACTTCGGTTTCTTCGCCAAACTTTTCTTTAAAAACTTCAATCGCTTTTTGGGTGTAAATGTCGTTTCCATATCCAACAACATGACCGTGGTTGGCGGCTTCCATCGCTTTTAAAATGGCGGGGTGAACACCCGAATTATTGTCACTCGCAAAACCTTTTTTAACTTGCATCCTGATTTAACTAATTAGTTGATAAGGCAGATTCTTTGTAACTTTCAGATTTGAAAATTCACTGTAAAGAAATAAAAAAACAAAGGCATAAAAAAATGGAACAACCAATTCCGCTTTCCCAAAAATTGTATTTGCTTGGAGTTCATCCCGAAAAAGGCGGACTCATTTCAACGACTTATCATGTAATAAATATTGTTCTTGCCGGGGCTTTATTTTTAGAACTTCTTCAACAAAAAAATATCAGGTTTGAAGATAAAAAAGTTGTATTTCTGAATGATAAAACTTCGGACTCTGTCCATCAATTTGTGTTGGATAAAATAAAACAAAAACAGCGGTTGGCGAAGTTGGGAACCTGGATCAGTAAACTGCGGTTCTCACAAAAATATATCCGAAAAGAAGTGCAGAAAAGCTTGGTCGACAAGCGATTGATAAAAATGGAGTCGCATCAATTCTTGTTTTTTCATTGGCAAAAATCGAAAATAATCAACTACCAAGTCGTATATCGTTTGATTGCTGAAATAGAAAATCAGGTTTTCAAGGGAACTGAAAATGAAGAGGAAATTATGCTTTTGTCGATGTTAAAACCTGCAGGTTTGTTAAAACGTATTTTTCCGGAACGGGAGAAAAGAAAAATGGCCATTGTAAGGTTGAAAAAAATGATGGTTGATAATCAGGTTTCGGAGGCGGTTTCGCAGGTAATTGTGGCAGCAAATGCTGTTGCAGCAAGCGTTGCAATAACGGCTGCTACTACGCATAGTTAAAACTTTAAAAAGAAGAGAACTGTTTAAAAGGTGGTTTGTTGAAATATTTTACAATTCCAACAAAGTGATATGACAAAACAAAAAATTGCTGTTTTCTGGTTTCGTCGCGATGTGCGATTGATTGATAACACGGCGCTCTTTTATGCTTTGGAATCAAAATTACCGGTGCTTCCCATTTTTATTTTTGATACAGAAATTCTTGACAAACTCAATTCAAAAAACGATGCGCGGGTTTCGTTTATCCATACCGAAATATCAAAATTAAATAAAGAGTTGGTAAAATATGGAAGTTCAGTGAAAGTGTTGTTTGACAAACCGCTGGAAGCTTTCAAAAAACTAACAAATGAATTTCAGATAGGAGCGGTTTATACAAACCGGGATTACGAACCTTATGCAATTAAACGTGATAGAGAAATTGAATTATTTCTGAATGATAAAAAAATTGAGTTTCAAACTTATAAAGATCATGTCGTTTTTGAACACGATGAAGTTTTAAAAAATGACGGAACTCCTTACACTGTTTTTACGCCGTACAGCAAAAAATGGAAACAGAAACTGGGAAACGATGAAATCCCGGAATTTCCTTCGCAAAATCACTTGGACAGTTTGCTAAAAACAACACCATTTTCAGTTCCAACACTTCAAGAAATTGGTTTTGAACAAAGTAAAATCATAATTCCCGATTTTGATATTTCTGAACATCTCCTCAAAAATTATCCGGATAAACGTGATTTTCCAGCTTTGGATGCAACTTCAAAACTTGGTGCACATTTGCGTTTCGGCACATTCAGCATCCGCGAAGCAACCCGAAAAGCGATTCAATTTTCTGGAGTATTTTTAAATGAACTGATTTGGCGAAACTTTTTCAGTACAATTTTGTGCCACTTCCCGCATGTCGAAAAAAGTGCATTCAAACCGAAATACGATTTTATTGAATGGCGTAACAATGAAAGAGAATTTGAACTTTGGAGTAAGGGAGAAACCGGTTATCCGCTTGTGGATGCCGGCATGCGCGAACTGAACGAAACAGGTTTTATGCACAACCGCGTGAGAATGGTTACCGCCAGCTTTCTGACAAAACATTTATTGATTGACTGGCGTTGGGGTGAAGCATATTTCGCCGAGAAATTACTTGATTTTGACTTGGCATCCAACAATGGAAACTGGCAGTGGGCCGCAGGTTGCGGTTGTGATGCAGCTCCATATTTCAGGGTTTTTAACCCTGAAGCGCAACAAAAAAAATTTGATAAAAAGGCAGAATATATATTAAAATGGGTTCCTGAATTTGGAACAATTCAATATGTGCATCCCATTGTTGACCATAAATTTGCAAGGGAAAGGGTTTTAAAAGCTTATCGTCGGGCATTGGAAAAAGTGTAAAACCTGCATGTCAGTAAATATTTCTATACAAATATGCGCATATTTGTAAGCGGAATTTTACAAATTGGCTAATTGTAGTATTTTAAGGCTTTCAAATTTCAAAGGAAAAACTTATCAAAATATGAACTCAAGAGAACAATTTTTAAAGACAGTCAACCACGAGCAACCCGGCAGGATTGTACTGGATCTTGGCGCAACTTCGGTTACAGGAATTCATGTACAAACCATTTCAAAACTTCGCCGGCATTATGGTTTGCAACAAAAACCAATAAGAGTAATCGAACCTTTTCAAATGCTTGGCGAAGTTGATTGGGAGTTAATCGACTCAATTGGAATTGATGTAATTGGTGCCTGGGGGAAAAAAAACATGTTTGGGTTCAACAACCATGCACCTTTTAAGGAGTGGAAAACTCCATGGGGACAACGCGTAATGGTACCACGTAATTTCAATACTACCACCGATGAAAAAGGTGATATTCTGATGTATCCTGAAGGCGATACTTCAATTCCACCATCAGCGAGAATGCCAAAAACAGGATACTTTTTTGATGCAATAATTCGGCAGGAACCTATTATCGAGGAGGAATTGGATGTCGAAAAAAACCTTGAAGAGTTTGGTTTGATTAGTGATTCAGATTTGGAACATTGGCGAGTTGAAGTTGATAAAGCCTATTATTCGGGAAAAGCTGTTATTGCAGCCTTTGGTGGTACTGCCCTTGGTGATATTGCGCTTGTGCCGGGAATGAACCTGAGATCGCCCAAAGGTGTTCGCGAT